>DATBSS010000644.1:0-3074 GCA_036559665.1 Myxococcaceae bacterium
CCCCGCCGCGCTCAGGGCGCTCAGTTCGCCCAGCGAGTGCCCAGCCACAGCCCACGGCTCGAACCCGGCCTCGCTCAACGCAGCGAAGGCGGAGAGCGAGACGGCCACCAGCGCCGGCTGGAGCACCGAGCTGCGCTCCAGCGGGGCGCCACCCTCGCGCAGCACCCGCCGCAGGTCGCAGCCGGCCTCCGACGAGGCGAGATCGAGCAGCGAAGCGGCCCGCGCGGAGGCGGCGGCGAACGCCAGCCCCATCCCGGCGTGCTCCGAGCCCTGCCCGGGGAAGAGGAGCACCGCGGGAGGACGGCTCACAGCGAGAGGCCCCCGTCCACCACCAGCGCGTGGCCCAGCACGTAGGAGGCCTGCTCCGACGCCAGGAAGAGCACCGCCTCGCTGAGCTCGGAGGGACGGCCGAACCGGCGCGCCGGGGTCGCCTCCAGCATGCGCTCGCGGACGCGCCGATCCAGCCGCGCCCCCATCCCCTCCTCGAACAGTCCCGGGACCACGGCGTTGACCCGCACGCCGCGGGGGCCCAGTTCGACCGCCAGCGTGCGCGTCAGGGCCAGGACGCCCGCCTTCGAGGCGGCGTAGGCGGCCTGCCCGGGCGTGGCGCGCAACGCGGCCACCGAGGCCACGTTCACGATCGACCCCTTGCCCCGTCCCAGCATCGACCGCGCCGCGGCGCGCGCGCAGGTGAACATCCCGGACAGGTTGACCGCCAGGACCTCGTCGAACTCCTCGCTCGAGAGCAGCGCGGCGGGGGCGTCACAAAGGATGGCGGCGTTGTTGACCAGCACGTCCAGCGAGCCGCGCTCGGACAAGACCCTCCGCATGCCCTCCTCGATCTGCGGCTTCTGCCGCAGGTCGAAGCGGAGCACCTCGCCCGTTCCCCCCGCGCTCCGCACCTGCTCCAGCGCAACGGCGGCCTGGTCCGCCCGGCCCTGGTAGTGGATCCATACGAAGGCACCCTCGGCGGCGAAGGCGGCGGCGAGCGCGCGCCCCAGGCCGCGGGAAGCGCCCGTCACCAGGACGTTGGCGCCCTCAAACCGGCGCACGGCCGCTCCCGGGCTCCAGTGGCGGGAGGTCCCGCGCTGTCCGGCTGTGGTAGCTGTCCCGGTGCGGCGAGATGAGCAGGCTGCGGTTGATGACCAGCGGCGTGGCCGCCGTGCGCGCGCGGCGAGCGGGGCCGGCGCCGACCTCCAGGTCCACCCCGGGATAGGCGTAGGGCATCTCGAGGATGGCCAGCCCGACCCACGCGCCCAGCGAGGGCGAGAGGCCGGCGTTGAACGTCGTGCCCACCGGCCGGCCCTCGCAGGAAACGGATTCGCCGGCGGCGAGCGGCTCGGAGGCGGTCAGGCATTGGAGGCGGCCGCGCGCGGGGTCCTGCCGGCGGCGGGCCAGCGCCTCCGCGCCGATGAAGCCCTCCTTGCGCCGGGAGACGCGCCACTGGAGCTGGAGCTCCAGCGGCGTCAGGCCGGCGGAGCCCTCGCGGCGGATGTTGAAGAACCCGTTCTCCAGCGCGCACTGGTCCAGCACGTCCAGCCCGATCTCCCCGAGATCGAACGGGCGCCCCAGCTCCTTGACCCGGGCGATGAGAGCGGCGGCCCGGGCGCGCTCGACGAGCAGGGCGTAGCCGTACTCTCCGGTCTTCCCGGCCCGGAAGCAGGTCCACCCCTCGCCGTGGAAGAAGCTCATGTACGGGAGCCCGACCACGTGCGGGCCCACCAGCTCCGCCATCAGCTCCCAGGCGTAGGGCCCGTCCAGGGAGACGAGCTGGTGGGTGTCCTCGAGCGACTGGATCGACACGCCCGGGCCGGCGGCCGCGCGCAGGTGATCGCGGGCCGAGAACCCGGGCCGCTCCTCGGCCAGGAGGATGAAGGCTTCGTCGTCGCGGCAGACGTAGACGTCGGCGGCGGTGGTGCCCGCGTCGTCGAGCATCAGGGTGTGCATCATCTGGCTGTCGCGGACGAACAGCTCGCGCGGGCAGACCCGGTCGAGGGCCTGGAGCGCTCCCTCGCCCGAGACGCGCAGGCAGCGGACGTGCGGCTGCGCCGAGAGCGCCACCGAGGTGCGGACCGCCGGCAGCGGCCCCTCCGGCCCGGTCCGGATGGCGCCGGGCGGCGTGCCGAGCAGCAGGTCGACGATCGAGTTCACCGTCCGCAGGGCGTTCACCGCGGTGCGGTTGTCGGGCACGCGGATGCCCGCGGTGGTCTCCAGGCTCACCAGCAGCTCCACCGCGTCCACCGAGTCCAGCCCCAGGCCGCTGCCGAAGAGCGGGGTGTCGGGATCGATCTCGTCCGGCTCGCGGCGGAGGTAGAGCTGGCGGATGAGCATCGCCCGGACCTGGTCGAGCACCGCCTGCCGGGCGTCCAGGGTCGAACGGAGTGCCCCGTCGGGGGCGGGCACGTCGGACGGGCTCATGAGCACCTCTGGAGCAGCACCGCGCACGCCGCGGAGCCGCCGCTGGAAAACACCGCCGCGGTCCGGGCCGCACCATCGCGGACGGCGGCGTATGCCGCGGCCAGCCCGAGCGCCGGACCCGCCGAGTCGGAGCGCCCCAGCACCGCCTCCGGATCCACCCGGCGGGCGCGATCCAGGCCGCGAATCTCCTCCCGGCCGAAGACCAGCTCGAGATCCGGGGCGTCCACTCCGGCGCGCGCCAGCGCTTCCCGCATCGCGGCCGCGGCGTCCCCGGGTCCGGCGAGGCCCCAGCCCGCGAGGCGAACCGCGGGACCGCTCCCGGGCCCGGAGGCCAGGACCAGGCAGCCCGCACCTTCTCCCTCGCCGCTGCCCGCGGCCGCCCCGCGCTCGTCGAAGCCGCCGGCGACCAGGATCTCCACGTCGCTCCGGGTGGCGAGGTGATGCGCGCCGCAGGCCACCGCCACCAGGCTGGCGCCCGCGCCGGTGGCGACCGTGCCGGTGGGGCCGCGCAGCGACAGCAGGCGGGCGCACGCGCCGGCGGGAGCTCCCAGGACGCGCCGGGCGAACGCCGCCGAGGACAGCCTCCACAGGCCGCGGGTGCGGATGCTCTCCAGGAGCGCCTCGCTCGTCTCGGGGGAGACGCGGCTGGAGCCCAC
>DATBSS010000645.1:0-6787 GCA_036559665.1 Myxococcaceae bacterium
TCGTGCGACGTCCACCTGCCCGGATCGCTGAGCGTCATCCAGGACTGGATCGGTAACCCGAGCGGCAACTACGGCTTCCTCGTGCAGAACTACACCAACAACGACGACCTCCAGCTCTTCGACAGCGAGGCCAAGGTGCTCTCGCGCCGCCCGAAGCTGGTGGTCGACTTCACCTGGGCGCCGGGCCGGAAACCGGGGTTGGTCCCGGCCTACGCTGAGGTGTTCCCCGGCGACTCCGTGCAGATGACCGCCTTCGCGGGCACCGGCACGTACCAGTACTCCGTCAGCGGCCCCTCGGGCGCCACCATCGATCCGAACGGGCTCTACCAGGCCGGCCTGCTCCCGGGGACGGACACGGTCCGCGTGGTCGACCAGGGTGGCGCGGGCGACGCGGGCTTCGCCTCCATCGTGGTGCTGGACAAGTCGACGTCCGGCGGCGACGGCGGCAGCACCTCGGTGATCTCCATTGCCTTCACCAGCATGCCGGAGCCGGTGCAGCCCCTGGCCGCCTTCTCCCTGACCGCAGACGTGACCAGCCGGGCCACCTTCCCGGTGAGCAACCTCACGCTCGCGCTGTCGGGGCAGGCGGTGATCGTCACCGGCGCCACGCAGGTGGGCGGCCCGGTCATGATGGGGAGCGTGGACGCCGGCTTCGCGCTCCCGAGGATCGACCCCGGAGCGGTCATCCACCTCGACATCGCCGGCATCATGCACGCGCTCCCGTCGGACTCGCCGGCGGTCACCGCTTCGGTGAAGGTCGGGTCGGTGGAGGTCGCCTCGGCGACGGCGCCGGTCCCGTCCGGCGGGCTGCCGCCCATCGAGACCGGCTGCGGTTGCAACGGGGGCCTGGGCGGCGTGTCCCTGGCCCTGGTCCTGGCCGCGACAGTGATTTTACAAACCAGGCGCGCCCGCCGGGTTTCGGCCGCCGCCGTTCGGAGTTGTGAGCGCCGGATCTCCCCGGATTGACGCGGTTCTTCACCTTCTCAGAGGGCGAGATCGGGCGCCCGGGCGCCTTCGAAACGGTGCCCTTCTGAGGGCGATAACCGTGCATGGCCTCCCCAGCCCGCCTCACCCCAGCCACCCAGCCCACGCCTTCTTCTTCCACCGCCGCCGCGAAGCCCGAGCCGAAGTCGGCCCCGGCCGCTGCCCCCGCCGCTGCGAAGCCCGCGCTGGTGCCCGCCGCATGGCTGGACTCCTTCGACGTGCAGCCGAAGCTGAGCGCGCTGTCGCGCGCGGCGCCGTCGTTCCTGGGCGTGGGCGAGATCGCGGCGTACGCGTTCAAGCTCCCCGACCTCCACTTCCCGAAGTCGATCAACCTTCCGAACCCCTGGCACATCTTCGGGAAGAACGACCGCGAGAAGCTGATCGACGGCACCAAGGACCTCCGCGAGACCGCGGCGCAGGGCCGGAACCTCCAGGCGCAGCTCGACCGGACGCCGCCGTCGGATCCGAACTACGCCAAGCTCAAGGCGCAGCTCCAGGGCGTAGACCAGAGGCTGTCGAAGTACGGCTACACCACCGCCACCGCTCCGAAGCCGGGCACCTTGTTCCTGGATCCGCAGTTCGAGGGCGCGCAGCTCCCGAACAACCAGGTCGGCTCCCGCCAGTTCCCCACCGGCAAGCCGGTCACCCAGCCGCCCTCCGCCATCGACGCGCTGTTCGCCAACGGCAAGCCGGTGCAGACCCGGACGGACGACGGGCAGCTCCGCACCTTCAACACCCCCGCTGAGTACAAGGCGTTCGTCGCCGAGAACCGGAAGAAGAACGGCATGCCGGTCACCAACGGCGAGCCAGTCGCCGCGCAGTTCGTCTTCGAGGGCGGCGGCGGCAAGGGCAAGCGCTACGGCCCGGTGGTGGCGGAGATGGTGAACAACGGCGTGGTGCCGGCCAGCGCTTCCGGCAGCTCCGCCGGCGCGATCGCCGCGGCCTTCGTCGCCGCCGGCGCGGACCCGGCCACCATCCAGCGGCTGGTGACGGACCCCAAGCTGGCCAAGCTGATGGACGTGGACCTGGGCGACATCCACGGCGGGTTGATGGACGGCAACGCCCTCTACAACCACGTGGACCAGGTGCTGCGCGAGATGACCGGCATCAAGGACCGGCCGGTCACCTTCGCCGACCTCAAGATCCCGCTGCAGATCCTCTCCACCAAGATGTACGACTCCGACTCGCACGACCCGATGACCACGGTCGATAGCCGGCGGTTCGTCTTCAGCCAGGAGACCACGCCCAACACGCCGGTGGCGCTGGCGGTGCGCGCCTCGGTCGCCATCCCGGCCGTGTTCGACCCGGTGCAGATGGTGGACCCGATGACCGGGCGCCAGCTGATGCTCACCGACGGCGGGGTGATCGACAACCTGCCCATGACCCTGGCCCACAACAAGCTGCCGGTGGTGGGGGTCTCGCTGGAGGAGCAGAACCAGAACCACCCGAAGGACGGCACCAACACCGCCACCCCGAAGCCGCTGCCCTCCGGCAACATCGACGTGGGCAACATCTTCGTCAACGGCTGGTACGGCAAGAAGATGAACGACGACGCGGCCGGCGGCGCGGACGACTTCCGCGACCGCAGCCAGCCGAAGCCGGGCCAGTTCATGATCGGCGTGCCGACCTGGAACCTGGACGACCCCAGCCAGGGCGACTCCACCCTGAAGTTCGGCTACGACCCCAAGGTCGACCCGATCCTGGACCGCCAGGGGACCCAGGTGACGCGGAGCTTCCTCCGCAACTACCTGGACGACATGACCCAGCCGGGCGGCAGCGGGACCAACGCGTACACCAAGGTCCCGGCCAACCTGTCCTTCAACCGCGAGGTGCAGATCGACGGGAAGACCTACGTCGCCAGCTACACCGGCGGCGACAGCGTCTCCTTCAAGCAGAAGGGCGGCAGCGACACCTTCAGCACGAAGATCGGCCAGCAGAAGGTCGAGTCCATGTGGCTGGACGACCAGGCCTACGGCGATCTCCCCGGCAAGCTGCGCCAGGCCGCGGGCCGCCACCAGTAGCCGTCAGCTCGCCGCGGTGCCCAGCGCCTGCTTGAGCGCCAGCGTGCGCAGCACCGCGCCCACGTGGTGGGCGAGCGGCTGGAGGTCCGCTGGGGCCTTGAGCGCGAACATCAGCTCGGAGAGGAAGGCCTTGGCCTTCGCGGAGGCGGGGCAGGCGTCCAGCGCCTCGCGGATGGGGTCGTCCCACGCGCCGCCCGGGCCTGGCGGCGGCGCCCGCAGCGCCCAGGCCGCAACGCCGGCCGCCTTCTCGAAGTCCTCGGCGGTGACGCCCTGGTGGCGGAGCTGTTCCGCGGCGGCCAGCGCCCAGAGCTGCGTCAGCTCCGCGCGCTCCTCGCCGCGCTCGTCGCGGAAGCCGCCCGCCAGGTAGCGGCCGGGGGTGAGGGCCAGGAGCTGCTCCGGGGTGGCGGCGGCGCCGATCTTCAAGGTGTGCTCGATGGGCTCGGAGGGTGGGCCCGGGCTCATCGGCCCGCCGCGGCCTGCGGCTCGGGCGGGAGCTGTTCCTGGGCGAGAGCGACACCGGCCAGCCCGTAGTGCTGCCATCCACCGCCGAACTGGTCCGTGCCGAAGAGGAACTCGCGCCGCGACAGCCAGGCGGTCTCGCCGGTGCCCGGGTCGTGCACCAGGAAGCGCTGGTCCTCGTTCTCCACGCTGCCTTCCACCGCGATGGCCAGCGCCTCGTGCCCGCGGGTGTCGTCCGGGCTCCGCACCTCGAACGGGGTGGGGATTCCCTGCTGGAGCTGGGCCGCCATCTGGTCCACCAACGCCTCCTGGGCGGGGGAGGCGCGGCGGTTGTTCTTGTCCAGGTGGCTCTGGTGGTAGGTCAGCCCGGTCTGCTTCGAGACGCTGTTGAGGACGTCGTCGATCTTCCCCGACTGGGTGGGCACTCCGCCGCCCCCGGCGGCGCTGGTGAACGGGACCGCCCTGCCGCCGCCCGTCCCCTCGAGGAGCTTCTTCTCCTCGCTCGCCAGGGATCGGTTGTCGACCTGCATGTTGTAGTGGACGTCCTCGTTCTGCGCGTGCACGTTCCCCGCGTAGATCGGGTCCGCATCGCCGCGCAGCGTCTCCGCCACCGAGGGCACGCAGGACTGGGTGAACTGCTGGTGGAGCCCCGGGGTCTCCTCGGTCCCGAGCGGCCCCGAGAGCGTGTAGTCGCGGAGCAGCTCCTTGTCGGAGAGGCCCTGGATCTGCTTCGCGAAGTCGGCGATCTCGGACACCGGGTGGCCGGCGGCCAGCGCCTTGTAGAGGAAGGCGCGCTCGGTGTCGGACTTCCCGCCGTCCACCGCCTGCTGGAACTGGGCCCGGTCGGCCGGCGGGAGCGCGGCGGCCTTGCGGGCGGCGGTGATGGCCTGCGCCTCGCCGATGACGCCCGGCCGGGCGGACTGCACCGCCAGCATCTGGGCGTCCTTCTCAGGGAGCTTGCCGGCGGCCACGTCCGGCGTCAGGCGCTTGAAGGTGTCCGCGGTGACGCCGGTGGCGTTGGGCGGCGGCTTCGGCGCGGCGGGCGCCTTGGCGGTGGCCGGCGTGCTGGCAGTCGGGTTGGTCGGCACGCGGCCCGCGCGCGAGATGTCTGGAGATCCGGATCCCATGGAGTCGTTGCTTACCCCAACTTCACCCCGAGGAAGAAACCGCCTCGGGTGGGGTGATGTCCTCCAGCCGGTCGATCCGCCGCAGCTCCGGGAAGAGCACCGACCACAGCCCCACCACCACCAGCGTGCCGATGCCGCCCACCACCACCGCCGGCACGGCGCCCAGCCAGGCCGCGGTAACGCCGGACTCGAACTCGCCCAGCTCGTTGGAGGCGCCAATGAAGACGCTGTTCACCGCGCTCACCCGCCCGCGCATGGCCGGCGGCGTGCCCAACTGCACCAGGGTGATCCGCACCACCACGCCTACCATGTCGGCCGCGCCGATGACGGCGAGCGACATCACCGACAGCCACACCGACTGCGAGAGCCCGAAGACGATGGTCCCGGCCCCGAACAGCGCCACGCAGCCCAGCATCAACGGCCCGGCCCGGCGCCTCAACGGTCGCGTCCCCAGGAGGATCGCCATCGCCCCGGCGCCCACCGCGGGCGCGCTGCGGAGCACGCCCAGCCCCCACGGGCCGGTGTGGAGGATGTCGCGCGCGTAGATGGGCAGCAACGCCACCGCCCCACCGAGCAGCACCGCGAAGAGGTCCATGGAGATGGAGCCCAGGATGACTTTCTGCCGCCACACGTAGCGGATGCCCTCTACCAGCAGGGGCCAGGAGGCCGCGCGCGCTTCCATCCGCCCGGTGCGCGCGCGGACAGCGGCGATGCAGGCGGCGCTCACCAGGATGAACGCCGTGCTGGCGCCGAACACCGGGGTGGCCCGCCCGGCCAGCCCGTAGAGCACGCCGCCCAGCGCCGGCCCGGCGATCTGCGCCACCTGGAACACCGAGGCGCCGTACGCCACGCCGCGGGCGAGGTGTCCCTCCGGTACCAGGTGGGGGAGGAACGACTGCGCCGCCGGCCCGGCGAAGGCGCGCGCCGTGCCCACCAGCGCCAGCACCACGTAGACCGGAGCCAGCGAATGGCTCCCGGAGCGGGCGAGGGCGAAGAACAGCGCCGCGCAGAGGGAGAGGGCGCCGAAGCACCAGAGCAGGATGCGCTGGCGCTCGAAGCGGTCGGCGGCGTGTCCGGTGACCAGGGCCAGCGAGACGGCGGGGAGGAACTGGGCCAGCCCCACCAGGCCCAGGTCCAGCGGGCGGTGGGTGAGGTCGTAGACGTACCAGGCCATCGCCGTGCCCTGCATCTGCACGCCCACCGTGAGCAGCAGGCGCGCCACCTGGTAGAGCACGAAGTCGCGCGAGTGGAGCGGCGACCAGGCAGAGACCGCAGTTCCGGAGACGCTCATCCGATGCGGAGCTCTAAGCCCTCGCGCGCGCCGAACACCACCAGCTGGCTCTTGTGCCGGGCGGCGCGCTCGCGGCAGAGGTCGATCTTCCGGTCCACGTCCCGGTCGGACTGGTTGGGGTCGTGGTGGAAGACGGCGAGCTGCCGGCACTGGGCCGCCACCGCCAGGTCCACCAGCGTGGTGGCCCGCGAGTGCCCCCATCCGACGTGCGTGGGGTACTCCTCGTCCGTGTACTGGCCGTCGCCGATCAGGAGGTCCGCCCCGCGCATGAACTCCACCAGCGCCTCCGGGAACGACCGCACAGCGTCCGGATCGCGCTTCGGCTGCTCCGGGTCCGCCAGCATCAGGTCCAGCTCGTTGTCGGTGGCGTAGACGACCTTCTTGCCCTCCCGTTCGAACGAGAAGGCGAACGAGCGGCCGGGGTGCTTCACCTCCATGCAGCGGACGGAGAAGCCCTCCACGTGGGCGTGGCCGTCGCCCAGGTCGGCGGAGGCGATGCGGCTGCGCAGCTCGGAGAACTCCACCGGGAAGTATTCGGAGCGCATCTGGCCGGAGAGGAGGTCGAACGTCCGGCGGTCCCCGCGCGACGTCCCGTAGACCAGGAACTCGTTGCGCGGGTCGTAGGCGGGGGTGAAGAAGGGGAAGCCCTGGATGTGGTCCCAGTGGGTGTGGCTGAAGAGGAAGTGGCCGCGGATGGGCTCGCCCTTCTTGCGCTTGAGGAGGTCCAGGCCCAGCTCGCGAAGGCCCGTGCCGCCGTCGCAGATCAAGAGCGCGGGGTCGGCGTGGATCTCCACGCAGGACGTGTTGCCGCCGTACCTCCTCGACTGCGGCCCCGGCGCCGGGGTGGACCCGCGCGTCCCCCAGAACTTCACGAACCAGCTCATTCGCGCCCTTCGTGGAAGACC
>DATBSS010000646.1:0-12923 GCA_036559665.1 Myxococcaceae bacterium
CGACGTGAAGCCGGAGGAGGAGGGCCGGGTGGTGGTGCTGGGGGATTCGGACTTCCTCACCGACACCATCATCCGCTACGAGGGCCCGGCGTACTTCGCCTTCGACTCCATGAAGTGGCTGGTGGGTGACGAGTCCATCCAGGGGACGGTCAACAGCGAGGTGGACGTCCCCGTCCAGCACACCAAGGAGAACGACCGGTTCTGGTTCTACTCCACCATCTTCCTGGGGCCCGCGTTCCTGCTGGGCCTCGGGCTGGCCGGCACCCGCCGGCGCGGAGGGCGGCGATGAAGGCGAGGTCGGCGGCGGTGCAAGGCGGACTGGCCGGGCTGGCGCTGGTGGCGGCGTACGTCACCTGGCAGCGCGAGCCGGACACGGCGACCCCCGACTCGGTGGTGGCGCTGGACCTGGGCAAGTCGGATCTCCAGGCGGTGCGCATCCAGAACCCGGAGCTCACGCTCGAGGTGCAGCGGCGCGACGACGAGGTGTGGGTCCACGCCGTCCCGGTGCCGAAGCCACCGCCAGCGCCGCCGGTGGTGCCCGCGGCGGCCCTGACCGGCGACGGCGGCACGCCGGCCAGCGCGGACGCCGGCATGAGGTTCGAAGCACCCGTCCGGCCGCAGGCAGCGTCCGACGCGGGGGTGCCTAGCGCGCCGCCAAAGCTGCCGCCGCCCGCCCCGCCGCGGGACACCAAGGGCAACGACCTGGCGGACAAGCTGCTGGAGAAGTTCACGCCCCTGCGCGCATCCCGGTCGCTGGGGAAGCAGCCGCCGGAGAAGCTGAAGGAGCTGGGCCTGGAATCGCCCAAGCGCACGCTCACCGTGGTGAAGCGGGGCGGGAAGGAGACGGTGTTCAAGGTGAGCGACGCCGTGCCCGGCGCCGGTTCGCCCTACCTGATGGCGCCGGACGGGACCATCTACCTGGTGCCCCTCACCCTCATCTCCCAGCTCGAGAACGGCCAGAACCAGCTGGTGGATCGCCGGCTCCACACCTTCAAGCAGACGGAGCTGGACGGCGTGGTGATCAAAGCGGGGGACAAGCAGCGCGAGCTGGTCCAGACCTCCACCGAACAGGGAACCACCCGCGTGGCTCCGAAGGCCAAGCCGGACAAGCCGGATGACTTCGCCAGCAACTGGAACGACAAGGTGTGGCGGCTGCAGGCCGCCGAGGTGCTGGGCAAGGGCGAGACGCCCGTGGCCGGCGAGCCGAAGGTGGAGGGCCGCATCGAGTACCTGCGCAAGGGCAAGACGATGGGCTGGGTGGAGTTGGGGCGCGGCGCGGGCGGCGAGCTCTACCTCCGCACCGAGTACTCCGCTGGCTGGATGAAGTCGCACAGCCGGGCGGACGAGGTGCTGGGGGAGATCAAGAAGGTCGTGGAGCCGGGGTAGCGCGCCGCGGATGAAGCTCCGCGCCTCGCACCTGATCGGCTTCCGGCAGGTCCGGCACCGGCTGCACGCGCGCGCGCCGGCCGGCGCCGCGCTGGAGGTGGCCTCGGCGCTGTGCGGGCTGCAGGCCCAGGTGCTCTCCTGCGCGGAGCTGATGCTCTGGGCGCGCGTGGAGACGCTGCCCCATGGCTTCGTGGCGAAGGCGCTCTGGGAGGAGCGGAGCCTGCTGAAGACGTGGGCGATGCGGGGGACGCTGCACCTGCTGCCCTCGAAAGAGTACGGGCTCTGGCAGGCCGCGCTCTCCACCTACCGCCACTACCTGCGGCCGTCGTGGCTCCGGTACATGAAGATCACCGCGGCGGAGCTGGAGCGGTTGATGGAGGCGGTGGGAGTGGCGCTCGACGCGCGGCCGCACACGCGGGCGGAGCTGGCGGCGGCTGTGGAGGCGGTCACCTCGAAGAGGGTGGCCCGACCGGTGCGGGACAGCTGGGGCATGGCCCTCAAGCCGGCGTCGTTCCGCGGCAAGCTGTGCTTCGGCCCCAGCCGCGGGCAGAACGTGACCTTCATCAACCCGCGCGACTGGTTGGGAGGGGTCCCCAAGGCCGCCACGGCCCCGGAGGCGGCGCTGTCCGAAGTGCTGCGCCGGTTCTTCTCCGCGCATGGGCCGGCCCCGGTGGTCGATCTGTCGCGCTGGTGGGGTTTCCAGGGGGCGGAAGGGAAGCGGGCGCTTCAGCTGGCGCGGGACGAGCTGTGCGAGGTGGAGGTCGACGGGGAGGCGGCGTACGCGTTGGCGAAGGACCGGGACGAGCTGCGGAACGCGGCGCCGGTGCCCGGCGTCCGCCTCATTCCCGGTTTCGACCAGTACACGCTGGTGGCGTCCGGGGGGGCCGCGCGCTTCCTGCCGCACGCGAGGCACCGGCGGCAGGTGTTCCGCAACCAGGGGTGGATCTCCGCGGTGGTGCTGGTGGACGGGAAGATGGCCGGCGTGTGGAAGCACGGGCGGAAGGGGAAGTCCCTCCGGGTCGGCGTGGAGCCCTTCACCACCCTGCCCGCACGCACCCGCCGCGCCGCGGGCGAGGAAGCGGAGCGGCTGGCCGCGTTCCTGGGCGCTCCGGAGCTGGAGCTACGCTGGAGCTGAGCGGGGCTCCGCCGACAGGAGCTTCATCAGATCCATGCCGATGGCCAGGACCGACATGACGGTGGAACGGTCCACGCCGCGGGACCCGCCGTGCAAGACCTGGTTGCGGACGTCCCAGAACTGCCGGGCGGGCTGAAGGACGGTCTCGGGAAAGACCCCTTTCGAGATCCCGACCTCGATCAGCCTGGGGAGCGCGTAGACCCGGCGGGACTCTTCAGGGGCGACCGGCTTCACCCGGCGGCGCGCGAGCTCCTCGAGTTGGCTGCTCAACAAGAGCAGCGCCGCCTGCGGCTCCTTCGCCGCCTCCTCCACCACCTTCTGGACGTCCGCCGGGACCGGCTCCATCTGCCAGTCGGGTGAGGCACCCATCCGCTGCTGGGCGCCGGCGACCTCGCTGGCCGCCATCCCGATCTCCTGCCGGAGCTTGATCTCCGTATCACCGAGCTTGATCTGCTCGACGTACGGGACCAGGTCCCGGAGCACGAACAGGACGCCCGCCAGACCGAGCAGCCATACGGTGATCGCGTCGACCTTGGCGTCCGGATACAGGAGCCGCAGCACCGCCAGCAGGACGGCCACGCCCGCCAGAATCCAGCTCTTCTGTCCCATGCGCTGGAAACATCGGCACGAGATTCGTCGCGTCAAGCGCGACGCCAACAGGAGATCAACTGAATGTCACTGGCCGGCCCAGGCGCGGGTGACGATCTCCTCGATCCGCCACTCGCGTGCCTGCTCCGGGTACTCCTTCATGATCCGGTTGCCGATCTCGCGGGCCTTGGCGTTGTTGCCCAGCATGGAGTAGGCGCGCGCCTCCATCAGCAGCGCGGAGGGGACCTGGAAGGCGAAGATGGCGTCGGAGGTGTCCCCGGCCCACTTCTTGGCGAAGGCATCGCACTCCTTGATGGCGTGCTCCGGGAGCTCCATCGAGAGGGCCTCGCTGCACCGTGACAGGTCGTGGCTGCGCTGCCGCCGCTTCGCGATCTCCGGCTTGACGTCCTTCTCGGCCGCGTCGTTGGCGCGCTCCTTCTCGATCTGCTGCAGCCGTTCCTCGTACTGCTTCTCGTGCTTCGGGCGGTCCTCGCGGTTGCGGATCAAGTCCCGCACCAGCGAGTCCACCACCGAGAAGAACATGCTCTTGGGGAACCGGCGCAGGAACTCCTCGCCGTGGCGGAAGGCGGCGTCCGTCTCCGCCGTCGCGCGTTCGGCCTCGAAGAGGCGGAACAGCATCTGCTCGTGCAGCTCCGCGTACTCCGGCTTGGCCAGGAGCTCCTTGCAAAGCGCCTTCACCGCGGTGTGCTGTTGCCGGGTGAGGTAGTGCACCATCATCCAATTGGCATTCTGCACGCGCTGCTGCGGCGTCTGGTCCGGGTCCTCCATCGCCTTGCGCAGCCGCACCTCCTCGTCATCCCCGGCCTGCACGGCGTTCTTCCGGTACCCCTCCATGCGCTTCTTGAGCGCCTCCAACTCCTCCAGCGCGTAGCTGAACTCCGGGTCCTGCTCGATGGACTGGTTGAGGTAGCTCACCCGGTCCGCGTCCGAGGCGGTGGTGAGCGCCATCGCGTAGAACTGGTACGCTTTCAACCGCTTCGGCGAGGCGCGGCGGGGGTTGGCCTTGGCGGCGGAGGGCTTCACCCACTTCTCCCCCATCAGCCGGGCGACGATCTCGTCCTGGAGGACGAACACGTCCGACACCGGGCCGGTGGTCTTGGCGGTGTCCACCACCTCTCCCGTCTCCGCGGTGATGAAGCGCGCGGTGATGCGGAGCTGGTTGCCCGCCTTCTGGAACGCGCCGAGGACGATGGTCTTCGCCCCCACCAGCTTCCCCACCTTCGCCGCGGTGGACTCCTCGGCGCCCTGCTTGCCCTGGAGCATCACCTCCGAGAGCGCCTTGTCCACCTGGTCCCGCTCCACCACCCGCAGCGTGGACCGCTTCTTGAGGTCCGACACCAGCGTCTCGGCCACGCCCACCCGCATCCACTCCAGCTTCGGGTCGGCGTTCAGGTTCTTGAAGGACATCACCGCCACCGGCCCCTCCACCGCCGCGGCCGACGCGGCCACCGCCCACAGCGCCAGCGCCAGCCCCTTCACTTGCCACCTCCCTGCGGCCGGAGCTGGGCGCGCACGTCCGGCGCCAGGCGCTTCGCCTCGGCGCCCAGCTTGTCCTGCAGCATGAAGATCTCCGGCGCCTCCACCTTGATCGACTGGAGGATCTCCCCCGTCTCCGAGTCCACGAAGCGCGCGTTGGCGCGGAGCACCAGGCCCGAGCGCTGGTAGCTCCCCAGCACCACCACCTCCGCGCCCTTGATCTTCCCGAGCTGGGCCTTGGTGGCCGGGTCCACGTACTTGGTCTGCGTGAACTCGATGTACTGGATCTCCTCGCCCACCAACCCGTGCTCGATCACCTTGAAGCCCGCGCGCGACTGGAAGTCGGTGACCACCGCCTCCGCCAGTCCCTCCTTCAACGGGTCCAGCTCCTTGTCCGCGCTCACGTTCTTGAAGGGAAGCACGGTGAGGCGGACCTCCCCGGTCCTCGGCCGCGGCGGTGTCGGGGTGGCGGTCCCCGAAGTCCCGGCGCCCGCGCCGGCGCCCGTCCCCGGCGTCACCGGGTCCACCGAGATCCGGTGGGTGGCGAACCACGCCCCGCTTCCCCCGCCCACTACGATGGCGAAGGCGCCGACGATCAAGCCGATGGGCGGGCGTTTCTTCTGGCTGGGAGCGGTCGGGATCCGCAGCGGCGACCCCTCCACCGCCACCGTGTGCGACACCACCGGGGGACCGGCGACCGCGGGAGCCTGGAGAGCACCGGGGGACGGAACCGTGGGCGCGAAGGCGGACGCGTCGAACGCCGACTGGCTCCCGGCGCTCGGCGGTTCATAGGGCGGAGCGGGGGCCGGCGATGGTGGCTCGAGCGCCTGGCCGCGCGGCACGCTGGGCGGGCGGTGCCGCTGCGCCCGCGTCGGAGGCGAGAGCGGATTCTGCTCTGGCTCGGGTCCAGACCAGGGCTGCGGCGTGTTGTAGTTCGGCAGCGGCGTGGCGACCTCGGGCGCCGGCGTCGTGGGCGTGTGGGGCCCCGGCCCAGGCCCGCGCGTCTGCGGCCGCTGGAGCCGGACGCGACCAGGGAACGGCCGCCGCGGGTCGCCGTAGAGCAGGTACCCGGCGAAGGCCACCGGGTGGGTGGCGCGCTGGACCAGCGAGCGGCGCGCCTCGGTGGCGGCCTCGCCCAGCGCCGCGCCGCCCAGCGCCGCCTCGTAGAAGCGGAGCGCGAAGCTGAGCGCGTCCGAATCCCCCATCGCGCACATCGGCCCCACGTAGTGCTGCGTACCCTGGCGGAGCAGCGCGGAGGCCACGTCGGTGACGCCGCGGGCGGCGCTGGTGAAGCCGGCGCCCTCGGAGGCGGAGCAGCCGTTGGCGAACACCAGCACCGGCGCGGAGGCGCCCACCGCCTTCACCAGCTCGTGCGGCGCGCAGTGCCCGTCCGCGAGCACGAACCCCGCCCCTTCGCTGTGCCCCGCGAAGTGCAGGAGCGAGCACCCCTTCACCGCGGCCGCGAACGCCTGCCGCGTCACCGGCCCGCGCAGGTGCCTCACCTCGCCGTCGAAGCCGTCCTTGAGCAGGCCCGCCACCGCCTCGCCCTCCGCGGTGGCGGCGGGGAGGTCCCCGGAGGGATTGGACACCACCACCGCGTGCCCGGCCACCGCGGCGCGGGCCCCGCCGCCTCCCGAGGACGAGGCGTCGTCCCGCGCGGCCACCATCCGCCCCACCGCGAAGCGCAGGCAGAGGAAGTCCTGGCCGTCGTGCATCAGCTCCCAGGGCACGCCCACCAGCTCGTCGTCCAGCTCCAGGCGGAGGTACGAGAGCCTGCTGCCCTTGAGCTTCTGGCGGGCGCGGTCGGAGAGGGCGGCGTCGAACAGCGTGCGGCCCTGCTCCTGGATCCGCGCCAGGTAGGAGCCGGCCGCGCCCCCGCCGATGAAGGCGGAGAAGCGGTTGGAGATCTCCTGGAGTTGGGCGGGGGAGAGCGGGCTCTCCGCGTACAGCTTCACCGTGCCCTTGTCGGCGTCGCCGTCCAGCGCCGCCACCTTGAGGCCGGCCGGGCCGCGCTGCAGCTCCAGCGAGAACATCTCCGGCAGCTCGCGCCGGGCGGCGAGCTGTTGGCCCGGCGCCGCGCCCACCTCGTCCCGCCAGGAGACCAGGAACAGCGGCAGCGGCTCCGCCTTCCCCTTCAGCGCCACCTGGCCGCGCGGCTGCATCCGGAAGCCGCCGGACGCCGCCAGCGCCTCGGCCAGATGCTGGCTGACCACGATCTCGTCCCCGCCCGCCTCGTGCGCCACGCGCGCCGCGGTGTTCACCGTGTCGCCGAACACGTCCTTCTCGGTGACGAAGGCGCGGCCGTGGTGGGCGCCGATCCGGATGTGGATCCGCTCCTGGTTGACCGACCGCTTCTCGGTCTCCAGCGCGCGCTGCATCCGCTGGGCGCAGCGGACGGCGTCCTGCGGCCGGTCGAAGACCGCCATGATGGCGTCTCCGATGGTCTTGATGATCCGCCCGGAGCACTCCTGCACGACCGGGAAGAGCAGCCCGTTGTGGCGGCGCAGCAGCGCCATCCCGGCGATGTCGCCCTTCTGCTCGAAGTACTGGGTGGAGCCGACGATGTCCGTGAACATCACCGACAGCTCGCGCTGGTGCTGCTGGAGGCTGCGGTCGATCTCCTCGCGGCGGGCGAACAGCGCCTCCAGGTCGTCATTGGCCATGGCGGGCGGAGCGTAGCGAGATCAGCTCAGCTTGCCGAGCGGCCCCAGGTCCAGGTTCAGCTCCTCCGGCTTGAGCCCGAACTGCCCTGCCATCCGGTGGACCGTCTCCTCCAGCTTCATCAGCGCCTGGCCCACCGCTTCGATCTCCTCGGGGGTGAGGGTCTCCGCCTCCATCCGGCGGATGGCCTGGCGCTCCATCAGCTTGCGCAGGAACTCCACCAGCGCCAGCACCAGCCTGGCCACCGAACGCTGCACGTCGTCCGGGTCCGCGTTCCACCGCGCCGGGCGGCCGGAGGACGGGACGCGCGCCAGCTCCTGGCGCAGCTTGCGCGCCGCGCCGGCGGAGATGCGGCGCACGACCCCGCTCGGGAGAGCCCGTCGCCGTGGGCGCTTGGCGGCCATCAGGCCTGAGACCCTACGCCCGTTTCCCCCGGGCGAGGAACCGGGAGCTGTCAGATCTCCGACACGAAGGCGTAGGGCGGGTGGGGACCGGTGATGACCACCTCGTAGCCCGCGCGCGCCGCGGCGCGGCGGAGGGCGGCGCGGTAGCCCCGCAGCACCCGGCGGTCGACGAGGTGGTGCGCGGTCCAGGCCAAAGGCGGCGTGGCGCTGCGCTCCAGCAGCTCGCGGTGCACGAAGCGGGCGTAGTCGTCCCGCACCGCCACCAGCTCGGGGACGGAGATCCGCCGGGCCACCCTGGCCAGGTGGCGCGCGCCCGGGGCCTTGGGGAGCGGCGGGAGGGTGGGCCGGGCACCCGGGGCCACCAGCCCGCGCGCCGTCATCTGCACCTTCCCGCGCAGCTCGTGCAGCGCGCGCTGCAGCGCCTCCTCGCGCCCGGCGGTGGCCTGGCGGAGCGCCTCGGGACCCTTCACGGCGCCGCCGAAGCGCGCCGGCACCACGGCCAGGAGCCGAGACTGGAGCCGCCGCACCACCCGATCCTGCGCCTTGAGCACCGCCACCGTTCCCCGGAGCGGGCGCGGCACCTCGCCGGCGATGGCGAACAGGCCCGGGCCCACCCGGACCGCGCGCAGCGGCTCGCCCGCCGCCCCCCGCCCCAGCGCCCGCGCCGCGGCGCCCGCCCACCCGTACACCCAGAGGGTCATCCGGCCCCGCCGCGCGCCCGGCCATGGGGGAAGACGCGGTCGGCGGCGGCCAGCAGGGCGGTGAGCCGGAGGTAGACCAGGTCCACGTTCGCCACGCCCAGCACCGCCTCGCCGGTGACCAGCACCCCGCGGTTGAGCAGGTTGTCCACCAGGTCCAGCAGCGTCCCCTGCGACCCCATCACCGCCTGCGTCACGCTGCTGGCGGGCACGCGGGAGCGGGGCCGGGGGATCGCCTGGGCGGGACGCCGCTGCTTCGAGCCGCCAGTGGCGCCCTGGAGGTTCGAGGGCGGGAGCGTGGAGAGCAGCGGAACCCGCGTCGACCGGGTGGTGGTGTGCTTGGTCCTGAGCTTCGACGCGGGCATGAGGCCCGAGGGCGCGGCGAGCCCGGAGCGGGGAGGCGGTGACCGCGGCGGTGGACGCCTCATGCGGCCTCCCCCACGAAGCTGTAGGGCGGCCAGGGCCCCGTGAGCGTCACCTCGTCGCAGTCCGGCAGCGGCTTCACCGCCCGCTTCACCGCGGTCCGGAAGGCGGACACCTTGCCGGCGGGCACCAGGAACGCCGCGTCCAGCACCAGCCGCCCGGCGGTGGGATCGCCCACCTCGGGCGTGCGGCGGGTGGCGTCGGAGGCGAGCCGGGAGAGCTGTTCGAAGACGCCCTCCGCGCGCTCGCGCGCCTCCGCCGCCGCCACCGTGCCGGCGTGGCGGAGCGCCTGCTTGCGCATCAGGAAGCCGGCGCCGCCTCCGGAACCTTGCGACCGGGCGCCGCGCGAGACCTCGCGCTCGGCCATCTTCACCGCGGCGGCCTCGTCGAAGAGGATGCGCACCCCCAGCTCGCAGTGGCCGGAGACGCGGTCCGCCAACTTGCGCCAGCGCGCCCGCTGGGAGCGGAAGTGGGCCACCGCCCGCTCGTCCGAACGGAAGAGCGTGAACAGCTTCAGCGGGATGACCGCCTTCGCCTTGGCGAAGCGGCCGATCACCGACTGGTGGCCGACCGCGCAGGAGGTGACCCACTCCATGTCCTTCAGCCCGCGGTCGATCGCCTCCTCGCCATAGCGCTCTGGAGGTGCGTCGGACACCACCAGCCAAAGCCGGTCACCACCAGCCACCAGGCGCGGGCGGCCGGTACCGGGCAGGCCGCGCGGCGGCCGTCCGAGCGCCGGGGCTCGGGGGTTCCAGAGCAGGCAGTAGACGTAGGTGAGAGGCGTGCTCATGGGCGCCACCAGGCGCGGGCGAAACCGCGAAGCGACTCCGCGCCGCCCGGGGGCGGCGCCACGGCGGGAGCGAAGATGGCAGGGCACGCGGACCCGCGCAACCGAGCGCATTCCGAGCGCAGGCGCTCCACCTGCCGCCGCTCCACCGCCGCCTGGCGCCGGCACCGGCCACAGCCTTCGGAGGGGGTGAGGGCGTTGAACAGCAGCTCACCGGTAGGGACGGAGAGCTCGCCCAGCCGCCGGAGGAGCCGGAGCGTCTCCCTCAGGCCCAACTCCTCGGGCCGGGTCACCGCCACGAAGCGGGACGCGGCCGGATCCGTCAGCGTGGCGTGGAGCGCGCGCAGCTGCTTGGCGAGCACCAGCAGGTCCTCCGCCAACGCGCCCAGGCCCACCAGCCTCTGGTACTTGAGCACCACGCGCATCAGCGCCTGCACCCACTCCAGCGCGGTCGCCGGCATCTCCAGCAGCCGGAGCGCGTGGCCGGTGGGCGCGGTGTCCACCACCACCAGCGCGCGGGCCCGCTCCGATTCTGAGCCTGGAGGTCCGGCCGGCGTAATGCCGGCCGCCCGCAGCGTCCCCCCTGCGCGGGGGGCGAGCGCGTCGATGACAGCCAGCGTGGCGAACACCTCGTCGATGCCCGGCGGCGCCAGGTCGATGAGGTCGCGCACGATGGCGCGGTCATAACTGGCATCCAGGCTGGACCCGCCGCGGAGCCCGTCGAATAGCTCGTCCACCGCGCGCGCGTAGCGCTCCCGCTCCCGTTCGAAGGCGGCGTCGGCGTCGATCTGCTGGGCGGTGAGGTTGGGCGGGCCGCCGGGGACCCTGCGCGGCTGGTCGTCCAGGGCCGTCCGGAGCACGTCGCCCATCCGCCGTGCCGGGTCGGTGGAGAGCAGGCACACCGGACGCTCCGGGCGCGCGTCCGCCAGCGCCAGCGCCGCCGCGGCGGAGCAGGTGCTCTTCCCCACGCCGCCCTTGCCGCCGAAGAGCAGCAGGCGGAGCCCGGACCACGCCGCGGGGAGCTCGAAGGGGGCCTTCGCCCTGGCGGCACGCGCCGGCCGCCTCCTGACCGCACCAGCCCTGGCCGCCAGCCGGGTCCCGGGGTCCCGCGCCTGCGTCCGGGCGCCGAGCGGGCGCAACGCCTCCACCCCCCGCGGCTCCTCTTCGAGCGCGGGGAGCAGCCGGATGGGAACGCGCCCCGCCACGCCGCGGAGCGACCGGATGGCGGCCGACTCCAGCGCGCGCCGCGCCGAGCACCGCGCGCAGGGTCCGTCCGGCGGCGGCGTCACCCGGTTCACCACCAACTCGTGGACCGGGATGCGGTGGCGCTCCAGCGCGGCCAGGCCGTCCTTCGTCTCCGCCACCGAGAGCGCCTCGGGGAGGAGGACCCAGCGGAAGCGGGCGGTGGCCGGGTCGCGCAGCATGTCCTCCAGCGCGCCGCCGTCCTGCTCCAGCTCCTCCACCAGCGCGTCCGCCAGGTCGCGCGCGGAGCCACCGACCAGCGACTCCGCCACCACCCGGTGCTTCTCCTGCATCTCGTCCAGGACGCCGGCGATGCTCCGAAGCGTGCGGGGCATCTGGAGGAGGCGGAGCAGGTGTCCGGTGGGCGCGGTGTCCAGCACCACCTCGTCGTAGCGGCCGGAGGCGGCCATCCGGCGCACCTCCAGGAGCGCGACCAGCTCGTCCACGCCAGGCAGCGAGAGGTCCAGGAAGCGGTCGATGTCCTCGCGGTCCAGGTAGGTCCCGCGCTCGGCGATGAGGCGGATGGTGGCACGGCGCTCGCGGAGCCACCGGGCCAGCGCCGCGCCCGCATCCAGCTCAGCGGCCGCCAGCGCGCCGCGGCGGACCTTCACCGGCTTCGGGGCGGGGCCCAGGCGGAGGTCGAGGGCGTCACCCAGCGAGTGCGCCGGGTCCGCGGAGACGACCAGGACGCGCAGGCCCTTCTCCGCGCGCGCCACCGCGTAGGCGGCGGCGCAGGTGGTCTTGCCCACGCCGCCCTTGCCGCCAAAGAGCGCCAGGGCCGCGGGCCGGGCGGGAGCTGTGGAACGTCGAGCGATGCGACAACGTTACCGCGGGGTGCTCAGGATGGTTTCGGCTTCGTGTACTGGGTCATCCGCTCCGTTTCCAGACCCCATCGACCCTACCCTCCCGTTCTGACGTTCACTGCCTCACTCACGCCCGCAACGACCTCCGGACCTCGGCCCACCTGAGCAGCTCCACCCGGTCCTGCCTCATCCGCCGGACGACCGTCCTCGCGCGCGAGACGAGGAGCATGGTCCGCCGCGGAGACCCCACGACCTCCGCGCCGCTGGCGAGGAAGACCTCGCCGCCCGCGTGCGCCGCCACGAACGCCAGCTGCCCCGACGGCGACGAGCACATGTCGAACGCGACCCGGTGCTCCATCTCGACCTGCGCCGCGTACTCATCCACGGCGGCCACGAGCTCCCGCGCGGCCACCGGATCCGCCGCCGACAACCACTCGAACCACCGCGCGAACTCCACCGCCACGCCCAGCTCCACGGCCATCCCGCCTCCCCCCGCAGCCGGACAGGCCACGAGCAGAAGGCGTGCCAGCGCACGCACGAGCGGCGAATGGTCCACGGGCCGTCCGCGCGGCACCCATCCATCCGTGGGCCGGGACGGGCGCGCGTGCTCCACGCGAATCTCAGGAACCGAGCGGCGCTACTCCTCGCCCTTCCGGGACTCCAGCGCCTGCAACCCCTCGTCGTCGCCGCCGAAGGTCGCCTCCACACCGGCGATCTTCAGCTCCTCGCCTTCGCCCTCGCCCGCGGCGCGCGCGCCACCCATCTCGATGGGCCCGCCGCCACCCTGCCGGGCCGCGATCTCGCGCAAGCGCTCCATGATCTCCCCCTCCGCCTGCGCCAGCTCCTCCCCGGAGATCTCCCCCAGCTCGTGCCGCATCTGCGCGCCCAGCAGCTGCTCGCGCAGCGCGGTCGCGTCGTTGAGCTCCTGGTCGGCCGCCTGGATGACCTTGTCCAGCACGAACCGGATCCCCTTCACCAGGAGCTTGTCGATGACCAGCATCTACTTGGCGTTCGCCCGCTCCAGCTTCAGGCGGATGTTGACGAAGTTGTACGGCGGCCACGGCCCCGTGTACTTGAAGGTGAGCTTGTCGTACTTGGCGCCGATCTGCTTCACCTTGGCGTCGAACGCGCTCTCGCGCTGCCGCGCGACGAGGAAGGCGGCGTTCATGATCATCTTGTCGCCGATGGGCTTGTTGGCGCGCGAGGCCACCGCCACCTCGCGGAGCTGCTCGAAGATGTCCGCCACGAAGCGCTCCGAGCGCGCCTGGAGCGCGGCGTCGACGAGGCGGCCGTACTGCA
>DATBSS010000647.1:0-2025 GCA_036559665.1 Myxococcaceae bacterium
CGGCCGGGATGCTGGCCACCGACATGGGCGCGTTCCGGACCGCGTGGTGTGAGACCGACCACAGCCTGGTCACCCCGCGCCGCCGGTGGGTGCCGACGATCAACAGATCTGCGCCCTCCTCCGTCGCCAGCGCCACCAGCTGGTCGCCCGTCCAGCCCATACCGATCCACAGGCGCACCCGCGGCAAGGCACCCGGCGCGAGCGCCCCCACCTCGCGCGCCACCTCGCCGGTCAGCACCTCCTCCAGCGCCAGGTCCGGTTCGGTGAACATCAACGGCTGCGGCAGGCCGAGCCGCGCGTACTCCACCGGCGGCCAGTAGACGTGCGCGGCGGTGACGCTCACCGGTCCGTGCTCCGCCAGCTTCGCCGCGAGGCCTCGCGCCGCCGCGAACGGCACCGAAGCGTCTACTCCCAGCACCACCTTCAGCGGCCGCTCGCCGGTGGCCCACGCCTCGAATGGCTCGCCCTCCCGCACCACCAGGCAGGGGACCGCGCAGTGCTGGAGGACGGCGTCCGGTGTTCCCAGCCTGGACGCCTGCGCATGGGCGCCGGCGATCACCAGCAGGTCGGCCCGCCGGGAATTGGCGAAACGGGCCACCGCCTCTGCCGCCGGGCCGACCACCACCTGCCCCTCCACCACCAATCCGGTCCGCGCGCGCAGCCGCCGCAGCGCGTCCTCCATCTCCAGCGCGGCGGCCTCCCGCTGCTCCTCGTCGGGCGCCGCGTGAACGAGCACCAGCGGCTTGCCCAGCCGGCCCGCGAGCGCGGCGGCGGCGCGCACCGCGGAGGCGGAGCGCTCGGAGAAGCTCGTTGCGCAGACGACGCTCATGTCCTTGTCTCCTGGCCAGGCGGGCCGGCCGCCATCCACCGCACCAGGTTCAGCCATTTCAAGCGCCATGCCCGGGAGGCGCCGCCCGCGGCCCCGGCCGGCCCACCCCGTCCTCCGTAAATGCTGCGCGAGGGCACGAGCGCGCGCAGCAGATGCGGACCGGCATGAGCCCGCGCCTTCAACCGATCTGGAAAGCGGCCCCTACCAGGGAGCCGGCCAACGCCGACGCAATCCCGATGGCCGCCAGCTTCCGGGCTCGCGTTGCTGCAAACTCTCCGCATGACGCTGGCGGTCTGCCTCCGCTGCGGAGGAAAGAAGGTTGGGGCGTTCACGGTGTGTCCCGGATGCGGGTTCGAGCCCAAGTCACAGGACGAATCGGCGCGCTCGCTGCTCCTCTCCGATCACTACCTGAAACCTGCGGACCTCGAGGAGGCCGGCGCTCGCATCGCCCGCGGAGAGGACGTCTCCCCTCCACCCGAGTTGCTTGCGCAGGTCGTGCAGCTCATCGAGGTGGAGAAGTTGAAGCCGGGGCTGGGCTGCACCGTCGTCATGTGGATCCCGGTGGTGGTGATGCTGGCGCTGGCTGGGCTGACCGTCTTCCTGTTCTTCCAGCGCTGAAGCAAACGGAAAGCCGCTTTCCATTTTCAGGCCGAACCGCGGATTTGCTCGCGGCATGTAAGAAAGTGGCCCAGTCCGACGCACAACGGTAGGCCGCTGCGGGCCGAGAAATGGGTGTCTCCCTTCCCCACTCTTCTCCCGCTTCGAGGTCGAACGTGCCTTCCGTCAATCAGAGCGCCCCGCGCTCGGTCTCCCCGTCTACCGTCGGCGCTCCGTCCCAGCAGTCGCCGCAGCGGCCCGCCACCGCCGCCGCGCAGGCCCGGGCGGTCCCTGGCAGCCGCGACGAGTTCATGGCCGCCTCCGCCTCGGCGGCGGCGAAGCCGGCCGCGGCGGGCGAGAAGGCCGGGAACCTCCGCGCCACCGTGGACCAGGTCACCAACAAGGGCGCGCGCAACCAGATGACGACCGGGAGGATCACGGTCAACGGCCACACGTACACGTACCGCAGCGGCGGCCACGACAAGGGCAACCTCCCGAACGGCGACTACAAGGTGACGCCGCACCTGTGGAACCGGAACACCAAGGGAATGGTGGTCGACGGCGTGGGCTTCAGCTTCGCGCTCTCCGACAAGTACGAT
>DATBSS010000648.1:0-37656 GCA_036559665.1 Myxococcaceae bacterium
GGTCGCCCCGGTAGGTGTGGTTTATGTCCACGTCCAGCTTCAGCTTGTCCACCGAGGCCGTCCCGTCGAGGTGGATGGTGGAGGTGGTGGTCGAGTTGTCCTTGACCGGCGCGTTCGGGGTGGCGCTGCCGGTGATCGGATCCGCCGCCGCCGGGCGCGGCCCGACGAACGAATCCTTCGGCGCGCACCCACCGGACGCGGGCGCCTTCGAGGATGAGCCGGAGGCGCAGCCGCTGGAGGCCGGCGCGGAGGAGGTGACCGGGTACTGCGAGGACTGGGGGCGGGAGGAATCGAGGCGCATGGGGGTGCACCGTTATCGGCGGACGCAGGTGTAACGTTTCTTGGTTCGGAAGCAGCTGGATTTACTATGGGCGCCGCGGATTTAGGACTTTGAGAACCTGGGAGTCGCGAGCGCTGGTTCTCGGCCTCGGAGAGGATGGCAAGAACGGGGCAGCCGGAGAGGGAGGGCGTGGCGCGGCGGTGGGTCCCCTTCTGCTTCCTCTACTTCCTCGCCTCGTGGGTGAGCAGCGGCGAGAAGAAGTTGTCCTTCTTGGAATACTCGTCGAACGCGAACGCGAACCGGTAGCTGGCGGCCGCGCGCTGGTTGCAGTCGGTGCGCTCGCAGAAGCGGCAGGAGACGCCGCTGGGCACCGCGTCCTTGCGCAGGTCCGTGGTGGGCAGCCCGTACGCCAGGTACTTGGCGTTCTCCGCGTGCGTCCCCAGGCCGATGGAGTAGGCGGTGCCGCGGACGATGCTCCCTTCCACCGGCTGGAGCTGGACCTTGGCGAAGCAGAAGTAGGTCGTCCCGTCCGGCATCATCGAGTACTGCCGGGTGAGCTGGGACGGGTTGAGGAAGGCCAGGTGCACCGCCCACTTCCCGCAGGACCCGCCGCCCTGCGCGAACTTCAACCCGGTGCCCGAGTACTTCTTGGAGACGTTCCCCGCGATGTCGCTGCGGAGGAAGTGGAAGGGGACCCCGGCGCGCCTGGGGTCGGCCAGGTTGCACAGCCGATGCGCCACCGTCTCGTAGGTGGTGCCGAAGATCTGCGAGAGCAGCTCCACGTCGTACCGGGTGCGCTCCACCTCCTTGAAGAAGTCGCCGTAGGAGAGCATCAGCGCGCCGGCGAAGTAGCTGGCCAGGTTGACCTTGATCAGCCGCGCCGTCTCCGCGTGCTTGAACCGGCCCTCGCCCAGCACGCGCTCCAAAAGCCGCTCCCGGTCCAGCACCAGCAGGCCGAGGGAGGTCGCCAGCTGGAACTTCAAGGGCTGCTCGGTCAAAAGCGGCGACACGGTGAGCGTCTTCTCCTCCCGGTCGATCTGCCGCACCACCGAGCTGCCGGCGGGCCCGAGCTCGGAGCGCACCCGGTACCCGAAGCGCGCGTCCTGGACCACCCGCTGGAGCTGGCCGGACGTCACCTGGCGCTCGAGCTGGAAGTCGCGGCGCACCGCCTCCGCCTGCTCCTCCAGCTCCGGGAAGTAGTTCCGGTGCTCCTGGAGGAAGTCCGTCACTTCATCAAACGGCGAATAGTCGAAGCGCAGCCCGTCGCGGGTGAGCGTCTCCGCCCGCGCCCGCTCCTCCTTGGACAGCTGCGCGAGCACGTTCTCCAGCTGGGTGCGGGTGTTCTTGTAGAGGTTGAACAGCGCCGCCACCGTGCCCGCCAGCTTCGGCTCCGCGGAGAGCGACTGGAGCGACTCCGGGTCGATGTCGAGCGTCTTCAGCAAGGGCTCGTCCAGGAGCTTGGCCAACGCCTCGTCCGCGCGGCCCTCGCCCAGTGAGGCCATGAACTCTTCCGGGTCCTGGTCGAGGTAGCGCAGCGCCTTCCACAGGAGCGGGAAGGGCATCACCCGCTTCCCCTTCTCGATCAGGTTCAGGTACGCCGGGGATACCCCCAGGTCTCGGGCGGCGTCGCTCTGCTTGATGTTGCGCTGCAATCGCAGGGTGCGCAGTTTCACCCCCACGTTTGCGTTCAGTGCGGTCTCGCTCAAGGCCATGGGCCAGCACGGTGCCCGATGGTTTACTGATTTTCAACCAGCCTCGGATTGACCGTTGACATGACTTCTCGCAAAATGGCCAGAACAGGCCGATACTACGAGGAATTCGAGGTCGGCGCCTCCTATCAACACCACTGGGGCCGGACGCTGGCCGAGGCGGAGTGTCACCTCTTCGCCACCTGGACCCAGAACGCCAACCCGCTCTATTTCAACCGGGAGTACGCGCGTTCGTTGGGGCACCCGTCGTGCCCGGCGCACCCGCTGCTGGTGATGAACGTGGTGTTCGGGATGACGGTGGAGGACCTCTCCGAACAGGCCCTGGCGCACCTGGGCTACTGGAGCATGGTCTTCCACAAGCCGGTCTACGCGGGGCAGACGCTGTACGCGGAGTCGGTGGTCCTGAACCTGAGGCCGAGCGAGTCCAAGGACGACCGCGGCATCGTCCACGTCCGCACCACCGGGAAGAACGAGCTGGGCGCGGTGGTGCTCTCCTACGAGCGGAAGATCCTGGTCAAGCGCCGCTCGGCGTACGCGAGCGAGCTGGAGCGCGCTTCGCCTCCCGGCCTCCGGATGCCGGCGCAGGAGCCGCAGGCCGGCGCGGCGCGGCCCAACGGTTCGGGGGTCTGAAGGATGTTGACCGCGGAGCACCTCGCCATCCAGGAGTCGGTCCGGGACTTCGTCCGCAAGGAGGTCGACCCGGTCGCCTCCCGGCTGGACAACGAAGGCGCGGAGATCCCGCTCCCCTTGATCCAGCGCATGGCGGAGCTGGGGTACTTCGGGCTGATCACGCCCCAGGACTTCGGCGGGCTGGGCCTGGACACGCTCTCCATGGCGCTGGTCACCGAAGAGCTGGCGCGCGGCTGGCTCTCGGTGGGGAGCGTGATGACGCGGATGATCATCTCCGCCACGCTGATCCAGCAGAGCGGCACCCCGCAGCAGAAGCAGAAGTGGCTGCCGAAGATCGCCGCCGGGGAGACGTACACCGCGGCCGCCTTCACCGAGCCGGACGCCGGCTCCGACGCGGCGGGGATCAAGACGCGCGCGGTGAAGCAGGGCGACCGCTACGCCGTCACCGGCGAGAAGGCGTGGTGCACCTTCGCCAACCGCGCCCACGTGCTCACCACCACGGTGAAGACGGACCCCACCGCGCCCAAGCACCGCGGGATCAGCATCCTCCTCATCGAGAAGGAGCCGGGGAACAGGTTCGCCCCGCCGAAGCTCTCCGCGGACCCCATCCCGACCATCGGGTACAAGGGGATGAATTCGTACAACGTGGCCTTCGATGGCTACGAGGTCCCGGCGGAAAATCTCTTGGGCGGGGTGGAGGGGAAGGGCTTCTACCAGCTGATGCCCACCTACGAGTACGCGCGCATCCAGACCGCGGCGCGCGCGGTGGGCGTGGCGCGGGCGGCGCTGGACGCGGCGCTGCAGTACTCGAAGGAGCGGGTGCAGTTCGACCAGCCCATCAGCGAGTTCCAGGTCATCCGCCACAAGCTGGCCCACGCGGCCACGCAGATCGAGGCGGCGCGCCAGCTCACCCACCACGCCTGCCGGATGAAGGACACCGGCAAGCGGTGCGACCTGGAGGCGGGGATGGCCAAGGCGTTCGCCGCCGACATGGCGGAGCACGTGACCTCCGAGTGCCTGCAGATCTTCGGCGGCTACGGGTACTCGAGGGAGTTCCCGGCGCAGCGGTACTGGCGCGACGCGCGGGTGTTCAAGATCTTCGAGGGCACCTCGGAGATCCAGTACGAGGTCATCGCCCGGAGGTTGCTGGAATGAGGCCGCTCACCCGCGACGGGACGTACTACGAGGACTTCTCGGTCGGCGACACGCTGGTCTCGCCGCGCGGCCGCACCGTCACCGAGGCGGAGCACGTGGCGTGGACGTCGATCCTGATGAACACCGCCCAGCTCCACTTCAACCAGGCGATGTGCGACCAGGCGCCGGACACGTACTTCGGCGGGCGGCGGGTGGTGTACGGCGGCATCGTGCTGGCGTTCGTGGCCGGGCTGGCCTCCGAGGACACCACCGAGAACGCGCTCGCCGAGCTCTCCATGGACAACGGCCGCCACCTCCAGCCGGTGTTCGCCGGGGACACGCTCTTCGCCGAGTCGGTGGTGACGAAGAAGCGGGACGCGCCCGACCGGCCGGACGGCGGCATCGTCTCCTTCAAGCTCCTGGGGAGGAACCAGGATGGGAACGTGGTCCTGGAGATCGACCGCGAGGTCCTGGTGAAGCGGAAGTCCCATTACCTGGAGCACTGAAAGAAGCCCATGCCCGCGAAACCCTACGAGCAGCTCGTCATCGCCCGCGAGTTCTCCGTCCGCCGTACCGAGCTGACCTGCCCGGCGCACTCGCTGAAGATGATGTCCAAGGCGGCCGAGTCGGCGGCGGACGAGGTGATCCTCGACCTGGAGGACTCCTGCGCGGTCTCCCAGAAGGTGGAGGCGCGCAAGACGCTGGTGGAGGCGCTGCGCACCCTGGACTTCAAGGGGAAGATCCGCGCCTTCCGCCCCAACAACGTCCGCACCCCGTACTTCTACCGGGACCTCATCGACGTGGTGGAGAACGCCGGAAAGTTCGTGGACTCGGTGGTCATCCCCAAGGTCTACGGCGCGGACGACGTGCTGTTCGTCGATCGCCTGCTGGCCCAGGTGGAGGAGAGCGCCGGGCTGGAGGTCGGGCGGATCAAGCTGGAGGTGCTGATCGAAAGCGCCAAGGGATTGCTCCGCGCGGAGGAGATCGCCGGATGCACGCCGCGGATGGCGTCGCTCATCTTCGGCATCGCCGACTACGCGGGTGACGTGGGCGCCAAGGAGATGACCCGCGAGCAGTTCCAGACCTTCCACTACCCCAAGGCGCACACCATCGCCGCGGCGCGGGCGGCGGGACTCGACGTCATCGACAACGTCACCCTGCACTTCCGCGACCTGGAGCAGGTGAAGCGCGACGCGGAGCAGGGCGCGCGGCTGGGGTTCGACGGGAAGTGGGCCATCCACCCCTCGCACATCGAGATCATCAACGCCGCGTACACGCCCAGCCCGGACGAGCTGAAGCGCGCGCTGGCGATCATGGCGGAGTACGCCAGGGCGGATCGCGAGCACGGCGTGGGCGCCATCGTCTACCAGGACGAGATGGTGGACGCGGCCACCCTGCGCGTGGAGTGGAAGAAGATAGCGGTAGCGAAGAAGGCGGGGCTGATCGACCCCGAACGGCTCCAGTCCCCGGGCCCTGGGGACGCTGATGAGCGGCCTCCGGCCGGTCATCGGGCACAGGCCATTTCGTGAGCGAGCGCAGGCCACAGGCGCGCACGCGATCGGGCGTGCCCATCAAGCCGGTCTACGGGCCGGGCGACGTGCGGGCGCCGCCGCCGCCGCCGGGCGAGTACCCGTTCACCCGCGGCATCCACCGGGACATGTACCTGGGGAAGCCGTGGACGATGCGGCAATACGCCGGCTTCGGCACGCCCGAGGAGACCAACCGCCGGTTCCGCTACCTGCTGGAGCAGGGCCAGACGGGGCTCTCGCTGGCGCTGGACCTGCCCACCCAGCTGGGGCTGGACGCGGACGACGAGCAGGCGCTGGGCGAGGTGGGGAAGGTGGGCGTCTCCATCTGCTCGCTGCGGGATCTGGAGACGGTGTTCCAGGAGCTCCCGCTGGACCGCGTCTCCACCTCGATGACCATCAACGCCACCGCGCCGGTGCTGCTGGCCATGTACGAGGCGGTGGCGGCCGGCCAGCACATCCCGCGCGAACGCGTGTCCGGCACGGTGCAGAACGACCTGCTCAAGGAGTTCGGCGCGCGCGGGGCGTGGCTGTTCCCCATCCAGCCGTCGATGCGGCTGTGCGTGGACGTCATCCAGGACTGCGTGGAGCGGTTGCCGCGCTTCAACCCCATCTCCATCGCCTCGCACTACCGCGACGCGGGCGCCACGCCGGCGGAGGAGATGGCGTACACGCTCTCGTCGGGGATCGCCTACGTGGAGGCGTGCCTTGCGCGCGGGATGGACGTGGACGCGTTCGCGCCGCGGCTCTCCTTCTTCTTCTACACGTACACCAACTTCTTCGAGGAGGTCGCCAAGTACCGCGCCGGGCGGCGGATCTGGGCGCGGCTGATGAAGGACCGCTTCGGCGCGAAGGTCCCGGCTGCCCAGATGCTGCGCGCGGCCTGCGTGTGCGGCGGGCACTCGCTCACCCGCGCCGAGCCGCTGAACAACATCGCGCGGGTGACGCTGGAGGCGTTCGCGGTCACCTGTTCGGGCCTGCAGTCGGTGTTCACCGCCGCGTACGACGAGGCCTTCGCCATCCCCACCGAACAGTCGGCGCGCACCTCGCTCCGGGTGCAGCAGATCCTCGCCGAGGAGACCGAGGTGGCCAGGACAGTGGACCCGCTGGGCGGGTCGTACTTCGTGGAGGCGCTCACCGACGAGATGGAGGCCGCCATCGGGCGGGTGATGGACGAGGTGGCCGCGCAGGGCGGGATGGTGCGGGCGCTGGAGCGGGGCTGGGTGCAGCAGGCCATTGCCCGCCGCGCCTACGAGTGGCAGCAGGCGGTGGAGTCCAGGGCGCAGCCGGTGGTGGGCGTCAACGTCGCGCGCGGCGAGGCGGCCGCGGAGGAACCGGAGCTCCAGGGGCCGTCCGCCGAGGCGGCGGAGCGGAAGGTGCGCGAGCTGCGGGCGCTGCGTGCGGCGCGAAGCGCGGAGTCCGTGCGGAGGGCCCTGGACGGCGTCCGGCGCGCGGCGGAGGGCGAGGCAAATCTCATGTCCCCCATCCGCGAGGCGGTGCAGGCCTACGCGACGGTGGGGGAGATCTCGCGGGCGCTGGAGGACGTGTTCGGGCGGTACCAGCCGCTGGCGAGGTTCTAGGGGAGCGCGATGCGGATCCGAGTGCTGATCGCCAAGCCCGGGCTGGACGGGCACGACCGGGGCGCCAAGGTGATCGCCGCCGCGCTGCGGGACGCGGGGATGGAGGTCATCTACACCGGGCTGCGGGCGAAGGTAGAGGCGGTGGCGGAGGCGGCGGTGCAGGAGGACGCGGACGTCATCGGCCTCTCCATCCTCTCCGGCGCCCACCTCCCCATCTGCGAACGGCTGATGGCCGAGCTGAAGGCGCGGGGCGCGGACATCCCGGTGGTGGTGGGCGGGATCATCCCGTCCGCCGACCACGAGCGCCTGCGGGCGCTGGGCGTGCGCGCGGTGTTCGGGCCGGAGGCGCCGCTGCCGGAGGTGGTCCGCGCCGTTCAGGCGCTGGCGTCGGGTGAGCAAGGAGACGTGCATGAGCGGGTCGCTGGAGCTGGGGCAGGTACCTTCGCTGGGTGAGCTGCCGGACCGGATGAAGGCGGTGGTGATCCGGCCGGAGCGCGAGGGCGAGCCGGAGACCGCCATGCGCCTGGAGGAGGTGCCGCTGCCGCCCTGCGGGCCCAACGACGTGCTGGTCCTGGTGATGGCGGCCGGCGTGAACTTCAACGGCGTGTGGGCGGCGCGCGGGAAGCCGGTCTCGGTGTTCAAGATGCACCAGGACCCGTTCCACGTCGCCGGGAGCGACGCCTCCGGCATCGTGTGGAAGGTCGGCTCCAGCGTGCGCCGCTGGAAGGTGGGCGACGAGGTGGTGGTCCACTGCAACCAGAGCTGCGGCGAGTGCCCGGAGTGCAACGGGCTGGATCCGATGGCGTGCTCGGAGCAGAAGATCTGGGGGTACGAGACGAACTGGGGCTCGTTCGCGCAGTTCACGCGCGTGCAGAGCCAGCAGCTGCTCCCCAAGCCGGAGCACCTCACCTGGCAGGAGGCGGCCAGCTACGGGCTGACCTACTTCACCGCGTACCGGATGCTGGTGCACCAGGCGAAGGTGAGCGCGGGGGACTGGGTGCTGGTGTGGGGCGCGGCGGGCGGGCTGGGCATCTTCGCGGTGCAGCTGTGCAAGGTGCTGGGCGCGCACGCGGTGGGCGTGGTCTCCAGCGAGGAGAAGGGCGAGCTGGTGATGCGCCTGGGGGCGGCGGGCGTGTTGAATCGCAAGGCGTTCCCCATGCTGTCGTACGCGCCGGCGGAGACTCCGGAGCGGGAAAAGGAGCGGCTGGCGGAGACGCGGCAGTTCGGCCGGGCCATCCGGAAGATCTCCGGGGGAAAGGACGTGGACGTGGTGTTCGAGCACGTGGGCCAGCAGACGTTCCCGGCCTCGGTGCTGCTGGCGAAGCGGTTCGGGAAGATCGTCATCTGCGGCGCTACCTCCGGGTACAAGCTGGACTTCGACGTGCGGCACCTGTGGATGCGGCAGAAGCAGATCCTGGGGTCGCACTTCTGCAACGCCTTCCAGGCCCAGCGCGCCAACCAGCTCGTCCTCGACGGGGCCATCCAGCCGGTGGTGGACCAGGTGTTCGAGCTGGCCGACACGCCCATGGCCCACGCGCTGATGGCGGCCAACCGCCACGCCGGGAAGATGGTGATCAACGTGCAGGCCAGCGCCGCCGCCGAGAAGGGACCGGGGCGCCAGGCCCAGCTTGAGCTGGAGTCGTCGCACCCGGCGTGACCGGCGGGTGGGCTGGGGATGAGCTGGACCTGGTAGTCCGGCGCCGCGCCGCCGTGGTAGTGCGGTGCGCATGTCCGAGCTCAGACCGTTCCGGGGCATCCGCCCTCCCAAGGACCTGGTGCTGAAGGTCGCCTGTCCGCCGTACGACGTGGTCAACGCGGCGGAGGCGCGCGCGTACTCGAAGGGGAACGCGCAGTCCTTCTTCAACGTCTCCCGGCCGGAGGTCAGCCTCCCCGAGGACATCGACGAGCACGACGACCGCGTCTACGCGCAGGGGAAGAAGAACCTGGCCGCGTTCATCGAGAAGGGCTGGCTGCGGCAGGAGTCGGAGCCGCGCTTCTACGTCTACCGGCAGAAGATGGGCGCCCACGTGCAGTCCGGTCTGGTGGCGTGCGCCAGCGTGGACGAGTACCAGCGTGGGTCCATCAAGAAGCACGAGCTCACGCGGGCGGACAAGGAGGACGACCGCACCCGCCACATCGACGAGCTGGGCGGGAACGACGAGCCGGTGTTCCTCACCTACCGGGCGGACAAGGGGATCGACTCGCTGATCGGCAACGTCACTGCGGGGGTGGCGGAGTACGACTTCGTCACCGATGACGGCATCGGCCACACCTTCTGGGTGGTCCCGTCCGGGCTCACCGAGCGCGTCTCCGCCGCGTTCAAGCGCATCCCGGCGCTGTACATCGCCGACGGCCATCACCGGTCCGCGGCGGCAGGAAGGGTGCAGAAGCTGCGGAAGGCGAAGGGGGACGGGGAGCACGACTGGTTCCTGGCGGTGGTCTTCCCGCACGACCAGATGCAGATCCTCGATTACAACCGGGTGGTGAAGGACCTGAACGGGCTCTCCGAGGCGGAATATCTGGAGAAGATCGGAGGCGCCTTCGAGGTGGAGCCCACGGGGGAGAAGAAGCCTGGGCGGGTCCACGAATTCGGGATGTACCTGGGCGGGCAATGGCGGAGGTTGCGGGCGAAGGAGGGGTCGTTCGAGGCGACCCCGACGGGCGTGCTGGACGTGTCCATCCTGCAGAAGAACCTGCTCCAGCCGATCCTGGGCATCGGGGATCCGCGGATCGACAAGCGGATCCACTTCGTAGGGGGCATCCGCGGGGTGGGGGAGTTGGAGAAGCTGGTGGACAGCGGACAGTACAAGGTCGCGTTCTCGATGTACCCGACCACCCTGGAGCAGCTCATCGCCATCGCGGACGCGGGGGAGATCATGCCCCCCAAGTCCACCTGGTTCGAGCCCAAGCTCCGGAGCGGTTTGGTGTTGCACCTGTTTTGAGAGTGGGCCCGCCTTGGGCTAAGGAGGCGGCCTCATGAGAGCGATCAACTTCAACGCCGGTCCCGCGGGGCTCCCCCTCCCCGCACTGGAGCGCGCCCGCGACGAGCTGGTGGAGTTTGGCGGCTCCGGGATGTCGATCATGGAGCACAGCCACCGCGGCAAGGAGTACGAGGGCGTCCACAACGAGGCCATCGCCCTCCTCACCGAGCTTCTGGGCATCCCCGCCACCCACCAGGTCCTCTTCCTCCAGGGCGGCGCCTCGCTCCAGTTCGCCATGGTGCCGATGAACTTCCTCCCCAAGGACGGCTCCGCCGACTACGTGCTCAACGGCACCTGGTCCGAGAAGGCGTTCGAAGAGGCGAAGATCGTCGGCTCGCCGCGCGTGGCCGCCACCACCCAGGACCCTGACAAGCGCTACACCCGCACCCCGCGGCAGCAGGACCTCAAGCTGGACCCCAAGGCCGCCTACGTCCACATCACGTCCAACGAGACGATCTACGGCTCCCAGTTCCACCAGTTCCCGGACGCCGGCCAGGTCCCGCTGTACGCGGACATGAGCTCCGACTTCCTCTGGCGCGGCTTCGACGTCTCGAAGTTCCACCTCATCTATGCCGGCGCCCAGAAGAACGTGGGTCCCTCCGGCGTGGTGGTGGTCATCCTCCGCAAGGACCTGATCGAGAAGGGCCGCAAGGACATCCCGAAGATCCTCCGCTACTCCACCCACGCGGAGAACAACTCGCTCTACAACACGCCGCCCACCTTCGGCATCTACCTGATGCGCAACGTGCTCGCCTGGATGAAGGAGATCGGCGGGCTGAAGGAGATCGAGGCCCGCAACCGCAAGAAGGCCGACCTCCTCTACGGCGCGCTGGACCGGATGAATTCCTACTACCGCGCCCCCGTCGAGAAGGAGAGCCGGTCGACCATGAACATCGTCTTCCGGCTCCCCAGCGAGGTGCTGGAGGACAAGTTCGTCTCGGAGGCGAAGAAGGCGCGGATGATCGGGCTCAAGGGCCACCGGTCGGCGGGCGGCATCCGCGTCAGCGCCTACAACGCGGTGAGCGTGGAGGACATCCAGGCGCTGGTCTCGTTCATGGAGTCGTTCGCCAAGGCAAACGGTTAACGCTGTCCCCAACCAGAGGTCGCACCCATGCAGAACGTCCGCAGGATCGCGCTGATCGCAGGTGTCGTCGCCGCCCTCGCCGCCCCCGCCAAGGAGGTGAAGGGGGTCCAGCTCCAGGACACCATCACCGCCGACGGCAAGACCCTGAAGCTGAACGGCGCCGGCGTGCGCAAGTTCATCTTCTTCGACGTCTACGTGGGTGCGCTCTACGTGGAGGAGACCTCGAACGACCCCTCGACCATCCTCGCCAAGGACGGCGTCCGGCGCGTGGAGATGACCATGCTCCGCGACCTGGAGAAGGAGAAGATCGTCGAGGCCATCCGAGAGGGCTTCGAGAAGAACAGCAAGGACAAGCTGCCCGCGCTCAAGGAGCGGCTGGACCAGTTCATCGCCCAGATGCCGGACAAGGTGACCAAGGGCCAGGTGCTCCGCCTCACCTACGTGCCGGGCAAGGGGACCACCGTCACCGGCCAGGGCGAGAAGACGCAGATCACGGGCAAGGACTTCGCCGACGCCCTGTTCTCGGTGTGGCTGGGCGCCCATCCGGTGGATGACGGTTTGAAGAAGGGGATGCTGGGCCTGGACGGCTGACGGCGCCTGCAACAGGCCGCCGGTGCCCCTGTCCTGGAATCCCGAATGAACCTACTCCTCTCCGTCCTCGTCCTCGCGGCGGCGCCCAGCGCCGCTCCCCGCGTCAAGTTCGACACCTCGCTCCCCGCGCCCGCCGGCGTGTACGACGAGTGGATCGACTACTCCGCCGACCCCTGCCAGGACTTCTTCCAGTTCGCCTGCGGCACCTGGGCGAAGAAGAACGAGATCCCCGCGGACGAGAGCCGCTGGGGCCAGTTCACGCTGCTGCAGCACCGGAACCTGGACCTGCTCCGCTCCACCCTGGACCAGGTGGCCCAGGGGAAGGCCCCGGCCGGGACGCCGTACGCGGACAAGCTGAAGGACTTCTACGGAACGTGCATGGACGAGCCCGCGCTGGAGAAGAACGGGCTCTCCGCGCTGAAGGCGGAGCTGAAGTCCCTCGACTCGGTGAAGGACCAGGCCACCCTGGCCGCCGCCATCCAGCGGCTCCAGGTCCGCGGCTGGAGCTGGCCCTTCTCGTTCCGCGCCGGCCAGGACGCCAAGGACGCCACCTTGATGATCGTCGAGGCGGACCAGGCGGGCCTGGGGCTGCCGGAGCGCGACTACTACTTCTCCAAGGACGAGCGGATGCAGGAGATCCGCCAGCGCTACCTGGGCTACCTCACCACCACCCTCACCATGGTGGGTGACGCGCAGGCCGCCGACCATGCCCGGTCCGTGCTGCAGCTGGAGACCGCGCTGGCGGAGGCGTCCATGCCCGTCGTGGACCGGCGCGATCCCCAGAAGCTCTACCACCGGCTGGAGCGCCAGGGCCTGAAGACGCTGGCCCCGTCGCTGGCCTGGGACCCGCTCTTCACCGCGCTGCAGATCAAGGACGTCACCGCGGTCAACATCGTCCATCCCCCGTTCTTCGAGGCGGTGGAGAAGCTGTCCCGCACCACGCCGCCCGAGGCGTGGCGCGCGTACCTGACCGTGGCGGTGGTGCGCGAGACCAACCTCGCGCTGCCCAAGGCGTTCCGCGACGCCCACTTCAACTTCGAGAAGGTCCTCACCGGCGCCCAGAAGGACCTGCCGCGCTGGCGGCGCTGCGTGGACCTCACCGACGCCGAGCTGGGCGAGGCGCTGGCGGTGCCCTTCGTGGAGAAGACCTTCGGCGCCGAAGGGAAGGCGGACACCCAGGCCATGGTGAAGGCCATCGAGGCCGCCTTCGAGGAGAACCTCAAGACGCTCACCTGGATGGACGAGACCACCAGGGTCCGGGCGCGCGAGAAGATGCACCAGGTGGCCAACAAGATCGGCTACCCGGACAAGTGGCGGAGCTACGACGGCCTGAAGACGACCCGGGACAGCTTCCTCGCCAACGTGCTGGCGGGCGACGCGTTCACCCACGCCTACCGGATGTCGCTGATCGGCAAGCCGCTGGACCGGCAGCGCTGGATGATGACGCCGCCCACGGTGAACGCCTACTACAACCCGCAGATGAACGAGATCGTCTTCCCCGCGGGCATCCTCCAGCCGCCGTTCTACGACCGGGCCGCCTCCCCGCCGGTGAACTACGGCGCCATCGGCCTGGTGGTGGGCCACGAGCTCACCCACGGCTTCGACGACGAGGGCCGCCAGTTCGACGCCAAGGGCAACCTCACCCAGTGGTGGACCGACAAGAGCGACGCCGCCTTCAAGGACCGCGCCTCGTGCGTGGTGAAGCAGTACGGCAACGAGATCGCGGTGGACGACCTCAAGGTGAACGGCCAGCTCACGCTGGGGGAGAACGTGGCCGACATGGGCGGGCTGAAGCTGGCCTACCGCGCCATGCAGACGCGCGCCGGCGGCTCCGGCCCGGCGGCGAAGGCGCGCTTCACGCCCGAACAGCAGTTCTTCATCGGGTACGCCCACGCCTGGTGCAGCAAGGACCGGCCGGAGGCGACCCGGATGCGGACCGCCACCAACCCGCACTCGCCGCCGGTGCTGCGCGTGAACGTGCCGATGCGGAACTTCGCCCCATTCGCCCAGGCGTTCTCCTGCCGGGAGGGCGACCGCATGGTGAGCCCGGCCGGGAATCGCTGCGAGGTCTGGTAGTAGCGGAAGGGCCCACCCGGCCTCACTTTGGTCGGGATGGGCCGCCTGGTCATCGTCTCCAATCGCCTCCCCGTCACCGTCCGCGCGGATGGCGAGGGAGGTGAGCCGCAGGTCGCCCGCAGCCCGGGCGGCCTGGCCACCGGTCTGTCCGGGCCGCACGAGTCATCGGAAGGGCTGTGGGTCGGCTGGCCGGGCGACCTCTCGGCGCTGTCCCCGGAGCAGCGCGAGCGCGTCCAGGCCGACCTGGAGGGCCAGCGGCTGGTGCCGGTGGAGCTCACCGCGCAGGAGGTGAGCGGCTACTACGAGGGATTCTCCAACCGGGTCCTCTGGCCGCTCTTCCACTACCTGCTGGACCACATCCCGGTGGAGGCTATGTAGTGGGAGCTCTACCGGCGGGTCAACGCGCGCTTCGCGGACGCGGTGGCCGAGCGCGCCTCGCCGGACGACACCATCTGGGTGCAGGACTACCAGCTCTGCCTGGTGCCGGCGCTGCTGCGCGAGCGGCTGCCCGGGGCGCGCATTGGCTTCTTCCTCCACATCCCGTTCCCCAGCTCCGAGGTCGTCCAGGCGCTTCCCTGGCGCGACGAGCTTTTGCGCGGGTTGCTGGGCGCGGACCTGGTGGGGTTCCACACCTCGCTCTACGCGCGCCAGTTCGCGATGGCGATGCGGCGGCTGCTGGGGCTCCGGGTGGACGGCGACCGCGTGTTCTACCAGGGCCGGTCGGTGCGGCTGGGCGCGTACCCCATGGGCATCGACGCCGAGGCCTACGCGGCCGACGCGGAGCGCGAGGAGGTGGTGGAGCGCGCGGAGGCCATCCGGCGGGAGATCGGCGGCGCGCGGCTGCTGATGGGCATCGACCGGCTGGACTACACCAAGGGCATCCGGAGGCGGCTGCTGGCGGTGGACCGGCTGCTGGAGCGCGCGCCGGAGCTGCGCGGGCAGGTGACGCTGGTGCAGATCGCCGTCCCCTCGCGCACCGCCATCGCCGAGTACGACAAGTTCCGCCAGGAGGTGGACGAGGTGGTGGGCCGCGTCAACGGCGCGCACAGCACCACGTCCTGGTCCCCCGTCCGCTACCTCTCCCACTCCTACTCGCGCCAGGAGCTGGTGGCGTTCTACCGGGCCGCGGACGTGATGCTGGTGACGCCGCTGCGCGACGGGATGAACCTGGTGGCCAAGGAGTTCGTGGCCTCCCGCCCCGACGAGCGCGGCGTGCTGATGCTCAGCGAGCTGGCCGGCGCCGCCGCCGAGCTGCCCCACGCGCTGCTGGTCAATCCCTACGACGTGGACGGCACCAGCGAGGCCATCCTGCGCGCGTTGGCGATGCCGGAGGAGGAGCAGCGGGAGCGGATGCGCGCCATGCGCGAGCGCGTCCTCGGCTGGGACGTGCACCGCTGGGTGCGCACCTTCCTCCAGGACCTGGAAGAGGCCGGCCAGGCGCCGCCGCTGTCGCTCACGCCGGAGGACGTGCTCCGGCGGCTGCGGGAGGGAGTCGCGATGGCGCCGCGGCGGATGTTGCTCCTGGACTGCGACGGGACGCTGCTGGAGCACCGCGACGAGCCGGGCCAGGTGACGCCGGACGCGGAGCTGCAGGCGCTGCTGCTGCGGCTGGCGGGGCTGCCGGGCACCGAGGTGCACCTGGTCTCCGGCCGGCCGGCGGCGACGCTGGAGGCGTGGTTCGGCCGGCTCCCCTTGGGGTTGCACGCCGAGCACGGCCTGTGGTGGCGGCCCATCCCGGACGGCGGCGGGCCCGCGCCGTGGCGGGCGGACCGGCCGGCCTCCACCGCGTTCAAGGCGATGGTGCGGCCGCTGATGGAGGAGCTCTCGCTGCGGACGCCGGGCGCCTTCGTGGAGGAGAAGCCGTCCGCCCTGGCCTGGCACTACCGCCGCGCGGAGCCGGAGCTGGGGGAGGCGCGCGCCGCGGAGCTGCTCCGGCGGCTGGAGGCGGTGCTGCCGGGCCAGGAGGCCGAGGCGCTCCCGGGCGACCGGGTGGTGGAGGTCCGGCCGCGGGGCGTCAGCAAGGGCCTGGTGGTGGCGCGCGCGCTGGGCGAGGCGCCGCCGGGCACGGTGGCGGTGGCGATGGGCGACGACCGGACCGACGAGGACCTGTTCGCCGCGCTCCCGCCCAGCGGGGTGGCGCTGCACGTGGGCGCGCGCGAGAGCCGGGCGCCGTACCGCCTGGCGTCACCGGCGGCGGCGCGGCGCTTCCTGCGGGCGCTGTCGGACGAGGTGGAGCGAAGAGAGGAGCCGGCGCCTACTGGGCCTGCCCCTTGGTCTTCAGCTTCCCATCGTTCTCCTTGATGAAGCCGCGGATGTCCTCCGCCATGTCCAGCAGCTTCTGCCACTGCTCCTTGTAGAGCGTGACCGGGAAGCGGCCCAGGCCGTAGATGGACACCGCGCCCTTCTCGCTCACCTTCATCGAGATCCCGCGGGCCCCGCGGTTCTTCAGCGCCTCGTTCTCGGCCCTGAGGCGCTCCAGCTCCGCCTTCATGTCGTCTTGGTCGCTCATGGGCGGGTTCATAGGACGAACCGCCCCGCCCGTCATCCGTTTCAATCGAAGAGCGTGAGCTGGCCGTCCCTGCCGGCCGGGCGCCGGAAGGTGGTGGGCGCTTCGGGGTCGCCGTACCGGCTGGTTTCCGACTGTCCCCACTTCGAATTCAGCCCCAGCTTCTGGCAGGTGGCGCGGAACAGGTCGTGCGTGGCGTCCGCGTACAGGCCCTCCCCGCGCCCGCGCGTCCCCCAGCGCGAGTCGTAGAGCTTCCCCCCGCGCACCTCGCGCACCCGGTGGAGGATGCGCTCCGCCTGCAGCGGCAGCGCGGCGCGGATCCGCTCCTCGAAGACCTGCTTCACCGATCCGGGCAGCCGCACCATCACCATCCCGGCGTACGTCGCGCCCGCGGCGGCGGCGGCGGTGAGGACCTTCGGCATGTCCTGGTCCGAGAGGCCCGGGATGACCGGGGCCACGTTCACGCCCACCGGGATGCCGGCCCGCGCCAGCGCTTCGATGGCCTGGATCCGCCGCCGCGGCGTGGCCACGTAGGGCTCCACCGCGCGCGCCTTGTCCTGGTCCCAGAAGGGGACGCTCACGCTCACGTGCACCCGGGCGTGGCGGTGCAACTCCTGGAGGACGTCCAGGTCGCGCTCGATCAGCGGCGCCTTGGTGATGACGCCCACCGGGTTGCGGTATTCGGCGCAGGCCTCCAGGCAGCCGCGGGTCAGCTTCAGGGACGCCTCCAGCGGCTGGTAGCAGTCGGTGACGCCGCTGAAGACCACCAGCTCGCCCTTCCAGGAGCGCCGGTCGAAGGCCGCGCGCAACAGCGACGGCGCCTCGGGCTTCACGACGATCTTCGTCTCGAAGTCGGTGCCGGCGCCGAAGCTCAGGTACTCGTGCGAGGGGCGGGCGTAGCAGTAGGCGCAGCCGTGCATGCAGCCGCGGTAGGGGTTCACGCTCCAGGAGAAGCCGAGGTCCGGGCTGTCGTTGTGCGACAGGATCTCCTTGGTGTGGTCCTCGAAGACCTGCAGCCGGATGGTGGGCGGCGCCTCGAGGTACTCGATCTCCGTCGACGACCAGGGGTTGGGCGGGTTGGCCACCTCGACCAGGCGCATGGTGCCGATAGGCTGAGCCTGAACCGACGTTCAGTCAAGGGCCGGCGCAGGCCGGGGCGCCCGCGGCGGGGAAGACGGCCAGCGCGTACGAGCGCGGCGGGAGGCGGAGCGCGCCGTCCACCGGCGCCCAGGTGAGCTTCTCGGGCGCCTCGCCGTTGATGGAGATGGCGCGGCTGTCGAGGGACGGGGCGGTGACGACTGAGGCGGCCGCGCCCGCGAGCGGCCAGGGGACGATGACCTCGGCGGGGGCGTCGCCATCCAGGTTCACCACCGCCAGCGCGGTGGAGCCTGCGGGACCGCTGGCGGCGCAGTGCGCGTAGGCACGGACCTGCGCGCTTCCGTGCGCCTCGGCGCGGAGGACGCGCGTGCCCATGGCCCGCTTCCAGAGCAGGGACGCCCAGTAGTCCGGGCGCGGCTCCAGGGTCTCCGGGTCCAGCAGCCCGTAGTCGGAGCCGACCAGCGACTGGCGCACCACCACCCGGTGCCCGGTGCGCGCCGCCAGGCCCAACTCGTCGATCCACCACAGCGAGCCGGCGAAGGCGTCCGACACGCCGGGCTCGCCGCCGCATTGCGCGTTGCCCGTCTCGCCCAGCCACAGCTCGGCCCTGGGGGCGAAGGCGTCGCGCGCGGTCCGCACCACCTTGGCCCAGCGGGCGAATTCGTCCAGGTGGCCTGGGTCCAGCAGCACCTCCGGCCCGGCGCGCCGCACCGCCGCCGGGCAGCGCCGCGACTGCTGCGGGTAGTAGTGCCAGGTGACGATTTGCAGGTGGCTACCGCCGTGGCGGAGCGCGTCCTCCATCACGCCGTGGATTTCACCCAGCACCGGCCAGAAGGCGCTCGCCGGCGCCGCCAGGCGCGCCTGGCTCCCGGCGCCGTCCAGGAACGACCGCGCGGCGCGCGTGTCGGCGGCGAGCTGCTCGCCGGAGACGCCGCGGGTCAGCCCGTGCATCAGCGGGTAGGCGTTGATCTCGTTGCCCAGCTCCCAGGCGGCCACCGGATCGCCCTGCGGGTCGCGGGCGGCCTCCGCCACCAGCGTCGAGGCGTTGCCGGAGGTCCAGGCGCCCTTCGCGTCCCGCGTCGCTGGGCCCGCGTTGAGCGTGAACAGCAGCGGGAAGCCGAGGGCGCGGGAGAAGTCCGCGATCTGCCCCCAGCGTTCCTTCGTCAACTTGAGCTTGTCCCCCTTGGGAAGGGGTGCTTCTCCCTGGAGTTGGTAGTCCACCGTGTCCGCCGCCGTGCCGCCGATGCGGAGGTACGCGGGAGCGAGCGCGCGCGCCCGCTCGAGGAAGGCGGGGGCGGCGAGGTCCAGCGGGGGCGCCTCGCGGTCTCCGGCGATGCTGGAGGCGCCGCCCCCCTTGGACCAGAACGCGCCGCCCAGCACGGACGCCGTGTCCAGCGCCACGGAGAGGTACCGGGGGTCGGTCTCGGAGATGGCCGCGGCGCCGTCCACCTCGACGGTCACGGCCAGAGGCTGCGCCGGGCCTGGCGGGCGAGTCGCCCCAGGGTGGCAGGCGGCCAGGAGGAGGAGGAGGAGGGCTGCTGCGCGCATCGGCGGTCCCATCATTGCGCCCCTCGGAGCTCGTGGGTTACATGGCCGCCTGCACCCGAGGTCAGGGCCCCTGGACGAGTTTGGAAAATACCAGTTGGTGAAGCGCCTGGCCCTGGGAGGGATGGCCGAGCTCTACCTGGCCACCACCAGCGGGCCCAAGGGGTTCAAGCGCCGCGTGGTGCTGAAGAAGATCCTCCCCCAGTTCGCGGACAACCAGAGCTTCATCGAGATGTTCCTGACCGAGGCGCGCATCGCCGGCCAGCTCAGCCACCCGAACCTGGCGCAGGTGTACGAGGTCGGCGAGGTGGACGGCACCTACTTCATCGCCATGGAGTACGTGGACGGCCCCAACCTCCGCACGGTGCGAAACAAGGCGCGCCAGGCCGGGCGGATGTTATCGCCGTACCTCGCCGCCCGGATCCTGGCGTACGCGTGTGACGGCCTCGGCTACGCCCACGAGTTCCAGGACCCCGAGACCGGCGAGCCGCTCCGCATCATCCACCGCGACATCAGCCCCGATAACATCGTCATCTCCTCCACCGGCGCGGTGAAGGTGCTGGACTTCGGCATCGCCAAGGCCGCTTCGCAGGACCACACGACCAAGGCCGGCGTGGTGAAGGGGAAGATCGCGTACATGGCGCCCGAGCAGCTCGCTCGCAAGCCCATGGACCACCGCGCGGACATCTACTCGCTCGGCGTCGTCCTCTACGAGCTGCTGGCCGGGGCGCGCCCGTACGACGGCTCGAACGAGCTGGCGCTGCTCCAGGCCCGGGTGTCGGGACAGCCCGTCGTTCCGCTCGCCACCCGGAGGCCCGATCTCCCGGGAGAGATCTGTGACATCGCCCAGAAGGCGCTGGAGCTGGACCCGGACCGGCGCTACGCCTCCTGCCGCGAGCTCCAGACGGAGCTGGAGCATCTGCTCCACCAGGCCACGCTCCCCATCGGGACCCGGGAGATCGCGCAGCAGGTGGCGGACCTCCAGGCCGAACCGGACTGGGGGAAGCTCCCCGGGTCGTCCCAGGCCTCCGCTCCGCCTCCGGCCCCCCAGACCCCGCCCCCCGCCGCGCGGGAAGGCACGACCGACTCCTTTCGCCCTCCCGCGCCTCCGGCTCCCGCGTCTCCGACGTCCGCCAGCCAGGAGACGGACCCGAGGCCGCCGCCCGCCGCGCCCCGCCGCTCCCGCCTCCCCATCATCGCCGCGGCCGCCGTGGTCCTGCTCGCCCTGGGCGGGCTCACCGTTCGCGCCCTGCTCGGCAGCGGCCAGCCGGTTCCCCCGGTGGCTCCCAGGCCCGCACCACCCGCCCCGGTCGCGGGCACGGAACCGCCGCCGCCTCCCCCGCAAACGCCGGTGGAGGAGAAGCCGAAGCTGGTGGAGCTCACGGTGGAGACCATCCCCCCGGGCACCGTCCGCGTGGCGGGCCGCCAGGGGCCGTCGCCGTTCACGGTGGAGGTCCCGGCGGGCAACACCCGGATTGAAGCCTTCAATTCGAAACCCAGGTTCTCGCGGGTGGAGCGGGCCCGCGTCCCCGCGGTCGAGCGCCACACCGTGAAGATCAAGATCGGCACCCGGCTGGTGACCTTCCGGTCCCTGGTCACCGCGCACGTCTTCATGGACGGCCAGCCGGTGAAGTGGAGCCAGGGGGACGTGACCCCGATCAAGGTCGACGTCTACGAGGGCACCCACGAGATCCGCTTTGCGTGCTCCAACAAGAAAGAGGACACGCGGGAGGTCACCGTGTCGCCGTCCGCCGAAGAGCTGTCCATCTCCGGCAACTGCGTGCAGCCCTAGGTGTAGAGTGCGGCCTTCTTGGAGCAGCTCGGAAAATACGAGGTGGTGAGGAGGCTGGCGGTCGGCGGAATGGCTGAGCTGTACCTCGCCTCCTCCTCCGGCCCCAAGGGCTTCAAGCGCAGCCTGGTGATCAAGAAGCTCCTCCCAGACCTGGCGAGCGACCCGTCGTTCGTGGAGATGTTCCTGAGCGAAGCGCGCATCGCCGGCGAGCTCAACCACCCGAACATCGTGCACGTGCACGAGGTGGGGGAGGGGGAGGGCGACTACTTCATCGTCATGGAGTACGTGGACGGGCCCAACCTGCGCACGCTGGCGAGCGCCGCCAGGAAGGCCGGCCAGCCGATCTCCCCGTACCTGGCCGCCAAGGTCGTCTCCATCGCGTGCGACGGCCTCGGCTACGCCCACGAGCTGCGCGATACCGAGAGCGGGGAGCCGCTGCGCATCGTCCACCGCGACATGAGCCCGGACAACATCATCATCGCCCGCACCGGCGCGGTGAAGGTGGTGGACTTCGGCATCGCCAAGGTCGCGTGGCAGCACCAGCGCACCGCCACCGGCATCGTGAAGGGGAAGCTGGCCTACATGGCGCCGGAACAGATGGCCCAGCAGGCGGTCGACCACCGCGCGGACATCTACTCGCTGGGGGTCGTCCTCTACGAGTTGCTCAGCGGGAGGCGGCCGCACGAGGCCGAAGACGACATCGGGATCATGCAGGCCGTCCTGCGCGGAGAGCCCGCCGTCCCGCTCGCCGACCACTGCCCCGATCTCCCCGGCGAGCTGCTGGACATCGTGGACAAGGCGCTCGCGCCCGCTCCAGCGGATCGCTACCAGAGCTGCAGCGGGCTCCAGTCGGACCTGGAGCGGTTCCTCCACGGCGCGGAGCGGGTCGTCGGGTCGCAGGACCTCGCGAAGCTGGTGGCCGATCTCCAGGCCGAGCCCGCCTGGGGCCGGGTCGCGGTGACGCCGGCAGCGGCCTCGTCCCGGTCGAAGACAGAGCCCGCCGGGTCGAAGGCGTCCGTCACGGCGGTCGCCCGGCGCTCGGCCACCCCCACCGACGCCGAGCGGGTGCCCGCATCGGAGGAGGTGACCCGCCGCGCGCTCCCCAAAGCGCCCTGGAAGGGGATCGCCGTCGCGGGGGTGGGGTTCCTGCTCGCCGGCACCGCGGTGCTCGTCTTCACGCGCCAGGTGACCGGTCCGGCCGCGCCCGTGCCTCCCCCGCGCCCCGCAGCGCCGGCCCCGGCCCCGGTCGTCCCGGCCGCCGCCGCCCAGCCCGACCCTCCGCCGCCCCCTGCCCCGGCCGCGCAGGTTCCGTCGGGCATCGTGACCGTGACGTCCCGGCCGCCGGCCACCGTCCGGATCGCCGGCCTCAAGGGCCGGACCCCGTTCACCGCCGAGGTGGAGCCCGGGGACGTGAAGATCGAGCTCTCGGACCCGGGGAAGGGGATCTACGGTGTCCTGTGGGCCGTCGAGACGATCAAGGTCGGCCCTGGCGAGCAGGTGCCCGTCGAGGTGAAGTTCTACCAGGTGAAATTCCGATCGGTCCCGGAGAGCAAGGTGTTCGTGGACGGTCACCCACTCCGGGACCTGGGCCCGGATGGGGACCTGACCCCCATCAAGGCGCTCCTCACCGAAGGCGAGCACAAGGTGCTGTTCCAGTGCACCTCCGGGAGGGAAGATCGCCAGACCTTGAGGGTCCGACCCTCGGCGGACGAGTTGGTGGTCGACGGCAAGTGCGCGCGCAGGTAGGGGGATTCCCGCGGGTACATCGAAGGAGGTCCACGGGTCATGAAGCTCGCCATTGGCATGTTGTGTGTGGTGTTCGGGTCGCTCGCCCTCGCGGGGGACGCCCCCCGACCCCAGGCCAGAAATCCACACCTCCCGGTCATCCAGAAGCACCTCAAGGGAGGAGACCTGGACCGCGCGGAGGCGGAGCTCCGCGCCGCGCAGGCGTGGAAGGAGAACACCAGCGTGGACCTGGGCCAGATCTCCATCCTCCAGGGGATCCTCAGCACGCTCTCCGCCAACGACGAAGAGGCGAAGGCCGCGTTCCGCCGCGCCCTGGCCCTGGATCCGCAGGCGCAGCTCCCCGAGGCCGCCAATGAGAAGGTCCGCGCGATGTTCGAACAGGCCCGCGCCGACGCGCGCTCGGCCGTCCCGGAGGGGACCGCCACCAAGGGGCAGAGCTCCGGCCGCAACCTCCCGGCGGAGATGGAGCAGCAGTGGGTCAAGGGCGATCTGAAGTCGGCCGAGACGCTCCTCGAGGTGGCCGGCGCCCAGCCCGGCCTGTCGGACTGGGAGTCGGGGCAGGTCAACCTGCTCCAGGCGATGCAGGGGAACCTCCGGTCCCTGCAGGAGAAGAAGGAGCCGGCGTACTACCGGTCGGCGGCGGACGACCTGGAGGCATCCGAGGCACGCCTGGGAGAAGAGACCTCGCAGGTGCAGCTGCCCGAGGCGGCGGCGGCGCAGGTCCTGTCCCTGCGCACGTCGATGCTGGTGGTGTGCGGGATGCTCCGGCTGCAGTCCGGGGAGGAGAAGCGGGCCGTCGCGTCCTTCCGCAAGGCGCTGGCGCTCAACCCGCGCGCCAGGCTCCCGGCCGTCGCGACCGCGAAGATGCGGCGCGCGTTCGAAGAGGCGAAGGGGAAGCCGCGATGAGCATCCGTTCGGTGCTGGTGGCCCTGGCCGTCCTCGTCGCCGGGTGCCATCTCCTGCTCGACCCCGGCGGCGAACCGGTGCCCGCGCCGTCCGCGCGCACGGAGCTCGCGGCCGGCGGCGAGCACACCTGCGCCGTGGTGGACGGGCGCATCCTGTGCTGGGGCCGCAACCAGTTCGGGCAGCTCGGGAGCGGGGTCACGGCGGACAGCCCGGCGCCGGTGCAGGTCGCCGGTCTCGGCGAGGACGGGCAATCCGTGGCGGCCGGGATCAGCCACACCTGCGCGGTCGCCGGCGGGCGCACCCTGTGCTGGGGCTTCAACAACAAGGGTGAGTTGGGAAACGGCACGGCGGTGGCGAGCGACAGGCCGGTCCGCGTCTCGGGCTCCGACGCGGTCCCCGAATCCATCGCCGGTGGCCAGTTCCACAGCTGCAGGGTCCTGAACGGCGAGGTCCAGTGCTGGGGCGAAAACCAGTATTGCGAGCTCGGCGGCGCCATGGTGTGCGATCCGGGAGCGTTCCTCGACGAGCCCGCGCAGGTCGGAGGCCTCTCCGGCGCGCAGTCGGTCGTCACCGGCGACAACCACAGCTGCGCGCTCGTCGATGGCGGGGTCCTCTGCTGGGGACGCGGCGATTACGGCCAGCTGGGCAGCGGCACGACGCTGGGTCAGCCCGTTCCGGTGCCCGTCGCGATCTCCGGCGGCGTCCAGGCGATCGCGGCCGGTGGCCATCACACCTGCGCGATCTCCGGCGGGAGTGTCTGGTGCTGGGGGCTGAACAAGGACGGTGAGCTTGGCAACGGCGCCAGGGGCGGCGGTTCGGCGCCCGCGAAGATCGCGTCGCTCTCCGGCGCGGTGGCGATCGCCGCCGGTTCGAGCCACTCCTGCGCGATTACGGGGGGCGGAGTGCTGTGCTGGGGACTCAACGACATCGGCCAGCTCGGGAACGGCGACGCCGGGGCCTGGAGCGGGGTACCCGTCCCGGTCACCGGCCTGGACCCCGGCCCCCGGACCGTCGCCGCCGGCCGCCGGCACACCTGCGCGGCGGTCGATACCGGCATCCAGTGCTGGGGCGCCAACGACGCGGGGCAGCTCGGAGACAGCCTGTCCGCGAGCGGCCTCCTTCCCGTCCACGTGGCGCTGCCATGATGGTGCGGATCGCGCTCTGCCTCCTGCTCCCTTCGCTGGCCGCCGCCGCGCCCGCGCCCGGCAACGCGCACCTCGCCTCGGGCTTCAACCTCTTCGAGCAAGGTCTCCTCGATGAAGCGGACGAGCAGCTCCGCGAGGCCTTCGCCTCCGAGATCGCCATCGCGGCGGACCGGGTGAGCCTCCAGATCCTCGACGGAATGCTCCGGGCGGTCTCCGCCGACGACGAACTGGCGCGCGCCGCGTTCGGCCGGGCACTCCAGCTGGAGCCCACGGTCGCGCTCCCCGCGTCCGCGACGACCCGGGTCCGCCGGCTCTTCGAACAGGCCAAGCGCGAGCGCGAGGCCAAGGCCGCCTCCTCCGGGCCGTCGCTCGCGTCGCAGGTGGCGAAGCTCTCCACGGAGGGCAAGTTGGAGGGGGCCGAGGCGCTGGTGGCGGCGGGCCCGCGCCCCGGCGCGTCCAAGGCGGAGACCGGGCAACTGCAGGTCCTCAAGGGGCTGGTGCTCGTCCTCAAGGGGTTGAAGTCGGTCGGAGCGGCGGGAGTGGCGGAGGCCGAACAGGCGAAGGCGGCCCAGGCCGCGGAACGCCAGCTCCAGGTGGCGGAGCAGCAGCTGCAATCGAGCGCCGCGCAGCTGTTGAGCGAATCGGACTCCGCCCAGCAGCTGGTGCTCAAGGGCATGCTCCTGATGGTCAAGGGCCTGGTGAAGGCGGAGGCCGGTGACGAGGCCCAGGCCAAGGCGGCCTTCGCCCAGGCCCTGGAGCTGGACCCCGGCGCGCAGCTCCCGTCCACGGCGACGGCGAAGGTGCAGAAGATCTTCGAGGCGGCGAAGGCCGCGGTCCCCGTTTCTCCGCCGCCCGTGGCCCCGGTGGCCCGAGGGCTGCCCGGCGAGGTGGCCAAGCTCTACGCGGAGGGCAAGCTGGAGCGGGTGGAGCTGCTGCTCGCCAGGAGGTCCGAGCGCGCGGACCTCTCGAAGGCCGAGTCCAATCAGCTCTTCGCGCTCAAGGGGCTCCTCCTGGTGCTCAAGGGCCTGCAGAAGGCCGGCGTCAAGGAGCAGGACCGGGCCAAGGCGGCCTTCAGCGCCGAGGGAGAGCTGAAGGCGGTCGAGGAGCAGATCGCGGCGGCGGGGAGCGCCCCGCTCACCGAAAACGAGTCCTCGCAGATGCTGGTCCTCAAGGGCCTGGTGTTGATGGTGAAGGGCCTGGTGCGGGCGGAGTCCGGGAAGGAGGAGCAGGCGAAGGCGGCCTTCGCGGAGGCGCTGGCGCTCGATCCGGAGGCGAAGTTGCCCGCGATGGGGGCGCCCAGGGTGCAGAAGTTGTTCGAGGCCACGAAGGCGTCCACCGCCGCCGCGGCCGGTCCCGAGCCCAGCGCGCTCCCGGAGCGCGTGGCGCGCCTGTACGCGGACGGGAAGCTGGAGCGGGCCGAGTTGGTCCTCGCCGAGAGCGGCGACCGCGGGGAGCTTTCGAAGGCCGAGTCCAACCAGCTCTTCGTGCTCAAGGGCCTGTTGAAGGTGCTCAAGGGGCTCCAGGCGGCCGCGTCCGACGAGGAGCGCGCCGGGGTGGCCCGGAGCGCAGCGCCCCAGCTCAAGGAGGTCGATGAGCGGCTGGCCTCCACCGCGGATGCGCCGCTGGCGGGGCAGGACGCGACCCAGCGCCACCTGCTGGAGGGGCTGGCCCTGGTGATCAAGGGCCTGGCGCAGGCGGAGGCCGGTGACGAGGTGCAGGCACGGGACTCGTTCGAGCGGGGGTTGGCGCTGTCCCCCGGCGTCCAGCTCCCCGCCGTTGCCGGCCCGAAGGCGCGGCAGCTGTTCGAGGCCGCCAGGGCCGGGAACCTCGCCGGGGAGAACGTGCGGATCCGGCTCTGGCCCGGCCGGCCGCCGCCGGCCCTCGCGCTCCTGGACGGGAAGGCCAGCCCCGTACGCTGGGCGGGGGTCGGGCTCGGCGCGGGAGGCGTGGTGGCCCTCGCGGGCGGCGTGGCGTCGGGGATCGTCGCGCTCGGCGCGGCGCAGGGAGCGCAGAGCGCCTGTGCGGCCGGGCGGCCGTTCGAGTGCTTCGCGAACAGGGACCGGGCGCAGAAGGCGATCAACATCGCGGACGGGCTCTACGTCGGAAGCGCGGTCGCCATCGCGGCTGGGACCTTCCTGCTGTGGCAAACGCGCGATCCGGCCCCTTCGCCCTGATCAATGGCCGCCGTCGGCGGCCGACAATTCGCGTCCCTGGATCGCTGCCAACTCGGCCGAGAGCTTCGCCGCCAGCTCTTTCCGCTGGGTCGCCTCCGCCAGGACCTTCGCCCGCAGCAGCGTGATCTCCGCTTCGCGCCACCGGCCTTCGCGGAGCAAGGCCTCGCCGCGCAGCGCTTCCGCCTCCGCTTCTCCGGACAGGACGCTCCTCGCCTCGCCGGAGACCGGGTCCGCCTGCCGATCTCGAGAGACCACGATGGCGGTCCCACCGATCAGCACCACCGCCGCCGCCGCCGCGATGGCGATCCCCCTCGTCCGCCCGGGCCCACCCTCGAGCGCCTCCAGCAGCGCGTCCATCGACGGAAAGCGCGACTCGGGGGCCGCGCTCAGCCCGCGCACCAGCGCCCGCCGCAGCCACCCCGGCACGCGGCGGCCAGCGGCGGGCCGGAGGAACCTCCCCTGCTGGATGGCGCGGACCAGCTCGACGCCGGCGGTGAGCTGGAAGGGGAACGTCCCGTACAGCGCTTCATAGAGCGCGACGCAGAAGCTGAACTGGTCCGCGCGCGCGTCCGCGACCTTCCCCGACAGCTGCTCCGGCGCCATGAACCGGGGCGTGCCGATCAGCGCGCCGATGCGGGTGAGCCGCTCCATCAGCGGCTCGCCGCCCGCGTCCGTCAGGTTCAGCTCCGGGCGCGTCGGCTCGTCCGGGTGCGCGAGCGCGTCCGCCGGCCGCACCAGCCCGAAGTCGGTGATCCGCACCCGCCCCCCGCCGACCATCACGTTCTGCGGCTTGAAGTCGCGGTGGACCAACCCGTGCGCGTGCGCCGCCGCGAGCCCGCGCCCCGCCTGCACGAACACGCCCAGGACGGCGCGCCACGGCCGCGGCCCAGCAGACAGCCAGCTCGCCAGCGTCCCCTGCTCCAGGTACTCCATCGCCAGGTACAGCCGCCCCGCGTACGTCCCCACGTCGTGGACCGTCACCACGTTGGGATGGGAGAGCCGCGCCATGGCCTGCGCCTCTCGCAGCATCCGGGTCCGCGACTCCGCGGACATGCCAGCCGCGACGTCGATCCGCATCAGCTTGATGGCGATGGTCCGGTCCAGCCGCGGGTCGAACGCCGCGTACACCACGCCCATCGCGCCCCCGCCCACGTGCTTGAGCAGCACGTACCGGTCCATGCGGGTCCCGCGGGGCAGGTCGTCCGTCAGCCCGCCGGACGTCACCATGGTCCGCTCCCGGTCGCCCCCGGCCGGCGGCGCGCCCGCGAAGCTCAGGGCGCTGGACTCGCCCTGGACCGACTGCACCAGGGCGGCGAGGACCGACCGGCAGTCCGGGCACCCATCCAGGTGATCGTCGGCGGCGCGCGCCTGCGCCGGGGCCAGCCGCCGGGCGGCGTGGTCCAGCAGCTGGTTCTCGGTGAGGCAGGCCATGACGCGCGACCCGCCCGCCGTTCAGGAGCCGGGCACCAGCGCGGTGGCGGGCGCTTCCGCGGCGCGGGCGCCGGACTTCATGCCCGACGCGCGCTCGCGCATCATGGCCTCCAGCCGCTCCACGTCCCTGGGGAAGACGACGATCAGCCCCGCCCAGGCCGCCGCGCACACCAGCCACATCAGCATGGCGATGTTGTACGAGAGGACGCGGCCGAACTGGACGGCGAGCACGCTGCCGATGAGCCAGGGCGCCACGCCCTTGCCCAGGTCGTCGGCCAGGTTGAACAGCGAGAAGATCGTCCCCCGGTTCTCCGGCGGGTTGACGTTGATCAGCACCGCCTTCACGTTCGACGAGGGCACGGTGGCGATCATGCCGCCGAAGAACCCCAGCGCCGCCGGCGCGGCGAGCCCGGCGCCCGGCACGCTGAGGGTGGTGAGCGCCGCCAGCGCCGCCGCCAGCGGATCCAACGGCGCGCTGGACCAGTTCACCACCGCCATCAGCGGCACCATCCCGCCCAACACGCACGCCCCGCACAGCATGGGCAGGTACTTGGTGCGCATCTGGTAGAGCTTGCCGCCCAGCAGCCCTCCCAGGAAGCCGCCCAGGATGGCGCCGCCGCCGAAGATGGTGACCAGCCCGGTGGCCTCCTTCACCGAATAGCCCTTGTTCGCGTGGTAGTAGTCGACCAGGTAGGTGAAGAAGAAACCCCAGGGCATCGACCCGGGGATGCCCTGGCCGAACACCAGGAGGTTGGTCGGCCGGGAGAAGATCGCCTTCAGGTCGCCCAGCTTGATCTTCTCCTCGTACTCCGCGCCCCCCTCCATCGCCGACTTCAGCTCCGCCTCGCCGCTCCCGCGCGCCGGCTCCCGGGCGATCAGCACGAAGAGGAGGGAGAGCACCAGGTTGGGGACGGCCACCGCCACGAAGGGCATCCGCCAGCCCATGCTGGGCCCGGCGAACCCCGCGAACACCTGTCCGACCGCGATGCCCAGGCCCATGGCCAGGCCCATCCACGCCACCGCCGTTACCCGCCGCTTGGCGCTGAACAGGTCTCCCACCAGCGAATAGGTGAGCGGGATCACCGCGCCGATGCCGAAGCCCGTCAGCGCGCGCAGCAGCACGAACTGGTCCGCGCTCTTGACGAAGGCCGTGGCCAGGCAGGGCGCCGCGCCCAGGACGATGGTGATGAACAAGAGCAGCTTCCGGGGCAGCTTGTCGGTGAGGTAGCCGATCGCCAGCGCGGTGATCCCGCCCAGCAGCCAGAACCACAGCGCCGCCCGCCCCGCCAGCTGGTCATCCTTCAGCGCGTCGAACGCCGCCTGGACCCGCGCGGTGCGCTCGGTCTTGATCCGCCCCGCCTCCGCCAGCGAGGCGATGCGAGCCTGGTCGTTCTTGCCGCGCTCCGCCTCCAGCACCGCCACCGCCAGCGCCTCCGGGTCCGACGCCAGGGCCGGCGTCTTCGCCTTGACCTCGGCGCTCACCGCCTCCACCTCCGCGGCGAGCTCCGCCACCAGCTCCCGGCGCTTCTCCCACTCGGCGGTGAGGCGCTGGTATTCGGGATCGCCCTTGGCCAGATCGGCCTCCACCGCCTGGTGGGTGGTCACCAGCTCCTCGGCGATCTTGTCGAGGTTGGGCGACGTGAGGTTCTGGTCCATGAACAGGAACGTCGTCATGGCCACCAGGAAGAAGAACGTGGCCCGCTCCCGCGGGTGACGCGCCTCCAGGTCGCTCAGCCCGATTTTGGTCAGCAGTCCCATGATCGCCTCAGATCTTTCCTGCCGCCGCCAGCGAGCGCGCGAATTCCTGGAACGCCGCCACCCCGGGGGTGGGGGTGCGCTTCAGCTCCGGGTCGTCGTGGTCCATCCGGTACAGGCCGAAGCGCGCCGCGTAGCCCTCGGCCCACTCGAAGTTGTCCATCAGGCACCAGTGGAAATACCCGCGCACGTCGGCGCCGTCGCGCAGCGCGCGCTCGATGGCGTAGAGGTGGCCGCGCAGGTAGTCCGCCCGCCGCTCGCCGGTGGCGTCCGCGATCCCGTTCTCGGTGACGTGGATGGGCAGCCCCAGCTTCCTCCAGCGCAAGAGCGTGTGGTGGAGCCCGGCCGGGTAGATGTCCCAGCCCAGGTCGCTCTTGGCGCGGCCCTCGGGGACGAACTGCTTCGACATCGACGGGTCCTTGAGGTCCGCCCGGACGTGGTCGCGCGTGTAGTAGTTGATGCCCAGGTAGTCGAAGGACCCCTTCAGGTCCGCCACCGGCTCGTCGATGGTGATCTTCCCGGGGATCATGATCTGGATCCGCCCGGTGCGGTGGCACTCCACCACCGCGTCGTTGACGAAGTGGTCCGAGAACCGCGCGATCACCTTGTCCAGCAGCGACCAGGTGGCGGGGTGCAGCAGCCGCACGTGGTGGGCCAGGCCCACCGGCCTCCCGGTCTTCTTCAGGATCGCCGCCGCGCGGCCGTGGGCCTTGAGCACCCGGGCCAGGGCCTTCGCGGTCGCCGCCTCGTCCTTGAGGCCCGGAGGCCAGATGCCGCGCAGGTACCCCTGGATGGCCACCACCGTGGGCTCGTTCACGGTGCACCACAGGTCCGGGAGCGTCGTCCCGAACGCGTCCACCAGCCGGCGGACGAAGGCCTCGAAGCGGTCGATGGTCTTGTCCGTCTGCCAGCCGCCGTCCTTCGCCACCCAGCGCGGCAGCGTGAAGTGGTAGGCGGTCACCATGGACTTGATGCCCGCCGCGGCCAGCTTCTCCATCCACGACTTGTAGCGGTCCGCCGCCGCCTGGTTCCAGCGGCCCTCCTCGGGCTCCAGGCGCGCCCACTCCACCGACCACCGGTAGGCGTTGGCGCCCAGCTCCTTGAGGCAGCGGATGTCCTCGTCGAAGCGGTTCCACGAGTCGCACGCACGCCCGGACACCGTCCCGTCGGTGATGTGCGGCTTGCCGTCCGGGTACTTCGTGCTCTCCCAGTCCGTCCAGTCGTTCTCCAGCCCGCCCTCCACCTGGTGCGCGGCGGTGGCGGCGCCCAGCAGGAAGCCCGTGGGGAAGGCGCCGGCCGGCGCGGCGCCGGCCATCTCCTCGGCGGTGAAGTCGCGCGGGCGCGCGTGGGGCCGGAAGATCGACCCCAGCGCCATGCTGGTCATCCTGGCGCGGCTCATGGCTTGAGCGCGGGCGCCGCCATCCCGCCCAGGAAGTCCGACTCGGTGGAGAGGCCGACGACCATGGTCGGCGGGAAGGGAGCGAGCCCCCCGTGCACCAGGCTGAAGATGGCCACGGCCAGGACGGTGGGCTTGTTGAACCAGCCGTGCTCGGCGCCGCGGTCGTAGAACGTCCACGCAGCGAGGGCGGCGACCTTGTGCTGCTGGCGGGGCAGGCCCACCGGGTTGATCCAGATGTACTGGGCGCCGGCGAAGAGATGCCCGTTCAGGTAGCCCACGGTGCCGGTCTCGGTGAGCGTCCAGCCCCTGGCCGGCCGCGCGATGTCCGGGCCCGGGTCGTAGACCACGGCGTCGCCGGCGCGGACGGACCAGGAGGCGTACTCGATGCCGAAGGTGTTCCGGATCACGATCGGCCCGAAGGCGGCCTGGAGCGCGGGCTCGAGGGTGATGCCCTGGACGATGCCCGCGTATTCCTGGGCTTCGGCGGCGGCGACCGCCGGGCGGGTGATGTCCAGGTCCGGGCCCGGGCCGGAGTAGATCGCGCCGAGGCCGCCGAAGAACCCGCGCACGTCGTAGGCGGCGCGGAGCTGGAAGAAGGCGATGGGCTCCACCATCGCCTCCGCGCGCGCGGACCAGTTGGCCGGGTTCCACCCGCCCATCACCCCGACCTGCCAGGAGCGCGTCTTGAAGAGGATGTCGTCCGAGTCGCCGATCCGCTGCTTGAACGTCATCGTGACCTGCTGGTCGAAGCCGAGCGGGTTGTAGCGGCCCACCGTCCACGTACTGCCGACCAGCCGGTTGCGCGGTTCGACCAGGTTCTCGGCGTCGGCGAGGGCGGGCGCGGCCGCGAGCCACAGGGCGGCGCCCAGGAGCGGGAGGGAGGGGCGGGAGGTGGGGAGGAGCATCGGGGCGGAGCCTAGCCCGCCCCGGAGCTCAGTGTTCGGCGATCCACCGGGAGACCTTGTCGGCCTCCCCCGCCTGCCCGGCGTGCACGTAGCCCTCGTGCGCCTGGGTGGCCAGGGCGCGCGCCCGCCCGCGGTCCAGCCCCGCGTCCCACAGCGCCCGCGCCAGGGAGAAGCGCGCCTCGGTGAGGTCCTCGGCGCCGCCGCCGCCCCGGGTGCGGATGGCGATGGCGCGCTCCAGCGCGGGGATGGCCTTCGCGGGCTGGCGGACGCCGATCAGCGCCGCCCCCAGGTTCTCCAGCGAGTAGCTCACGTCCACGTGGTCCGGCCCCAGCACCCGCTCGCGGATGGCGAGCGACCGCTGGGACTCCACCAGCGCCTCCGCGTAGAGGCCGTCCTCGATCAGCGCCAGGGCCAGTTGATCCAGCGCGTCGGCGACCTGGGGGTGTTCGTCGCCCAGGGCGGCCTTCCGGATGCGGATGGCCTGCTGGATCTCCTCGTACGCGCCCTTGGTGTCGCCGGTGCGGCGGAGCACCGCCGACAGGTTGTAGTGGACGTACGCCGTCTCCGGGTGATCGGGGCCCTTGGCGGTCGAGAGGATCTGCAGCGCCTGCCGCAGGAGCGGGAGCGCGTCCTGGGGCCGCCCGAGCGCGGCGTAGTCGTCCGCCATGTTGCTCAGGAGCAGCCCCTTCCGCGGGTGCCCCGGCCCCACGGCGCGGTCCGCCAGGTCGAGCGCGCGGCGGTACGGCTCCAGCGCCTCCGCGTTCCGCCCCTGGCACCCGAGCGAGTTGCCGATCCGGTTCCACAGCTCGAACTCCAGCTCGTCCGAGCCGACGGCGGCGACCGCGGTCTTGGCCACCTCGGCGAGGTAGCGCGCGTCGTCGAACTTGTTCAGCCCGCAGCCCTCCACGTGGACCAGCCGCGCGAGGGCCAGGACCTTGTCGTGGTCGAGGCGGGCGGCGTCCGCGGCCAGCACCGCCTTCTGGAGCGCCTTCTCCGCGTTCTGGGGATCGCCCGAGACGTCCATGAGCTGTCCCTGGAGGTAGAACGCCTCCGCCCGCGCGGGCCAGTAGTCGAGCGGTTCGGCGGCGGCGATGGCCTTCTCCACCGACGCCAGGCTGGCCTTGTAGCGGCCGGCGAGCGTGAGCGCGCGCACCTCGTCGAGCTGGCGCCCCACGTCGTCGATGCGGGCCCGGATCTTTGGATCCCTGGGCGGCTCCGCAGCCAGGGACTGGGCGGACGCGTCGCACGAGGAGAGCGGCGGCAGCGCCAGCGCCGCGTCCACGGACCTTTGCACCAGCTTGATGTCCGCGGTGGATCGGAAGAGGTTGGCCAGCGCGCCCAGCTGGTGCAGCCGGCGATCCAGGCAGATCATCCGCAGCGAGAGGATGACCTCGGTCTGTTCGCCGCGCAGGCGGGTGGCCTCGCAGGCGTCGAGGTGGGTGGCGGCCCAGCCCTTCGCGTAGCGGTCGAGGATGGTCACCACGCGCCCGGCGGCCTCCTGCCCGGCGGCGCCGTCCGCCACGGTGAACGACGCCCGCACCGCGGCGCGCGCCCCATCGTCCCAGGTGCCGGCCAGGCGGCGCTCCGCACCGGTGCACAGCTCCGCCGGATGGCGCGCCACCCTCGCCACCACCGCCCCCGCGGCCACCACCGTCGCCAGGCCCGCCAGCGCCAGCACCCCCCACCGCACCCCCAGGGGGCGGCTGGGCGCCAGCTCCGCCAGCAGCTCGTCCATGGACCCGAAGCGGCGGGCCTCGTCCCAGGAGAGGCCGCGGAGCAGCACCCGGCGCACGTGGGAGGGGAGCTTGGGCTCCCTGGGGAGCACCACCTGGCGCGGCGCGTCCGCCGGCGGTGCCGCCGCCGTGGCGTCACCGGTGTTGCCGCCGGTGTCCAGGGTGAGGCTCACGGTGGGCACCGCGTCGGTGCCCGTGTCCGAGAACGGGCTGGGCGCCGGCGACCCGTAGATGGACCAGTAGAGCGAGGCGCAGAAGCCGTACTGGTCGGAGCGCGTGTCGGGGGTCCGGCCGTATGCCTGCTCCGGGGACATGAACATCGGCGTCCCCACGATGGCGCCGTCCTGGGTGAGCCCCGGCGAGTGGAGCGAGCTGGGCGGCCGTACCCCGGGCCCCAGCGGGCTGAGGTCGTCCACGCGCGCCAGCCCGAAGTCGGTCACCCGGACCCGGCCGTCCGCGCCCACCAGCACGTTCTCCGGCTTGAAGTCCCGGTGCACCAGCCCGGCCTGGTGGGCCGCCGCCAGGCCGCGCCCGGCCTCCACGAAGATGCGGATCAGCTCGTCCAGCTTGCGCGACTTCGCCTCGACCCAGTCGGTGAGCGTCCCGCCCTCCACCAGCTCCATGGCGATGAAGATCTCGTCCCCGTGGGCGCCCACGTCGTGCACCGCCACCACGTTGGGGTGGGAGATGCGGGCCATGGCCTGCGCCTCGCGGAGCATCCGCACCTGCGCCACCGATCCGCTGGTGGCGCGCCGCGCCGGGCGGAGCACCTTGAGCGCGATCTTCCGGTCCAGCTCCGGGTCGAAGGCCGCGTAGACGATGCCCATCCCGCCTTCGCCGAGCTTGCGGAGGATCAGGTACCGGCCAATGGTGGCGCCGCGCGGGAGCGCTTCGCGCCCTCCCAGCGCGGGCCGGTCGGGTTCTTCGGAGGAGGGGGTGGCGCTGGGACTCAAGAGCGCACAGCGTACATGCGACGCGCGTGGGCCTCACGCGCTGCGGGTCGATCCAGGGATGGCGCTCGAAGCCGCTTGCTCAGTTCGTGCTGGACGCGATGCCGCGCTTGGCACCGCCCCCGCTGTTCTCGAGGAAGGACGGGTCCTGCGCCGCCGCAGGCTTGGCGCCGCCGGCCGCCGCGCCGAGGAGGTCGACCGCCGGCTTGGCCGCGGGGGCGGACTCGAAGGAGTCCTTGGACGAGTAGCCGGTGGCGCCCGCGCTGGCGGTGGCGCTCGCGCCCGCACCGAGGGACATCTGCGCTTTGGCGGCGTCGATCACCAGGGACTGCAGCTGCTTCATCCCGTCTTCCGCCGAGACCTTCCCCTTCGCCATGTCCTTCATGACGTCCAGCGCTTGGGCCATGTCCGACGACTGCCTCGCCTGGACCTGCTGGACCTGGGTACCGCCGGGGGGGCACGCTCCGCTGACGCCGCTCATCTGGGGACCTCCGGGAGACTGAAGGCAGACTCCTGCATCTCGATTCTCGGGAATCGGTAATCCGAAGTTGTGTGATGCGGTGCGTGAATGTGTAACCGTGCCTGACGTCAGGGCTTATGTCAGGAGGGGTCCGCAAATGGACGGAAAATGCGGCCAAACTCTGGTTGAATGATCGGGATGGAGCGGGCTCGTTGCGCCGATCATCCCGGGGCAATCGCCGGGTGGCAGTGCCGGGACTGCGGGCGGGTGCTTTGCCCGGAGTGCGTGGCCGAGGAGACGCTGGAGAACGGGGCGCGCTTCCTGAGCTGTTCGGCCTGTGACGGGCGCGTGGATCAGCTGATGGAGCCGGGCGGGACCGGGACGGTGCGCCAGCACCTCTGGCAGATCGTGCAGGTGCCGGTGTCGTGGTTCACGGTGCTGCTGTTGCCGCTGACGGTCTGGGCGCTGTGGAGCACGCGGCGGCTGGAGGCGGCGGGGACGGCGGCGGTGCTGATCTTCGCCGTGGCGCCGTGCTTCTGGGCGCTCTACTTCGCCACGGTGCGGAGCGGGGCGCACGCGTTCGACGCGCTGGGGCGCGGGGAGAAGGTGGACCTGCTGGAGCACGTGGTGTTCCCGGCGGCGCGGGCGCTGGTGCTGATGGTGGGCGCGGCGGGTCCGGTGACGCTGGTCCGGTGGCTCGGGGGCGACTTCGCGGCGCCGGTGTCGAACCCGCTGCTCTGGGTGCTCCTGGTGCTGGGCGCGCTGGCGATGCCGCTGTGGACGGCGTACCTCGCCGGCGGCGCCGGCCTGGCGAGCGCGCTCTCCCTGGAACGCGCGCGGCGATCCATCCGCGAGCTGGGGGCCGACTACTGGACGGTGGCGGGGTGGACGCTGGCGCTGGCCTCGCTGTGCTTCCTCTGGGCGGGCGGAGCCGACCGCGCCATCCGCGGGCCGGTGTTCCTGCTGCTCCAGGGGCTGGCGGTGTACTTCCTGCTCTTCGTGGCGCGCTTCGTGGGCGCGCTGCTGGCGATCCGGGGCCCGGAGCTGGGGTTCGAGCTCCGGCCGGATCAGCTCCGGCCCGTGCTGCCGGACGCGGTGCCGCGCGGCACCCGGAAGGCGAAGCCGCCGCCGCCTCCTCCGAAGAAGGAGATCGCGCCCATCGAGCTGGACGAGGAAGCGCCCGCGGGGCCCATGCGCATCGAGCGGGGCATGGGCGGTGGAGGGAGCTGGGATCCGGAGGACGGAGAGCGCTAGCGGCGCGCGCTGGGCAGGTCGATCGTGAAGGTGGAGCCCTTGCCCGGCTCGGTGCGCACGGTGAGGGAGCCGCCCAGGCCGGTGACGATGCCCTTGCTGACGAACAGCCCCAGGCCGGTGCCGGTGTGGGAAGGCTTGGTGGTGAAGAAGGGCTCGAAGATCTGCTGCAGGATGTCGGGCCGGATGCCGGCGCCGGTGTCGGAGACCTCGATCAGCACGCGCTCGAGGTAGGTGCGGCTGGTCACGGTGACGACGTTCCGCTCGGGACGGCCCTCGGGGATGGCCTCGGCGGCGTTGACCAGCAGGTGGATGAGCACCTGGCCCAGGCGCCCGGTGTTGCCGCGGACGGTGGGCTCACCCTCGAACCGGGAGGAGAGGACGGCGCGCGTGCGGAGCAGGCCGCGGACCCCCTCCAGCGCGGTGGCCACCACGGTGCGGACGTCGACCAACTCCTCCGCCTCCTCGGAGGGGCGGGGGGAGAAGACGCGGATGGCCTTGACGATGGTCTCGATGCGCTCGGCGCCCTCGATGCTCTCCTTCAACGCGTCGTGGACGCCCTTCATCTCTTCGGGCCGGGGCGGCCTGGGGCCGCTGAGGGCGGTGCGGACGGTCTCCAGATTCGAGGTGAGGTAGGCCAGCGGGTTGCGGAGCTCGTGCGCCACGCCTTCGGTCAGGGTTCCCAGCGAGGCCATCCGGCTGGCGCGGAGGAACTGCGCCTCCATGCTGGCCTCCAGGTGGCGGCGCTGGCTGGCCAGCAGCTCGTCCTGCATCCGCTTGCGGTGGACGATCTCCTGGCGCAGGCGGCGCGAGAGGTCGGTGACCCCGCCGACGGCGGAGCCGACCATGGCCAGTGAGAGCGCGCCCGTCGCGAGTCCGACTCCGGTGACGGCGTTCCAATTTCCGGCCATCCAGACGATCCACGTGGCCAGGGGCACGGTGACGATCCCGGCGAGCAGGCCGCCCCTCCAGCCGAACAGGAGGCCGGCCAGGATGACCTGGAAGACGAGGATGGGGCGGACGCTGGCCAGGCCGCGCGGCTGGAGCTTCCAGAACAGCACCAGGTCGACGACCGTTACCACGCCGAGGACGAGGAGCCGGTAGGTCAGCCGGCTCGGCAGGATGCTGACCTCGGGTGGCACACTGGGAGTCTAAGCGTCTGCGCACTGGGAGCAGGAGCGATTCCTGGAAATAATCGGCGCATGCCAGATCCCCTCCCTCCGCCGTACCCCGAGATCTACGAGGGGCTCGCGGCGGGCACCGTGATCC
>DATBSS010000649.1:0-8124 GCA_036559665.1 Myxococcaceae bacterium
TATATGGTGAATTTCCCCCGGCCCGGGCACTGAGGGAACGCGCGAACCGAGCAGTGCCGCCGGACCGTGACCGAAGCTGAAGCTCCTGGTGTCGGGTCGCACGCGGCGGGTGCACGGTATGAAGCGCGTCTCGGGTCTCCACGTCGTCGACAGCAGCCTCCGGAAAGAGGAGGAGGAAGCGCCGTTGCCTCCCAAGAACGGAACGACAGGCAACGGCGCCGGCCGCGCTCCGCTGGACCGCAGCAAGTTGACGCAGCTGCTCAAGGAGCGCCAGTACGAGGAGGCGCTGGAGATGCTCCTCAAGGCGCGCCAGCAAGCGCCGGACGACCCCACCATCTCGCGCAGCGTCCGCCTGCTGAAGGACAAGCTCACCATCCGGTACGCGGATGCCGTGGGGAGCCTGGACCTGGTGGTGCGGTGCACCATCCCGGACGCCGCGCTCTCCTCGCTGTCGCTCTCGTTCGAGGAGCGGGGTGTGCTCGCGCTGGTGGACGGGATCGCCACCTCCGGCGACATCGTGGACGCGTCGCCCCACGGGAAGTTCGCCACCTACCGCGCCCTGGCCACCTTCCTGGAGAAGGGCATCGTGGCGCGCTCCGGCAAGGAGTCCACGCCCATCCCCGCCCCCGTGGTCGCCAACCGCGGCCGCCAGCCCCCGCCAGAGGGCAGGCGGGAGCACGCGCCGGCGCCGCCCCCTCAGGAGCAGGAGCCGGAAGTCGAGGAGCTGCGCTTCGAGTCCGCCGAGCTGGAGCCGCCTCCGCCCGCGCCTTCGCCGTCGCACATGCTCACGCCGCCGCCCCCGCCGGCGCGCCGGGGGCCGGTGCGGTTCGCGGAGGTGACGCCGCCCATGGTGGCCGAGGTGCTGGGCAACTCCCGGCAGGCCGTTCCGGAGGCGCCGCCCGCGCCGATGCCCTGGGAGGACGTCAGCGACCTGGAGCCAGAGTACGCGCACGACCCCAGGGAGCAGACGCAGCCCATGTTCCAGCTCGCCGCGCTGGTGGCGGCGGGGGCCATGCCGGCCACGCTCGCGCCCGCCGCCATGCCGCCGCCCGCTGCACCGCCCGTTCCACTGGCCGCCGAGCTGGCGCCCGCCGCCCCGCGCGCGGAGGCCGTCCCGCAAATTCCCTCCCGGCCCGGCGTGGACTATGACGCCCTCTTCGAGCGCGCCACCCGCGCGTACGTGCGGCGGAGCTACGACGAGGCGATGACCCTCTTCGAGGAATACCTGGCCAAGAGACCTGACGATCGCCGCGCGCTCCACAACCTGGAACAGCTGCGCAAGCGAAGGAAAGGCTCATGAAGGTCGTCGCGGTGGTGAGTCAAAAGGGGGGCGTGGGCAAGACCACGCTGGCGCTCAACCTGGCGTACGCGCTCGCCAGGCGGAACCACCGGATGCTCCTGGTGGATTCGGACCCGCAGGGCGCGGTGGGCCTGTCGCTGCAGCGGCCCTCCACGGACGTGGGGCTGGCCGGCTACGTGGCGGACCGCACGCCCCTGGATCAGGTCGTCATCAAGACCCGCATCCCGGAGCTGGACATCCTCCCGGTGGGGAACATCGCCTTCCAGGACTCGCACCCGTTCGCGTGCCGGATGGCGGACGGCGCGGAGATGAAGCGCGTGGTCGCGGACGCGCAGTCCCGCTACTCGCTGATGCTGGTGGACACGCCCGCGGGCTTTGGCGGCTGCACCATGGGCGTGCTCCGGGTGGCGGACCTCGCGGTGGCGCCGCTCCAGGCGGAGCCGGTGGCGCTCCGCTCCGCCGCGCAGCTGCTGGAGGTGCTGGGCGCGCTCCGGCAGGAGGGCTGCAAGGTGAAGCTGGCCGGCGTGGTGCTCACCATGCTGGAGCTTCGCAACCCGGACTCGCTGGCGGTGGCCACCCAGGTGTGGGCGGAGTTCCCCACCAAGGCGGTGTTCCAGACCACCGTCCCGCGCGACCGCACCTTCCTTCAGGCGAGCACCGCCGGCGTCCCGCTCGGCCTGCTCAGCCGCCGCGCCCCGCCGGCGGCGGCGGTGTTCGACCAGCTCGCGCAGGAGCTGGAGCCGCAGCTGGAGCTCGAGGTGGAAGGCAAAGAGGATGGACCGATTGCCCTCTTCGCCTGACCGGGAGAGGTTGCAGGGGCTGTGGTCGGCGTCGGGGGTGGAGGCCGCCGAGGCGCACCCTCCTGCTCCTTCCGCCGCGCCGGGGCGGATCCGCTTCGGCCTGGCGCCGGTGGTGCCGCCGCAACCGCCGCCCCGGCCGATGGCGCCGCCGCCTCCTCCAGCTCCGCCGCAGGTCGCCGCTCCGGTTCCGACCCCGGCGCCACCGTCTCCCGCGCCGGGCGTCACCCGCGCGCCCAGCGGCCCGCCGCTGCCGCCGCGCGTCCCCGGTCCGCTCTCACCCGCGATGGCGGCGGCCGCCGCGGCACTCTCCGCCCAGCAGCGGCCGGCGGTGCCCGCCATCCCGGACGAGGCGCTGGCGGCGCAGATCTTCGGGAACGCGGCGCAGGGGCTGGACGGCAGGCTGAACCGGTTGCTCGAGTACGCGTCGAAGACGCTCCAGGCGAGCGCGGCGTTCATCGCCGACCCGGACGGGCTGACCGTGGCCAGCCTGCGGTCGAACGACGCGCTGGCGGCGGTGACCGCGCCGCTGGGCGGCGTGCAGGAGAAGATCTCCACCTTCGTGCCGGCGCTGAAGGACGGCGCCACGGTGGTGGAGCTGGAAGAGCAGGGGGTGCTCCAGCTGGTGTGGGCCGCCACGACGGCGGGGCGCCTGGCGATGGGGATGGTGCTCGCGGCGCCGCTGGATCGCGCCAGCACCCGGAAGCTCCGGCGGCTGGTACAGCTGGCCGTCGACACGAAAGGGGCAGTCTGAATGGCTCAAGGGTCAGTGAAGGACACGGTCAACGACGTGCCGTCCCTGCGGGCGGTGTTCGTCACCGCCATGCCGGACTGCCTCCTCTACGACTCCTGGGTCCGCCCGGAGGAGAGCTGGGCGGCGGAGGACGCGGCCTCGTACTTCGGCGACCTGGTGCGCGCCAACCGCGAGGGCCTGCGCGCGCTCAAGTCCTGGTCGGCGGAGATGCAGGTCACCATCGAGTCCGCGGACGTGCTGTTGATCGTCCGCGAGCTGCGCAGCGACTTCGTGGTGACGCTGGCCTTCATGCGCGACGTGCCGCTGGGGATGGTGCGGCTCCACGCCAAGCGGGTGATGGAGCGGCTGGACCAGCTGCTGCCCACGCTGGAGGCGCAGCAGCGGCCGCGCGCGGTGAAGATCACCGAGTTCCTGGAGAAGTACGCGCCGGATCCCCACGCCGCGCTCCACCGCGTGGCGCTCCGCACCGGCATCCCGCTGGGGACTTTGCGCAAGCCGGAATCGTTGGAGACCACACAGGTGGCCCTGCTGGAAGCCTCCGTGTGCGACATCCTGGGCCTGGAGTCCCTCTCTCTGTAGTCGTGAGGTGTGAACGATGAGCAGCCTTCGCCGGTATCTCCCCGAGCACGACCTCATGTACTTCGGCCCGTCGCCGGCCGTGTACCACTGCCACCACTTCAACCTGTTCCTCGACCAGACCATCGACGACGCGCTGGGCTTCGAGGCGGGGAGCCGCCTGCGCTTCCTGGCCGGCCGCGAGTTCGCCTCGCCGCTGTTGTCCGGCGTGGCGGAGCAGAGCGGCGCCACCACGCCCGCCGAGCGCCTGGAGCTGGCCTCCAAGCTGTTCTCCGGGATGGGCCACGGGCGGCTGCAGATCACCGCGGACGCCAAGGGCGGCGACGTGAAGGGCAGCTACCTCCACTACGGCTATAGCTGGTCCCAGAAGTACGGGCAGATCGTCAAGCGCAAGCAGCCGGCGGACGCGTTCGGCGCCGGGTTCGCGGCCGCCGCCTCCGAGGTGGCGCTGGGGCTGCCGTCGGAGTCCATGGGCGCGCAGGAGACGGAGTGCGTGGCGATGAAGGCGCCGGGCTGCACCTTCGCGCTCAAGCCGGGCGACCGCGGCCTGCGGCTGCCGCCGGTGGGCGAGCCCGAGGTGCAGAAGCAGATCGGCACGTCCTTCAACGGGCTGTACGAAGAGGTCATCCAGCCCATCACCAAGGGCCTGCGCGACTTCACCGCGCCGGTGGCGGGCGACGAGCGCGGGCTGGTGCAGGCCTTCGGCGTGTTCGTCACCCTGCACCTGGCCGGGTACTACAACCGCATCTCGTACGAGGCGGTGCAGCAGGTGGAGAAGAAGGCGCCGCAGTCGGTGGGCGTGCTGGAGGACCTGCTGCGCGAGTCCGGCCACGTCTGCGTGTTCAACACCTTCGGAGGAATCCTCCTCTCGCCCGAGTGGGAGGGGATGGTGGGGCCGCTCACCGGCGAGCCGCTCCCCATCGTCGAGGGGTGCATGGCCATCGCGCGGGCGCTGGGCTTCGGGCGGTGGACCATCGCCGAGTTCGAGCCGGGCAAGCGGCTGGTGGTGCGCGCGCCCTGCTCCTACGAGAGCGTGTTCTATCGGTCGCGGTACGGGAAGGCGGCGCGGCCCAACGAGTACTTCCTCCAGGGCGCGTGCCTGGCCATCGCCCAGCTCGCCCACCGGGTGGACTGGAAGAGCAAGCCCATGCTCACCCAGGACTACTACAACGCGCTCTTCCGCGGCGGACCGCTGCCCTGGAAGGTGGAGCAGCCCAAGAGCACCGCCTGCGGGCACCCCATGTCGGAGGTGGTGGTGACCCGGGTCGAGGGCGCGCGTGCCTGAGGCGATCCCCCCTGAGGGCGTGGTCCTCGAGGGGGAGCGGGCAAGGATCGAGCTGGAGAACGGCTGCTTCGAGCGGCTCAACTGGCGGTGCACGCTGCACGCGCCGCCCGCGGAGCCGGCGGCGATCGTGCCCGCGATGGTGTCGCGCGGGTACACGGAGCTCAAGCGAGTGCCGCAGGTCCTGGAGGTGTTCCACCCGGATGGGCATCGGGTGGCGGTGATTCCGTCCACCGGGCGGATCCAGATCCGGGTGGCGCTGAGCGTTCCGGAGGAGGAGCGCGGGCAGGCGGCGCTGGAGGTCGCGGAGGAGGTAGCGGCTGCGGTCGCGGGGTGAGTGGGTGAGCCGTGAGCCGGGTGACTATTCCGAGATGAGCGTGGTCGCGCTGCCGGAGACGGGGACCAACGTCCCGCCGTCCGGGCCCTGACCGCCGGCGGTGAGCGCGGCGCCCGGGGAGAAGGACACGGAGACCAGCTGTCCGGGTCCGGTTCCCCAGTCGCTGACGGTGACGGCGCCGGCGGGGGCGGGGAGGCCGGCGGAGGCGCCGCCCTCGGCGTGCTCGAGCACCGAGTCGCCGTTGCGCGCCTGGGCGCTCATGGCCACGCAGCTGGACGCGAGCGAGGCGCTGGCGCCCGGGTACCACGGGCAGACGTTGCGGAGGGAGTCGCGCGCCTGCAGGGCGAGCTGAATCACCGCGGCGGTCTGACCGGCGGGGGGCGGGGAAGAGGTGAAGGTGACCGTGCCACCGTCGCTGGTGGCGGAGAAGCAGGTCGCGGTGAAGCGCCCGGAGCGGAAGGTGAAGTCCACGCTGCCGGTGCTCCCGGCGGCGGAGCAGGGTCCGCCGTCTCCGGGCGAATCGGAGCAGGCGCCCAGCGAGAGCGAGAGCGCGACTGCGACTGAGACTGCCGCGAGGGTACAGTGCGCGGTGATGAGTCGGATGCTGGTGAACATCGACGTGGATGACCTCGAGCGGGGAATCCGCTTCTACACCGAGGCGCTGGGGTTGCGCGTCGAGCGGCGGTTCGGCCTGCTCCAGTACCTGGGGCGCGACTACGACGAGGTGGCGACCGGATGAGGATCGCCGTCAGCTCATTTGGCTCGGAGGGGGACATCCGGCCGTTCGCGGCGTTGACCCGGGCGCTGAGGGCGGCCGGGCACGACGCGTTCCTCTGCGCGGCGGAGATGTTCCGGGAGCGGGCGGACCAGGCCGGCATCCCCCTCGCCAGTACCGGGGCGCTGCGGGACGACAGCGCGTTCTGGGCCGGGCTGAAGAACGTGATGCGCGAGCCCAACCCGCTCAAGGGCGCCCGCCTGATCTTCGAGTTGGCGTCGCGCGAGCTGGACGGGCGGTTGCAGCCGGTGCTGGACGCGACGAGGGACGTGGACCTGGTCGTCCACCATGCCATCGACGTGACGGCCTTCGCCGCCGCGCTGGCGCATGGGAAACGGCGGGTGAGCGCGTTTCTGGCGCCCGGCATCTGGAGCAACCGGCGGGCGCTCGCCAATGGCAACTCGCTCGGCGCGCCGCTCAACCTCGTGCTGGGCGCGATGCTGCGAAAGCTCTTCCCGCTGATGACCGACAAGGCGTTCCGCCCGGTCATCGCCGCGGCCGGGCTGAAGGGCCCGAAGAAGAAGATCGTCCTCGAGGCGGCCGATTCCCCGCTGATGAACTTCCTGGCGGTCAGCCCCTCCATGGTGCCGCCGGACCCGGCGTGGCCGGCGAACCGGAAACAGACCGGGTATTGGTACCTGGATGTCCCTGGCTACGAGCCGCCAGCGGCGCTGCGCGCGTTCGTGGAGGCCGGGGAGCCGCCGCTGGTCATCGGCTTCGGCTCCATGGTCGGGATGGACGTGCGCTTCCAGACGGAGGTCATCACCGGGGCGGTGCAGCGACTGGGGCGGAGGGCGGTGCTGCTCTCTGGCTGGGGGGAGCTGGGGAAGGGCGAGCTCCCGCCCAACATCCACCTGGCCGACCACGTGCCGCACGACTGGCTGTACGCGCGGGCGTCGCTGGTGGTCCACCACGGGGGCGCCGGCACCACCGCGGCGGCGGCGCGAGCCGGCGTGCCCCAGGCCATCGTTTGGCACATGGGCGACCAGCCCACCTGGGGCTCACTGGTCAAGCGCCGCGGGCTGGGGCCCCCGCCGCTGCACCACCAGAAGCTCTCGGTGGAGCGGTTGGCAGCGCTGATCGCCGAGGCGGACCGGCCGGAGGTGCGCGAGGCGGCGCGGGCGATGGGCGAGCGGATCCGCGCGGAGGATGGGCTGGGCGAGGCGGTGCGGGCGATTGGGGCATTCGCGACCTGAGGATCCGGTGGGTGCTCGCCCAGATCTGGAGGGTCCTCTAGTCTGCCCGGTCGCCATGACTACCGAATCCCCCGTCCTCTCCGCGCGCGAAGGCGCGATCCTCACGCTGACGCTGAACCGGCCCGGCCGGCTGAACGCGCTGGACCCCACGCTGCTGGACGCGTTGCTCGGGGAGCTGCGGGCGGCGGCGCGGGATGGTTCAACGAGGGCCGTGGTGCTCACCGGGGCGGGGCGCGCCTTCTGCTCGGGAGGCGACCTGCGCGCGCTGGTGGAGGAGAACCCGTCGAAGTTCAGCACCGCCTTCTACTCGCTGGCCTCGCTGTTCCACCTCTGCGTGCAGGAGATCCGCTGGATGGAGAAGCCGGTCATCGCGGCGGTGAACGGGGTCGCGGCGGGAGGCGGCTTCTCGCTGGCGCTGGCGTGCGACCTGCGGGTGATGGCGTCGTCGGCGAAGCTGCAGCAGGCGTACACGACGGCCGGGCTGGTGTTCGACGGAGGCAGCAGCTTCACGTTGCCGCGGCTGGTGGGGCTGGCGCGGTCGCTGGAACTGGCGATGCTGGACGAACCGGTGAGCGCGGAGAAGGCGGCGCAGCTGGGGCTGGCGACCACGGTGGTGGCGGACGACCAGGTGCTCCCGGCAGCGAAGGCGCTGGCGGCGCGCGCGGCAGGCCGGGCAGTGGGTGCCTTCGGGCGGGCGAAGCGGCTGCTCAACGGCTCGTTCGAGCAGGGGCTGGACGGGCAGCTGGAGGCGGAGCGGCACGCGATCACCGCCGCGGCGGAGTCGGCCGAGGGGCGGGAGGGCATCATGGCGTTCCTGGAGAAGCGGGAGCCGAGGTTCCCGGCGCTGTGAGGGGCACCGGGCGAAAACCCCAGGAGAGAACGGACGTTTGACTGTGTGGGAGGTGTTGGGTAGATCGGACCGCAGGTCGGCCCGCGCATCGGGGAGTGGCTCAGCCTGGTAGAGCACTTGGTTCGGGACCAAGGGGTCGCAGGTTCGAATCCTGTCTCCCCGACCACTGGAAGGCCCCGGTTTCCTCGCGGAGATCGGGGCCTTCGACTTTCTCCGCCGCGCCTCAACCCGCCGCCGGCCCCAGTCGCCTCCGCAGC
>DATBSS010000650.1:0-5898 GCA_036559665.1 Myxococcaceae bacterium
CAAACAGAATACCCCAAACCAGATTCGAACCTCAGAAAGAACTTCAGACATGTCCACTACATATAATCCATCGCCAGGAACAGGGTGTCGCCGTGCCGCACCAGGTCCAGCACCTGGACGATGTTGGCGTGGTTGAGCATCGAGCACAGCTCCGCCTCCTGGCGGAAGAGGGCCACGAACTCCGGGTCCTCGGCGTAGGCGGGCAGCACGCGCTTGACCGCCACCAGCTTCTCGAACCCGCCCTCCGGCGAGTAGGTGGCGCGGAACACCTCCGCCATCCCGCCCGACCCCACGCGTTCGTGGAGCAGGTACTTGCCCATCAGGTCCTTGGCGCGGATGGCGGACAGCGCCTGCTCCGCCTGCCGCATGATGTGGCGGGCGGTGAGCGCGGTGAGCGGGCCGAAGCAGAACAGCAACGCCACCCGCGCCGCCACCATGGCCGGGCGGAAGGTGACCAGCGCGTACGGGGGCAGGCGCGGCAGGATCAACAGCCAGTAGATGAGCGCGTACTCCACCGCCGCCATCGACCCCGCCATCAGGGCCAGGCGCGGCCAGGAGCGCAGGGCGGAGGTCATCACCAGCGCGCCCCAGACGACGAGGGGCGGCGCGGAGAGGGCGTACTCCGGGCCGCGGTAGATGGTGTCGGCGATCAGGAAGGCCGAGGGCGCGGAGACCTCGATGCAGCAGTTCACCACGTAGATCCAGCGGTGGAAGAAGCCGCGCCGGAGGACCACGTAGAGCGTCCCGTAGTAGCCCACCAGCCCCAGCAGGACGATCATCAGCCACTTGCCGAGGTCCCAGTCGATGGCCCCCACCTCCACCACCAGCAGGACGAGCAGCATGGAGAGCGCGCTCAGGCCGGCCACGAAGGCGGAGACGTAGGCCTCGCGCTTCTTGGCGTCCGACTGCAGCCGGTGCCGGAGCGAGACGCTGGGGGTGGTGTGCGGCTCCGGTGCGGGCGTCATGCGGGTATGTTTGCCTATCAGGCGCGCGGATGCACCGCCATCCATACCCCGGGCCGTGGCCGGAGTGTGGAGGTCGGTTGCGCCCGCACCGGCCGCCCGGGCACCAGGTGCAACCGGAAGCGCTGCGCCGCCATGGCCAGGATGAGGGTGGCCTCCATCAGCGCGAAGTTGTTGCCGATGCAGATCCGCTGGCCGCCGCCGAAGGGCAGGTACGCGTACCGGTGCCGGGGCGAGACCTGCTCCGGGGCGAAGCGCTGCGGGTCGAATGCCTCCGGGTTGGGCCACAGGTCCGCGCGGCGGTGGAGGACGTAGGGGCTGATCATCACCCGCTGCCCCGCCGCGACGTGGTACCCGCAGATCTCGTCGTCCTGGAGCGGGGTGCGCGCGAACATCCACGCCGCCGGGTAGAGCCGCATCGTCTCGTCCACCACCATCCGGGTGTAGGCCAGCTTCGGCACGTCCTCGGCCGCCGGCACCCGCCCCTGGAGCACCTGGTCCACCTCCGCCTCCAGCCGCCGCGCCACCTCCGGGTGGAGCGAGAGCTGGTACCAGGCCCAGGCCAGGGTGGAGGCGGTGGTCTCGTGGCCGCCGAGGAAGATGGTCAGCACCTCGTCGCGGATCTGCCGGTCGCTCATCTGCTCGCCGGTCTCCTCGTCGCGCGCGTGGACCAGCATGGAGAGGAGGTCCGCCTGGCGTCCTTGGGCCTGCGAGTCCGCGCGCCGCCGATCGGCGATCAGGCGGTACACCACCGACTCCAGGTCCTGGATGGCGCGCTGGAAGCGCCGGTTCGACGGCGTGGGCATCCACGCCGGCGCCCGGAACGGGGTGAACATCAGGCGGGTGAAGTACTCCAGCACGACGCCGAAGGAGTCGTAGACGCGCTGCTCCTCCGCCTCGCCGCCCAGCCCGCCGGGGCTGAACATGGTCTTCACGATGACGGACTGGGTGAGCCGCAGCGCTTCGGCGGCGACGTCCACCGGGGCGCCGTCCCGCGCCGCCTTCCCCCAGCGGTCCAGCAGGACCCCGGTGTCGTCCGCCATCACCTGCGCGAAGGCGCGGATGCGCTCCCGGTGGAAGGCGGGCTGCATCAGCTTCCGCTGCCGCTTCCAGAGGTCGCCCTCGGAGGTGACCAGCCCCTCGCCCAGGAGCGGCTTCACCACGTCGTACTCCTTGACGTAGTTCTTCGCGTGGTCGTGCAGGACGTGCTTGAGGCCGTCTGGATTCGAGACCAGCACGAACTGCCGGATGCCGAAGTCCAGCAGCGCCACGTCCCCGTAGTCGCGAGCCGCGCCCACGAAGAACGCCAGCGAGTCCTTGCGGACCTGCGGGAGGACACCGACCAGGGGAGAGCCCCTGGGACCGGGAGCGATCCTTCGGGAAAGGTGAGACGTCACCGTCGAGGAGGAGGTCGAGGTTGGCAAGGTCACCTTCGGGGTCGCCGGAAGGGGAGGACGACCCAAGCGGGAACGCTAGCTTGATAGAAGCGGGATCGCATGCCGCCCCGCCCCATCGCCGTGCTTCTGACACTCTCCGTATTGGTCGCTTGCAAATACCGCGAGCCGTACCAGCCTCCCCCGCCCCCTCCGCCTCCTCCCGGCGAGGATGGCGGCTCAGGCAGCGACGGGGGCGTGGTTCCTCCGGAGCAGCCGCTGCCCTGGTCGCGCCGCGCGGTGACCTACGAGCTGCTGGTCCGGAGCTTCCAGGACTCGGACGGCGACGGGAAGGGAGACCTGCCGGGGCTGATCTCCCGGCTGGACTACCTGAACGACGGGAACGACTCGACCACCACCGACCTGGGCGTGGACGCCATCTGGCTGCTGCCCGTCTTCGCCTCGCCCAGCTACCACGGCTACGACACCACCGATTACGACCAGATCAACCCGGCCTACGGGACCAACGCCGACTTCCAGCGCCTGGCGAGCGAGGCGCACCGCCGCGGCATCAAGCTCGTGCTGGACCTGGTGGTGAACCACACCGGCTCCGGCCACCCGTGGTTCCAGGACTCCGCCTCCTCGCCGACCTCCGCGCACCGCGACTGGTACGTCTGGAGCGCCAGCGACCTGGGGTGGCGGCCGCCCTGGGACCCGTACACCGGCCCCAACTGCTGGCACCAGCGGAACGGCGCCTGGTACTACGGCCTGTTCTGGAGCGAGATGCCGGACCTCAACTTCCGCAACCAGGCGGTGCGGGACGAGATGAAGCGCGTCGCGCAGCAGTGGCTGGCGCGGGGCGCGGACGGGTTCCGGCTGGACGCCATCCGGTACCTGGTGGAGGGCAGCGGCGGCCAGGCGGACACCGCGGAGACGCACGCCTACTGGAGGGAGTTCGCGGACGCGGTCCGGAGCGTGCGGCCGGACGCGATGATGGCCGGCGAGGCCTGGACGGACACCTCCACCATCGCCGGCTACTACGACGACCTCCCGCTCAACTTCGACTTCCCGCTCGCGCAGGCGACCATCGACGGGGTCAACGGGGGCAACGGCGCCGGGATCGCCTCGGTGATCGACCAGGCACGGTCCACCTACGCGCCCGGCGCCACCGACGCGCCGTTCCTGAGCAACCACGACATGACGCGGACCGCGACCCGGCTGGGGTCGTCGGCCGGGAAGATCAAGAACGCGCTGGCCATCGTCCTCACCGTGCCCGGATCGCCCTTCCTCTATTACGGCGAGGAGCTGGGCCTCCTGAACGGGAATTCTTGCGGCGGGTGCGACGAGGACAAGCGCTCCCCGATGCCCTGGGACGCCACCCCGGGCGGCGGCTTCACCACCGGCACGCCGTGGCACCCCTTCGCCCCCGGGCAGGGGTCGGCCAACGTGGCGGCCGAGACCGGGGTCGACACCTCGCTGCTCTCCCGGACGCGGAAGCTGATCGCCGTGCACCGCGGCTCCGAAGCGCTCAGCCAGGGCTCCATCCGGTGGCTCTCCCGGAGCGGGTCGGTGCTGGCCTTCAGCCGGACCTCCGGCCCGGAGACCGTGCTCGTCGTCCACAACCTGAGCGACAGCTCCGCCAATGCGGGGCCGTACAACGTGACCTCGTCCAGGCCCATCACCCTGTTCGCCGATCCAGGCGTCACCGACCTCAGCGGCGGCACCGGCAACTTCCACGCCTCGCTCAGCGGCCGGGGGACGGGGATCTATCGGCTGCAGTGAACGCGCCGGGCACCACCGCCGGCACCAGGCAGACGGTGGCGAATGCTTGCGAGATCGAATGCAGCATGGCGGGCGAACCTATCGCTCCCTGGCGGCGGGGACGCGAGTCCAACCTCCAGGAGGCGCACCCGGTGACCTTCCTGCCAGGCCCCTCCAGTAGTCACGGGGCTCCGGCCAACCAGCGAGGTGGCGTCGGTAACAACTCCTTGAGGTCATGGCGCAGCGGCACCTTGGAACGTGCCCCACGGGCGCGGCGATGGCTCGCGTCGAGATTGATCGGCTGCGATAACCTCCGGCGGGTGAGTCCCCGTCCAGCGCCGCTTTCCGCCATCGCCCTGCTGCTGGTGTCCTCCTCCTGCGCGACGACGGGCCGCGTCTCGCCTGCGCCGGCCCCGGTGCTCCAGCGGAAGGAAGCATGCGCGGGTGACTTCTGCGCCCCGGGGGTCGACGACCTCGAGCAAGGGGAGGCGCTGTTCGCGCAGCTGGGGCGAGACGCGGCGGCCGTTCGCGTCCATCTCGCCGACGTGAGCGACCGCTCGACGCTGTTCGGCCCGGACATCCAGCGGCTGAACCGGATGTTCGACGGCTTCGAGCGCGTCAAGCGAGAGGGGCTGGAGCGGCTGAGGATCGGTGACCGCGCTGGCGCCTGGGCGCGGCTCAACGCGCTGATTCTCGGGCTGCCGGTGATGACGCTTCAGTTGGAGTACCTGGTGCTGGTCAGCCGCGCCGAGGACGCCGGCGTCCCCTCGGGCCAGTGGATGTCGATGCTGGACGACCTGAAGGTCCGCACCGAGCCCTTCCTGGTCTCCATGGTGGACTTCAACGTCAGGCGGATGAACGTCGCCGCGCAGACGTACGGGAAGGACCTGGTCGAGCTTCAGGACGCCCTGCCGAAGATCCAGAAGGCGATGCTGCGGGGAGCGCAGTGGAGCGAGCGGGCGATCTTCTGGGGGAACACCGTCATGGCCGCGGCGTCCGCCTACGAACTGGCGGTGGCGTTCAGGGGTATGGGGGGCATGGGCCCGGGGGCGAGCATCGGCCTGCGGTTCCCCGCACTGGCAGGGGCCGGCGCCTCGGGCGGGGTTGTGGTCATCTCCGCCGAGGTTCTGGAGGGCCTCCGGGAGCTCATTCGCATCGGAGCGGTGAGCGACACCATCATCGCCACCGTGGCGGCGATGACGGGCAAGCCGGAGTTGCCGGCCGGGCAGCCGGCGGGCCCGCCGAAACCAGGTAGGACTTACCCTTCCAGGCCGCCGGATTCCAAGGCGCAGCCACGTGGGAAACCTGAGGAGCCAGGCCCGCGGGCTGACGCTGATTACAAGCGGTCCATTCAGCGACAGAACGAATCGGCCGGCAAACTTGCTCGTGTCGGCTACGATGTCGAGCAGTTACCGAAATTCAAGGATCGGCGGAGCCCGGACTTCAGGATCGAGGGCCGCGAGTTCGACAACTACGCTCCGACCGCGGAGAGGGCAAGAAACATCTGGAGCTTGCTCAGCAGAGAAAAAGTCAACCCGCTACTCAAGCCGCCCCAGGCGAAACGGATCGTTCTGAGCCTCGCGGACAGTCCGGTCGAGCTCACTGAGCTCAAAGTACAATTTCGGAACTATCCAATGCCCAACCTCGAGGAGGTCATCGCCATCACTCGCGAAGGGGCCATTATTCATCTCTGGCCGTAAGCTTGTCAGCCAATCATGTCACTCGATCACTCATTCTATGTCTCGACGCGACTCTCGCCAGAGAGTCTCATGCGAGCCTTCCTTCTCAACCTCGGGCTACCG
>DATBSS010000651.1:0-8366 GCA_036559665.1 Myxococcaceae bacterium
TCAGGACCCCGCCTACCCGGTGGCGAGGGACGCGGTGAAGCACTGGCCCCACAAGGTGAAGCTGGTCATCCAGCGCGGCGAACCGGGCCTCAACCCCAAGGTCAACCAGCTCTGCACCATGGTGGAGCACGCGACCAAGGACCTGGTGCTGGTCTCCGACTCCAACTGCCGGGTGCCGGACGGTTACCTGGAGGAGATCGCCACCATCTTCGAGACGGACCCCACCGTCGCCTGTACCTCCAACCCCATCATCGGCATCGGCGAGGAGCGGCTGGGGTCGGCGCTGGACAACCTCTACGTGGCGTCCGTGGTGACCACCGGCATGGTGGCCGCCAAGTTCGCGGGCCGCGACATCGTGGTCGGCAAGTCGATGGCGCTGCGCCGCTCCGACCTCGAGAAGATGGGCGGCTTCCACGCCGCGCGGAACCACCTGGCCGAGGACTACGTGCTGGGCAAGAAGGTGGCGGAGCTGGGCAAGAAGGTCCGGATCTGCCAGCTGCCCGTGTACCAGGTGTCGCAGAAGAAGAGCTACGCGGAGTTCCTGGCGCGCCACCGCCGCTGGGCCATCATCCACCGCACCGCCATCGCGCCCATCACCTATTTCGGCCAGGGGATGATGCTCTCCCTCCCGTGGGCGGCGCTGGCCCTGCTGGCCTACCCGCACCGCGTCACCCTTTTGGCCTTCGCCGCCACCTGGGCGATGAAGACGCTGATGGACTGGGGCGCGATCCGCATGCACCGCCCGGCCTTCGGCCTGCTCACGCCCTTCTACGTGCTGCTCAAGGACCTGAGCATCTTCATGGCCTGGTGCAACGGCGCGTTCCGCCGCACCGTGGTGTGGCGCGGCACCCGCCTCCGCGTGGAGCACGGCTCGCTGCTGCGCCCGCCGGAGCCCGAGGATGCCGGCGCCAGCGCCGAGGAGCTGTCGCCGGCCCTGGCGCCCTCCCCCGCCCGCTGGACCCCGTCCCGGCGCGACCGGGACACCGACCGCACCGCGGCCTGAGCCCGGAGCAGCCGGGGCGTTCAAGGGACCGGGCGTCAAACGTCGGGGACGCCACATCGAGTCTCCGGCGTTCATGCCGTGATGGCTCGGCCGGTCCACAATTCCTCGAAGATGGCCGCACGCGTGCTGGTGGTGGATGACGATGCGGACTGGCGGGAGTACCTGCGCCTGTCCCTCACCGAGCTGGGCTACGAGGTGGACGAGGCCGCGAGCGGCGCCGAGGCGCTGGAGGCCCTCCAGCGGGACGACTACGACGTGCTGCTGCTGGACCACTACATGCCGGGGATGAACGGCGAGGAGGTGGTGCGCAAGCTCCCCCCTGCCGGCCCCGCGGTGGTGCTGGTGACCAACGCGCGCGCGGACGACGTGTCCTCCGCGCTCTCCCGCGGACCGCTCTACTACCTCCCCAAGGAAGCCTCGCAGGGGCAGCTGCAGCTGCTGCTCAGCTCCCTGGTGATGCCCTGACGGCTACCCGTCCGAGGGGTCGGGGAGCTGCGACGCGCAGTCGTTGCACAGGAAGAACTTCACCATCATCCCGTTCTTGCCATTGCCCTTGTAGAGCTGGCCGCGGACGCCGCCCTCCTCCGGCGACGCCGGGCGCTTGCACGAGAGGCATTGCTTGAGCGCCTGCTTGTCCTGTGGGTCCACGGTCCGTTCTCCTACTGGGGGAAGAGCTTCACGTAATTGTCGTACCGGTTCTGGATCTGCGACACGTATTTCACCGGCTCCGAGCCGCGGCAATAGCCAAACCGCGCCCGCTGGTAGTACTGCGGCTTCTCCAGAAGCAGCATCGCCCGCTCCACGTTCTCGAACCAGCGGTTCGGGTCCAGCCCCTTCTCCTGGGCCAGGCGCCGGGCGTCCTGCACGTGGCCCAGCCCCGCATTGTAGGCGGCCAGCGCGAAGCGGACCCGCTGCCGGAACGGGAGCTGGGGGTCGAACTGGGCGATCAGCCGGGACATGTACTTGACGCCGGCGTGCACCCCCGGCTCCGGCTCGGAGAGCTCGCGGAAGCCCAGCTCGCGGCCGGTCTGCGGCATCACCTGGAACAGGCCCAGCGCCCCCACCCAGCTCTGGGCGTGCGGGTCGAACCGGCTCTCCTGGAAGGACTGGGCGGCCATCAGCCGCCAGTCCAGCTCGTAGCGGGAGGCGTACTTGCGGAAGACGTCGTCGTACGGGGAGATCTTCCCGCCCTCGCCGTCCTGGAGGAGCTGCGCGGCGCGCGAGACCTGCTGCCTGGTCTCGAAGTAGCGCTTGCGCGCCACGTTGTACTCGAGCCCCCGGTAGGTGCGCCGGACGAAGGCGTCCGCGAAGGCGCGCAGCTCCGGGTTCTCCGGCCGCAGCGCGAAGGCGATGGCCTTCTGGCCCTCCTCCCCCACCTTGATGGAGCGCCTGGGCCTTTCGCCCGCCCCGGACACCAGCGGGAAGGCGCCCTCCACGTCGCGCCGGTAGATCAGCTCCACCGCCAGGATGTGGCTGTCCGCCACCGTGAAGGGGATCTCACCGCGGCCCACGCGGTCGATCAGCTCCTCCGTCTCCACGTCCTCCGGCTCCTCGACGATCTCGAAGTCGCCCAAAAGCGGCTTCAGCGCCTTCAGCGTCTCGTAATAGGAGGAGCTCCTCCGCACGTGGATGCGCTTGCCGGCCAGGTCCTCCACGCTGGTCAGCCGGGGGCCGGCGCGGCGCTGGACCAGCAGCTCGTCCACGTTCAGGTAGGGGGTGGAGAAGGAAACCTCGCGGCCGCGCTCGGGGGTCACCGTGTACGAGGCGGCGATGACGTCGCCCCGGCCCTCCTTCAGCCAGGGCACCAGGAGGTCGCGCGACGGCGGCACCACCATCTCCAGCCGGACGTGGAGCGCGTCCGCCAGCATCCGCGCCATCTGGTAGTCGAAGCCCAGCTGTTCGCCCTGGTAGAGGTAGTAGGTGACCGGGTTGTTGCGGGTGAGCACCCGGAGCACCCCGCGGCGGCGGATCCCGTCCAGGTCTCCGGTGAAGCGCTCCTCGGTGTGCACGGTGAGCGCCTTCTCCACCAGGAAGGCGTCCAGCGCGGCGCGAAGCCGTTCGCTCCCCTTGCGCACCGCCCACGCCTTCTGCCGCCCCTCCGCCAGCGCGAACAGCGGCTGGAGCTGGTCGTTGTAGGCCTGAACCGCCTGCAGCGTGTTGCTGTCCAGCACCGTGAAGGGGCGCTCGCCGCGGCCGACCTGGTAGGAGAGCTCCTCCTGGTCCAGCGTCTCCGGCGCCGGGACCAGCTTCACGCCCTTCGCCTGGCCGCCCGGGTTCGCCAGCGTCTCCGCGAAGGGCGAGCTGGGGCGCACGTGGACCTCCCGCCCGGCCAGCTCGGAGGCGCCGTCCGGCAGGTCGGGGGCGCCCTTGCGCCCCACCAGCATCTCCTTCACCACCGCCACCGGCCGGGTGAAGTCCACCTTCGCGGCGCGGGAGGGGGTGACCGTGAAGTTGGCGGCCAGGACGTCGCCCTTGCCCGCCAGCAGCATGGGGATCATCTGGTCGAACGCGTCCACCAGCACGAACTGGAGCTTGAGGTGGTGGCGGGTGGCGAGCTCTCGCGCGAGTTGGCGGTCGTAGGTGGCCGGCAGGCCCGCGCGCGGGAGGTAGTCCTCCTGGCCGCCATGGATGAGCACCCGGAGCACGCCGCGGGACTGGATCTCCTCCAGGTCGCCGAACAGCGCCGGAAGCTCGGGCGCCCCACCCTTCCCCTCGTCCGCCGCCAGCGCGTACTCCTCCTCGGCGTCGGGGGGAACGCCGGAGTCCTCCACCACCGGGGCGCCGGGGTCGGCCCCGTCCTCGCCCTCGCCCTGGGTGCCACCCGCCGGGGCGTGCGACAGGCCCGGGTTCGGCCGGGTGCGCAGCCGCGCGGACCCGAGGCGCCCAGCGCAGGAGGTGGCGGTCGCGGTGGCCACCAGCGCCAGCGCGGCCAGGAGGGCGACCCGCGCGCTCATGGGCCGGGGGCCCCCAGCACGTCGGCGACCGCGCCGATCACCTCGCGGCTGTTCAGCATCATCGGGTGCAGCGGGACGTTGAACTTCCGCTCGCGGGCGCTGGGGAGCGCGCTGGAGCCTGCGGGGAGGATGATCAGGTCGAACGGGGTCCAGAAGGCGTGGACCTCGCAGCGGCCCCATGGGTCGGGGTCGGCGAACAGGCCCTCCAGCAGCGGGCTGTTGGGCCGCATCTGGACCGCGCCCGGCTTGCTGGAGAGCATGGCCGTCAGCGTGCCGCGGTGCGGGCCGGAGATGGAGATGAAGCGGCGCACCTTCTCCCGCCCGCCCAGCTTCTGCAGCCAGTAGCGGGAGACCAGCGCGCCCATGGAGAAGCCGATCAGGTCCAGCGGCCCGCCCCGGCCCAGCGCCTCGGCGGCGGCGCCCACCTGCTCCGCCAGGTCGGAGATCTCCGCGCTCCCGTCGTTGGGCGACAGGTCGATGGCGTGGACGTTCCCCCAGCCGCGCTGGAGGAGGGCATCCTTCATGGACGAGAAGACCGCGGCGGTGTCCCAGATGCCGTGGACGCAAAGGACGGGCAGCACGTCCCCGAGCATACCCGCCGAATCCGCGCCCGGCGGGGCGAACCCGCCGGGCGCCCGCTTCAGTCCCCGAACCAGGGGACGCTGATGCGGCGGCCTGCGGCCGCTGCCTCCGGGCTCAGCTCTTCGCGAGGCGAGCCGCGATCGCTCTCGCCGCGTCTGGCGTGCCGCACCTGAGGCCGCGGGAGGCGCGAACCCCCAGCTCCTCAGGCTCGCGAAGGAGCCACTCCACGTGTTCCCAGACCTCTTCGGCGGTGCGGGCGGGCAGGCCCACCCCCGCCGATTCGGCGAAACGGACGTTGGCGCGCTCGGCCTCGCCCCGCGGTGGGGTGAGGATGGGGCACGCGCCCGCGGCCAGCGCCTCGGCGAGCGAGACCCCGTCCGGCGGGATGACGGCGATGGAGGCGCGCTTGAGCAGGAGCGGGAGCTGGTCCGAGAACCAGATCACCTGCACGCCGGGCAGCGACACGTCCACGTCTTCGCCCTTGGCGCAGGCGTAGACCACCTTGCAGTCCGGCACGCCGCGCTCGCGCAGGGCGTCCAGCACCCGGTGCATGGGGAACAGGCCCGGGCCCACGCGGCCGCAGATCAACACCTCGCGGGGGACGGCCTTCGAAGGCAGGCCCTCCAGCTCGCGCGCCAGGGGAACGCCCACGTCCTGCACCACCTCCTCGGGCTCGCCGAGCGCGAGCAGGGTGGCGCGAACCGCCGCGTCCGGCACGTACCAGGCGTCGCAGCCCGCCGGGTAGAGGAGCGCGGAGACGTTGCGGTCCAGCTCGACCGCGTGGTGGCTCACCGGCACCGAGTAGACGCGGCGCAGGTAGGAGACGAACTGGCCGGCGAACGGGTCGGTGGTCACCACCGTGGCCGAATCCATCAGCTGCTGGCGCATCCGCGGCGAGAGGCTGCGCGCGCCCAGCCGGTTCACCACCCCGAGGAGGCGGCCCTCGTTGTGGATGCGGTCGAAGGCCAGCACGTCGTTGAAGTCGAAGCCGGAGGCGGCCGCCCGCGCCCACAGCCCGCGCCAGAACGCCTGGAAGAAGACGCCCAGCTCCGGGTAGAGCTCGCGGGCGCGGTGCTCCACGCCGCGGGCGTGCAGCGCCTGCTCCAGCGCGCGCGCCACCTGGGCGGAGCGCTGGTCATCCGAGGAGAGCAGCATCAGCTTCGGGCCCTTGCCGGCCGGAGGCGGCGGCGGGGCGGCCAGGCGCGCGGCGGGGTCCGGGCGCCAGCGGATGCGGGGGCCCAGCCGCTGCGCGTCGGCCTCCAGGCCGCGGTACGGGTGGTCCATCCGGTCCAGGAGGTCCTCCAGCTCGCAGGAGGCGACGTCCAGCACGGAATCCGTCACCCGCGCCCGGAGCGCCTCCAGGTCCGCCTTGGTGCTCTCCTTCCATTCGGTCCATCGCCCGAGCGAGCCGGGGGTCTCGCTCGGGATGAGCGCCAGCGGGAATGGCGCTCGTTGGGTCCAGGGGGATGAACCCATCAGTTCGGCTGTCACAGCGGTGTCCTTCTGCTCCGGGGTCAGGGGGGTCCCGGTGCGGCCGGCGGAGTAACCGGGAAAACGCTTACAGGTCGCCTTAAACGGCCCTTAAATTTTGGGCTCGCCGCGCTGGACGACGAAAAGGACCGCGGGATCGAGGAAAAATCCGCTGCTGGTGCTGATCAGCACCGCTTTGAGGCCCATCTTCCGCAAGGTGGCGAGCGCGACGTAGACGCGGTTGGCGGCGGCGGCAGGGAGCACCCGTTCGCCGGGCCAGCCGACCTCGAGCAATTCCTGGAGCGGGAGGGGGCGGCCCGGCTCAGAGAGGCGGAGCTCCAGCAGGCGGGCGAAGACGCGGCGGAGGTTCTTGCGGCGGGCGAAGGAGACGGGCTGGGCGTCGGGGGCCAGGCGGAACCAGGCGCCGTCGGCGTCGGCCTCGATGGGGGCGTGGTCGGAGGATCCGGCGGTGGAGCCGGGGTTGGATCCGGAGAGGTCCGGCCAGGGGCAGGCGCGGAGGATGCGGATGGCGATGCGGGCGCGGGCGGAGGAGGCGGCGAAGGAGGCTTCGGAGACCGCGCGCTCGCTGGACTCGACGGCCTCGGCGGAGGCCAGCTTGCGCATCGCCTCGTCGCGGTGGGTGGCGGCCTTCTGGCGGTCGCCGTCGCGCAGGGCCTGGCGCGCGAGGGCCAGGTCGAGGAAGGCGCGGTACAGCTCGCCCTCGCGGATGGAGACGTGGGCGCCTATTTCGGCGAGGACGCGTTCGGCGTCGGCGAAGGCGGCGGTGGACTCGTCGAGGCGGTCGAGGGTGGCCAGCACGCCGGCGCGGAAGCTCTGGAAGATGCCGGCGTGGTAGCGGTCGCCGCTGTCGAGGAAGAGCTGGATGGTGCGGGTGACCAACTCCAGCGACTCGGGGTAGCGGCCCTGTTCGGCGCGGATGACGCTCAGGCAGCCCAGGACCATGCTCTCCAGGCGGCGGTTGGCGGTCTGCTGCATCAGGGCGAGGCAGCGGGAGTAGTGCGCCTCGGCCTCCTCCAGGTTGCCGGCCATCATGTAGACGTCGCCCATGTGGCGGCGCGCCATGTCCTCGGCGCGCGCGTCGCCGGTGCGTTCCGCCAGGGCGAGCGCCTGCTGGCAGAGGGCCAGGCCGGTCTCGGCGTCGCCGGACTCGGTGTACACGGCGGAGAGCGAGGTGAGCACCTTGCACTGGGAGTGCTCGTCGCCGGACTCGCGGAGGACGGCCAGGGCGCGCTCGTAGGACTCGCGGGCGCGGGCGTGCTCGCCGCCGAGGCGTTGGAGGGTGCCCAGGTGGGCGAGGACGATTCCTTCGTCGGCGCGCGCGCCGGCCTGGCGGAAGAGGTCGAGGGCGGCGTCGTAGTGGTCGCGGGCGTCGGGGATCTGGCCGAAGAGGACGCTGAGCATCCCCAGGCCGTCGTGGGCGCGGCCCTCGCCGAGGCGGTCGCCGGTCTGGCGGGAGAGGAGCAGCGCGTCGGCGTAGTCGCGGCGGCTGGGGCCCAGGTGGCCCTCGTTGCGGTGGACCGCGGCGCGGCAGAGGAGCGCGCGCGCCCAGAGGGCGGGCTGGCCGGGGACGGGGACCTTCAGCGCGGCGTCCAGCCACTCGAGATGGCGGCTGAAGGGGCCGGAGATCTGGAGGACGGGGTCCAGGGAGAGGAGCGTGCGGAGGGAGAGCTCGACGGACCCGGAGGTGGGCTCGGGGACGGCGAGCGCGCGCTCGAGGACGGCGATCAGGTTGTCCGCTTCGAGCTGGAGGCGGCGGAGGGCCTTGAAGTCGGGGCGCTCCTCGAGCTGGGCGGCGAGCTTCTGGCCGTGCTCGAGGAAGAAGGCGGTGTGGCGGGACTGGGCGAGGGCGCGGTCGCCCATGTCGGAGAGGCGGTGGTCGGCGTACTCGCGGATGGAGTTGAGGAGGGAGAAGCGGTTCTCGCCCGGGAGCTCGGTGATCTCGGCGCTGGAGAGGAGGGAGCGGTCGCGCAAGGACTGGAGGATGTCGAGGGCGGGCATCTCCGGGCCCAGGACGGCCTCGGCGGCCTCGAGGGTGAAGCCGCCGCGGAAGACGGAGCAGCGGGCCAGGGCGAGCTGGTCGCGCTCGGCGAGGAGGCGCCAGGACCAGCGGATGGCGCCTTCGAGCGTGCGCTGGCGCTCCTGGCGCTCGATGGGGCCGGAGGGGTTGCGCTTGGAGTCGGCGAGGAGGACGAAGCGGGCCGGGAGGCGGGACTGGAGCTGCTGGACGGTGAGGATGCCCATGCGGGAGGCCGCCAGCTCGATGGCGAGGGGCAGGCCGTCCAGCTCGCGGACCACCTTGGCGATGGCGGGGAGGTCGGGGGGTTGGAGGTTGAAGC
>DATBSS010000652.1:0-14049 GCA_036559665.1 Myxococcaceae bacterium
GTCCCGGCGTTTTCCCTGGCCCGCCTGCCTGGCAGGTGAGCCCTGTGGCTGCGCAGGTTTATGGTTACTTCTTCCGCCGGAGATCCAGGACTCCGGTGCTTACCTGGGATGCGGATGTGAAAGAGCTCCAGATAGACGGGCAGCGGCTCTGGGATTCGCTGATGGCGCTGGCGAAGGTGGGCGCCTACCAGGACGAACGCACCGGGCTGACCGGCGTGAACCGGCTGGCCCTCACCGACGCGGACGCGCAGGGCCGGCGGCTGGTGAAGGGCTGGTTCGAGGAGGCGGGGCTGGAGGTGCGGGTGGACCGCATCGGCAACGTCATCGGGCGGCGGCGCGGGAGGCGCGGCGGCGACGCGCCGGTGATGAGCGGCTCCCACATCGACAGCGTGCCCACCGCGGGCGCCTTCGACGGGTGCCTGGGCGTGCTGGGCGCGCTGGAATGCGTGCGGACCCTGAACGAGCTCAAGCTGGAGACGGAGCGGCCGCTGGAGGTGGCCTTCTTCACGGACGAGGAGGGTTGCCGCTTCGGCACGGACATGCTGGGCAGCGCGGTGGCGGTGGGCCGCCTGGAGCTGGAGGTCGCGTACGCGCTGAAGGACCGCGACGGCATCACCGTGCGCGCGGAGCTGGAGCGCCACGGCTTCCTCGGCACCGCCCCGGAGCGGATGCACGCGCCCCACGCCTACGTGGAGTGCCACATCGAGCAGGGCCCCATCCTCCGCGCCGCGAACATGGAGCTGGGCGTGGTCACCGGTGTCCAGTCCATCAGCTGGCAGGAGGTCTCCATCACCGGCAAGTCGGCCCACGCGGGCACCACGCCCATGTCGCTGCGCGCCGACGCCGGGCTGGCCGCCGCCCGCATCGCCGTCCGGCTCCACGAGATGGCGCTCTCCGGCCGCTACGGCGAGATGCGCGCCACCATGGGCGCGGTGCAGCCGCACCCGGGGATGGTGAACATCGTCCCCGGCCGGACGCGCTGCACGGTGGACCTGCGCAACCCGGACGACGCGATGATGGCCGCCGCCGAGAAGGACCTGGAGGCGTTCTACCGGTCGCTGGAGAAGGAGATGGGGGTCACCATCACCTGGCGGCAGACCGCGCGCACGCCGCGGATCGCCTTCTCCGAACAGGTCCAGGCGGTGCTGGCGCGGCACATGGACGCCGGGGGCCACAAGCACCAGCGCATCATGAGCGGCGCCGGGCACGACGCGCAGGAGATCGCCTCGCTCTGCCCCACGGCGATGATCTTCATCCCCGGCGAGTACGACGGGATCAGCCACAACCCGCGCGAGTACTCCACGCCGGAGGCCTGCACCCGCGGGGTGAACATCCTGCTCCGCGCGCTGGTGGAGCTGGCGAACGGATAGCCCGGGCGCTCAGGCCCGCATCCACTTCATCAGCGAGCCCACCCCGGGGAACAGTCGCAGCCGCGCGGCGTGGATGCGCTTGAGCGCCGGCCCGCGGATCCGCGCGGCCAGCTCGTCCAGCAGCGCGCGCGCGGCCGGGCCCTCCTTGTTGGCCTTGAGCAACCGGGCCAGGGTCACCGTCGCGTCGAGGTGCGCCGGGTCGTAGCCCAGCGCCTGGCGCATCAGCTTGAGCGCGGTGGGGCGGCCCTTCTTCCCCTTGAAGTGCGCGGCGCCGGACATCAGCGCCTTGATGGCCTCCGCCCTGCGCCCGCGCTCGGAGTGCAGCTGCCCCAGCACCTCCCAGAGCTGCTCCTCCTTGGAGTACGCGGCGGCCGCCTGCACGTAGACGGCGATGGCGCGGTCCACGAAGCCGCGGCCGATGTACGCGTCGGCGGCGGCGCGGAAGTCGCGCAGCGCCTCCTCCTGCTCGCCCAGCTTCACCAGCAGCGGGGCGATCTTCGCCAGCACGTCCGCGTCCTTCGGGTCCAGCAGGAGCACCTTGCGGTACTCCTCGACCGCCTTGGCGTACTTGCCCTTCACCCGGAGCCGGTCCGCGTCCGTCAGCACCTTGCTCCGGTCGATCTTCGCCCCCGGCTTGGGCTTGGAGGTCCCCAGCATGGCCGTGGACAGTTTGGCGCAATTGCGTTTGCGCGGCGATCCGTTCGTGCGAGATTGCTCGCCCCATGATTCCTGTGACGCGGAAGCGTGATCGGGCATGGGGGCTTGGGCTCGCGGTGGCGCTGCTGGCGGGTACCGCGCAGGCGCAGGCGGCGGAGAAGGGTGCCGACTCCGGCGACACCGCCTGGATGCTCATCTCCTCTGCGCTGGTGCTGCTGATGACGCCCGGGCTGGCGCTCTTCTACGGCGGCATGGTCCGGAAGAAGAACGTGCTGGCCACGTTCATGTACTCGCACTTCGCGCTCGCGCTGGTGACGGTGCAGTGGATCTGCTTCGGCTACTCGCTGGCCTTCGGCAAGACCCACGGGGGCCTCATCGGCGGCGGCGACTACCTGTTCCTGGAGGGCGTGGTGCCGCAGCTCAAGGGCTCCATCCCGCACCTGGCCTTCATGGCCTTCCAGGTGAAGTTCGCCATCATCACCCCCGCCCTCATCTCCGGCGCCTTCGTGGAGCGGATGAAGTTCTCCGCCTACGTCCTGTTCACGCTCTTGTGGACCACGCTGGTCTACGACCCGGTGGCGCACTGGACGTGGGCGGAGGGCGGCTGGATGGCGAAGCTGGGCGTGCTGGACTTCGCCGGCGGCACCGTCGTGCACTGGACCGCCGGGCTCTCCGCGCTGATCTGCGCGCTGGTGGTGGGGAAGCGGCTGGGCTACGGGCGCGAGCGCTACTTCCCGCACAACCTCACCATGACCGTCACTGGCGCCGGCCTGCTCTGGTTCGGCTGGTTCGGCTTCAACGCCGGCAGCGCGCTGGCGGCGGGGCAGACCGCGGCGCTGGCGTTCGTCACCACGCACATCTCCGCGGCGGCGGCGGCCATGGCCTGGGTGCTGGCGGAGTGGGCGCTGCGGCGCAAGCCCACGCTGCTGGGCTTCGTCTCCGGCCTGGTGGCGGGGCTGGTGGCCATCACCCCGGCCGCGGGCTTCGTGGGGCCGATGGCGGCGCTGGCCATTGGGCTGCTCGCCGGGCTGGTCTGCTACGGCGCGGTGCTGCTCAAGGAGCGGCTCCACTACGACGACTCGCTGGACGCCTGGGGCGTGCACGGCGTGGGCGGGATGCTGGGCGCGCTGCTGGTGGGCGTGTTCTCGCAGAAGGCGCTCAACCCGGCCGGGGCGGACGGGCTGCTGGCGGGCGACCCGTCGCTGCTGGGGAAGCAGGCGCTGGGGCTCCTCGCGGTGGGCGCGTACACCGCGGCCGTCACCGCCGCCATCCTCTTCGCGCTGAAGAGGACGGTGGGCCTGCGCGTGAGCGAGGACGAGGAGCGCGAGGGCCTGGACGCCACCCAGCATGGCGAGGCCGGCTATACGTAACGCTTCCGGGAGGGACGCTGAGATGACGGCCGCAAAGTTCCGAGCGATCCAGCTGGTGGGGAAGGGCGCGGCGCGCGACGTGCTCAAGCTGGTGGAGCAGGACGTGCGCGACCCCGGGCCTGGCGAGGTGCGGGTGAAGGTGCTCTGCACCGGTGTCGGCTTCACGGACGTCATCATGCGGACCGGGAACTACCCGTACGCGCCGAAGTTTCCGTTCACGCCCGGCTACGAGGTGGTGGGGGACGTGGACGCGGTGGGGAGCGGCGTCTCCGGGTGGAAACCCGGCGACCGCGTGGCGGCGATCACCGTGCACCGCGGCTACGCCGAGTACGCGTACCTGGACGCGGCCGACCTGGTGCGCGTCCCGGAAGGCCTGGACCCGGGCGGGGTGGTCTGCCTCATCCTCAACTACGTCACCGCGTACCAGATGCTGCACCGGTCGGCGAACGTGCGGCAGGGCCAGGCGGTGGTCATCACCGGCGCGGCGGGCGGCGTGGGTACCGCGCTGCTGGAGTTGGGGAAGCTGGCCGGCCTGGGAAAGATGTACGCGGTGGCCTCCGCGCCCAAGCATGCGGCCGTGGAGGCGCTGGGCGGCATCCCCATCGACTACCGCTCCCAGGACTTCGCTGCCGCCATCCGGGCGCGCGAGCCTGCCGGCGTGGACGCGGCGTTCGACGCCATCGGCGGGAGCATGCTGGCCGGCTGCCACGGGCTGGTCCGGCGCGGCGGCATCATGGTCAGCTACGGCTCCACCGGCGGCGGCCAGATGAAGGCGCTGGGGACGTTCGCGCGGATCGGCTGGTACCTCGCCGTCCTCGACGGGCGGCGCGCGACCTTCTACGGCATCACCATGAAATACCGGAAGGACCGCGGCCCGTTCCAGGAGGACCTGCCGGTGCTGATGCAGCAGCTGGCGGACAAGCAGCTCAAGCCGGTCATCGCCGCGCGGATGCCGCTGGCGGACGCGGTCAAGGCGCAGGAGATCGTCGAGGAGGGGAAGGTCACCGGGAAGATCGTCCTCGACTGCACGAAATGATGGGGCCGGCCGGCGAACCGCGGGCGCTCGCCCTCCAGCGGGCGTCCGAGGCGCTGGAGCGGCTGGGCGTGATGCGCGGGGACGCCGACCGCCGGCGCAAGCTGGTCATCCGGGTGGACCTCTTCGTCTGGAAGTTCCTCAAGCTCCGCTGGGGCGACGCGCACCGCTTCTTCGCGGCGGTGGAGCCGATCGAGGCCATGGAGCTGCTGCGGCACCGCTTCGAAGTGGGCCGCACCCTGGCCTTCCTCTCCGAGCGCCAGCGCGACGACGAGTGGGAGAACACGCTCACCGTGGGCGTCTCGCTCCTCTACGCGGCGATGCGCCAGTGCCAGCAGCGCGGCTTCGAGCCTGCCACCGCCGGCCTGTTCACCCTCCAGCGGATGCTGGAGCAAGCGGTGGAGGGCGTGGACGACCTCAAGGACTTGTTGGAGGCGGGCGCGCCGCTGTGAGCCGCAATGGGGAGTTGCGCTGGGCCCCGGGACCGACAGAATCCACCAGATGCGCGTCTGGATCCTCCTCGCGGTGGCGCTGGCGGCGGCCTCGGCCGTCACGGCGCGAGCGGAGTCGGCGAGCCCGCCCGGCGGCGGCGCTCCACCTCCTCCACCGCTGCAGATCGTAGTGGTGCCGGAATCGCCGCCGCCGCCACTACCACCACCTCCTCAAGCGCAGGCCGCGGACGGCGGCACGCCGACGGTCATCGTTGACGTCCCGACCGCGGGCGATGACGCGGGGACCTCCCCGGTGGCGACCGGCGAGCCCGACGCGGGCACCGACTCCAGCTCCGGCGAGGAGATCATCCTCCTGATGCCGAAGAAGCCGCCCCCGCCGCCCGAGCCGCCGAAGCAGATCAAGGTGACGGTGATGCACACCCCACGGCCGCAGGTGGAGTACGGGCAGGCGGCCATAGAGTTGGGCATCTCCAGCGGCGTGTACGTGGCCGGGGCGGTGGGGTTGCTGGTGGGCGAGCTGTTGCCGATCGTCATCGCCCAGCTGTTCGGCGCGGACCCCGTGGCCAACGTCATGCTGGACGTCTTCTCCCTCGCCAACGCGGTCGTGCTGCCGCTGGGCACCACCATCGCCATCGAGAGGACGAAGGCGTACAGCCGGCACTACCAGCTGGAGGGGTTGGGCTGGTGGGCGACGTTCGGGGTCGGCCTGGCCGTCCAGGGGATCAACGCCGCCGTCACCATCCCCACCACCGACTTGAACAACTACTACGGCGCCGCGCCGCTCGTGGTGGGGCTGGGCCTGCTCACGCCCATCTCGCAGACGGTGGTGGCGCAGGTGATGGCCACGCCTCGGGACCCGCTCGCGCCCATCGAAGGCATGGCCCGGAGGCCGGTCCTGGACGTGAAGGGCAAGCCCGTTCCGATCGTCAACGTCGTGAGCTTCTCCTTTTGAGCTGGATCGCCGCCGCCACCTGCGCGCTGCTCGCGCAGGCCCCGGCCGCCGGTTACGAGCAGCAGCTGGTGGCCTGGGGCCTGGAGAAGGTCCAACGGGAGGTGGAGCCGTCGCCCGAGGGGAAGCGGGTGGAGGAGATCCTCGTCGCCTCCGAGGACATCGTCGCGAGGACGGACCCGTACCCGCAGCTGCTCAACCTGGTCCACGTGCGCACGCGCGAGTCGGTGGTCCGGGCGGAGGTGCTGCTCCAGGTGGGCGAGCCGTACCGGGCGCAGCTGGCCGCCGAGAGCGAGCGCAACCTGCGCAAGCTGTTCATCCTCGCCACCGCGGTGGTCCTCCCGGTGAAGGCGCGCGACCCGGACGCGGTGGGCCTGCTGGTCATCACCAAGGACCTGTGGAGCATCCGGCTCAACAGCGAGTTCTCGCTGGTGGAGGGGACGCTGCTCCAACTCCTCCGCATCCGCCCCACCGAGCAGAACTTCCTGGGCCTCAACAAGCGCCTCTCGCTGGACTTCTTCCTCAAGCTGGACACGGTGTCGCTGGGCGAGGTGCTGGTGGACGAGCGCTTCCTCGGGTCGGACCACCGGCTGGTGCAGTCCGCGCGGGTGATCTTCAACCGGCAGACCGGCGCGCTGGAGGGTTCCCAGGGCGAGGCGGCGCTCCAACTCCCACTGCGCACGCTGGACGCGGCGCGCGGCTACACGGTGCGCGCGTCCTGGCTGGTGCAGCGGGCGCGCGTGTTCCGCGGAGCGAACATCAGCCAGATCCCGTACCCGGACGCGACCGCGCCGCAGGCGCTCTTGCCGTACGTCTACGACGAGCGGTCGGTCTCCGGCAGCGCGACCCATACCTGGTCCTTCGGGCGGGCGTTCAAGACCAACCTGATCGCGCTCGCCGCCGGCTTCGTGGAGCGGACGAACGCGCCGGCGGAGGAGGGGCTGACGCCCGAGCAGCAGGTGTGGCTGGGGTGCAACTACTTCCCGCGGAACCAGCAGGCGGTGTACGCGGGCGCGGCGGTGCAGGCGTACGAGGCGCGCTACGCGGTGCTGCGCAACGTCCGCACCTTCGCCATCTCCGAGGACTTCCAACTGGGACACTCGCTGGTGGCGGAGGCGCATTGGGCGCCGCTGCAGTTCGCGGAGGCGGGCATGGCCGCGCAGTACCGATGGCTCGGCGGGGACGACCTGCTCACCCTGGCCGCGGGGGCGACGGCCCGCTACCAGCCGGGGGACCTGGGGTGCGGCGACACCGGCGGATGGGTCAACCAGCGCGTCGGGTTCGAGGTGAACAACGTCGGCCCGCTGTGGACGGTGGGGCGGCTGGCGGTGCGGCTCACCGCTGACCTGAGGTGGAACGACCTCAATCACCGGCCGGTGTACCTGGGTGGGTCGAACGGGTTGCGGGGGTTGCTGGCGGAACAGCTGGCCGGGAGCCAGTTGCTGCTCTGGAACGCGGAGTTCCGGACCGTGCCGATCAACCTGTTCACGCTCCACGCGGGGCTGGTGCTGTTCTGGGACGCGGGGGCGGCGTTCGATTCGCCGGGGGAACTGCCGCCGCCGCTGGTGCACACGGTGGGCGTGGGGTTGAGGGCGCTGTTCCCGCAGTTCGACAAGGAGCCGGTGCGGATCGACTTCGGCTACGTCATCTCGGGGGCGAACAACCCGGTGCCGCTGCGGCGCGTCTCCGCCTCGTTCGGGCAGGTGGACGAGATCCGGCCGGCCATCCTCAGCAGTCCGTTCCCGCCCTGACCACCGCGGCCACCGAGCCCTCGGGGAGCGACTGGAGGCCGGATTCGCGGAAGGCGGGCAGCGCTACCTCGGCGGGCGCCCGGGTCTCCCAGCGGATCTCCTCGCCGTCCTGCATGAGGAGGAGCTGCACCGAGCGGCGCTGGTCCAGGAATGCTTCCACCAGCGCGACCGTCCGGAGCCGGCCCTCGCGGCGGGTGTAGAGGGAGCACGCGCAGTCACCCATGGAGATCTCCGCGAAGCGCACCTCGGGCGAGGTCTCGTCCACGCGCAGGTCCAGCCCGTGGTGGGTCGCCAGCGCGCGCCACTCGCCGGGCGCGATGGGCGGGTCGACCGCGGCGAGCAGGCGGTAGCACATGGACGTGCAGCGTAGCCCTGTCCTATGGACTGCCCTCATGTGGATCCACGCCGCTGCGCTGCTCTGGCTGGCTGCTCCGGCCTCACCGCCTCAAGACGACCTCCTCCGCCTCTATGCGGAGACGCGACGATTCCGGAGCGGCCAGCCGGTCGCGCCGAGAGTGGCGCGCGATGGGACCGCCGCGTTCTTCCTCCGCTCGGGTCCGAAGTCCGCCACCCAGTCGCTGTTCATGACGGACCTGGGAAGCGGCCAGACGCGCGAGGTGCTGACCCCGGAGGCGCTGCTCTCCGGTGCGCAGGAACAGCTCACCGCCGCGGAGCGCGCCCGCCTGGAGCGCCAGCGGATCAGCGCCCGCGGCTTCACCGCCTTCTCCCTCTCCCGCGACGGCCAGAAGCTGGCGGTGACGCTGGGCGGGCGGCTGTACCTCGTCACCCGCCCGGACATGAAGGTCACGCCGCTCCACACCGGCGAGACGCCCATCGACCCGCAGTTCGCGCCCGACGGCTCAGCCGTCGCCTACGCCCGCGGCGGCGACGTGTACGCCGTGGACCTGGCCACCAACCGCGAGCGGCGCATCACCCGCGGCGGGACGGAGATCGTCTCCCACGGCCTGGCGGAGTTCGTGGCCCAGGAGGAGATGAACCGCTTCTCCGGCTTCTGGTGGTCCCCGGACTCCAAGCGCATCGCCTTCCAGGAGACGGACAACCGCCCGCTGGAGCCCTTCACCATCGTCGACCCCATGCACCCCGAGCGCGGCAGCAACGTGTTCCCGTACCCGCGCGCCGGAAAGGCCAACGCCATCGTCCGCCTGGGCGTCACCCCGGCCTCCAGCTCCGGAGGAGCGCCGGTCTGGGTGCAGTGGGACGCGGCGAAGTACCCGTACCTCACCACCGTGCGCTGGAGCGAGGGCGCGCCGCTCACCATCCTGGTGATGAACCGCGCGCAGAACGAGGCGGCGCTCCTCCGCGTGGACCCGGCGACGGGGAAGACCTCGCCGCTGCTGGCCGAGAAGAGCGGCCATTGGCTCACCCTCAACCAGGACTTCCCGCTCTGGAAGAAGGACGGCTCAGGCTTCTTCTGGATGACCGAGCGCAACGGCGGCCTGGAGATCGAGCTGCGCGACGCCTCCGGCGGTCTCTCCGCGTCCTGGGTGCCGCCCTCCCTCACCCCCGACGAGCCCGTGGGCTACGACGACGCCACCGGCACGCTCTACTTCATGGCCGCGCCGGACCCGACGCGCCGCCAGCTGCACCGGGTGGTGAAGGGCGGCGCGCCGGAAGCGCTCCAGGCCGGCGACCCCCAGCCGGCGCTGACGGATGCCACGCTCCAGCCGGAGGCCGGCGTGCTGGTGGTGCGGTCGCGCACGCTCCGCACCCCGATCGCCACCGCGGTCTACCGCGCGGGGGACCTCCAGAAGGTAGCGGAGCTGCCCAGCGTCGCCATCCCGTCGCCGATCACCCCCACCACGGAGATCCGCGCCGTCGGCCCGGAACCCCGCCTCTGGGTTTCCATCACCCGGCCGCGGGCGTTCCAGGCGGGGAAGAAGTACCCCGTGCTCGTCGACGTCTACGGCGGCCCCACCTTCCAGGAGGTGGTGCACCACCAGGACCCGCTCCGCCAGTGGTACGCGGACCAGGGCTTCATCATCGTGAGCGTGGACAATCGCGGGACCCCGGGGCGCGGCTCGGAGTGGGCGCGCGCCGTCTTCCACGACTTCTCGAAGGTCATCGTGGAGGACCAGGTGGCGGGGCTGAAGGCGCTGGCGGCCCAGGTGCCGGAGCTGGACCTGTCGCGCGTGGGCGTGCACGGCTGGTCCTTCGGCGGGTACACCGCCGCGCTGGCGGTGATGCAGCGGCCGGACGTGTTCAAGGCCGCGGTGGCCGGCGCGCCCGTGGTGGACTGGCGCGACTACGACACCTTCTACACGGAGCGGTTCCTGGGGCACCCGGACGAGAACCGCGACGGGTACGACCGGAGCTCGCTGCTCACCTGGGCGCCGAAGCTGGAACGCCCGCTGCTGATCGTTCACGGCACCGCCGACGACAACGTCTACTTCTTCCACGCGCTCAAGCTCTCCGACGCGCTCTTCCGCGCCGGCCGCCCGCACCGCTTCCTGCCGCTCTCCGGCTTCACGCACATGGTGCCGGAGCCGCAGGTCACCGAACGGCTGCACCAGTCCATCGTGGAGCTCTTCAAGCAGTCGCTTTGAGCTGGGTTGACGCGGCCCGGCGAATGAGAGGCTCGCGCGGAGGTGTGCACGCGCGAGCCCTGCCTGGGCGGAGGTCTACGAACCGCTAGATGGGTTTGACGTTCTGCGCCTGGAGCCCCTTGGGCCCGCGCGCCACCTCGAACTCGACCTTCTGCCCTTCGGACAGGGTCCGGAAACCCTGACTCTGGATCGCCGTGTGGTGACAGAACACGTCCTCACCACCGCCGTCCTGCGTGATGAAGCCAAACCCCTTCGCATCGTTGAACCACTTCACTGTCCCGGTTGCCATTCCGCTGTCTTCCTTCTGCTCGGACGACAAACGCGCCGCCCGGTCTTCCCGCATGAGAACTGCGGAAGACGGGAAAGTTTCTTAGACGCGCGCGCGCGCCCACTCAAGAGCGAGCGTGCCTTTCCTCGACGGGGCCTGGAAAACCAGCACTGCGAATGTCAAGTCGCGGCCCGTCACGCCCCGGTCTCAAACTTCGAGCAGGAGACGGTCCGGATCCTCGATGCAGTCCTTGATGCGCACCAGGAACTGCACCGCCTCGCGCCCGTCCACCAGCCGGTGGTCGTACGAGAGCGCCAGGTACATGATCGGCCGCACCACCACCGCGCCGTCGCGCACCACGGGCCGGTCGACGATGTTGTGCATCCCCAGGATGCCGGTCTGCGGCGGGTTGAGGATGGGGGTGGACATCATCGAGCCGAAGATGCCGCCGTTGGAGATGGTGAAGGTGCCGCCCTGGAGCTCGGGGAGGGTGAGCTTGTCGTTGCGGGCCCGCGCGCCGAAGTCGGCGATCTGCTTCTCCAGCTCCGCCATGGAGAGCTTCTCCGCGTCGCGCACCACCGGCACCACCAGCCCGCGGGTGCCGGAGACGGCAACGCCGATGTCGTAGTAGTGCTTGAAGACGACGTCCTCGCCCTCGATCTCCGCGTTGAGCTGCGGGAAGGCCCGGAGCGCTTCCAGGGACGCCTTCACGAAGAAGCTCATGAAGCCCAGCTTCACGCCGTGCTTGGCCTGGAACTTCTCCCCGTACTGCTTGCGCAGCGACATCACCGCGCTCATGTCCACCTCGTTGAAGGTGGTGAGGATGGCGGCGGTCTGCTGGACCATCACCAGCCGCTCCGCCACGCGCTTGCGCAGCGGCGTCATCTTCACCCGCTCCTCGCGGGGGGCGTTCGGGCGGGGCCCGGAGGGGAGCTTCAGCTCGGTGGAGGCGCGTTTGGGAAGGGGCGGCGGCTGCGTCGGCGGCGGCACCGCCATCACATCTTCCTTGGTGATCTTCCCTCCCGGGCCGGAGCCCTGGAGCCGGGTGGTGTCCAGCCCCAGCTCCTCCGCCATCTTCCTCGCCACCGGCGTGATGGACACCGCGCGCCCGGACTCCTCGGGAGCTTCGGGCACCAGCTTGTAGGCGCCGGACTCGAGCAGCTCGTCCTTTGGAGCTGGAGCCTCAGCCTGAGCTGAGGGAGGCGGGGGGGCCGGCGGAGGCGCAGCGGTGGCCTGCGCGCCCGCCTCGACGACGCCCAGGACCTCGCCCACCTTCACCGTCTCGCCCTCCTTGTGGGCGATCTGCGCCAGCGCGCCGCTGGCGGGGGACGGCACGTCCACGGTCACCTTGTCCGTCTCCAGCGTGACCACCGGCTCGTCGGCGTTCACCTTCTCGCCCACGCTCTTGAGCCACTTGCTGATCACCCCGGAGGTGATCGACTCCCCCAGGGGGGGAACCACCACGTCAGCCATTCGTCACCCTCGACAGTGCTTCCTCGACGATCTTGTGCTGCTCCAGCTCGTGCGCCTCGTGGAACCCGGTGGCCGGGCTGGCGGCCGCCCCGCGCCCGATGAACGACACCCGGGGCGCATTCGCGCGGGAAGATGCCAGCTCCTGGAGCAAAGGAAAGATGTACTGCCAGGCGCCCATGTTCTTCGGCTCCTCCTGGACCCAGCGCACCTCGCGCGCCGCGGAGAAGCGCTCCAGCTCCGCCTGCAGCTCCTCGCGCGGGTCCGGGTAGAGCTGCTCCACCCGGACGATCGCCACCCGCTCCTCGACGCGGCGGGCGCGTTCGGCGGCGAGGTCGAAGTACACCTTCCCGCTGCACAGGAGCACCCGGTCCACCTTCGCCGGGTCCAGGTTCGCCTGGTCCGGGAGCACGCGGTGGAACCGCCCGGCGGCGAGGTCCTCCAGCGGTGAGATCGCCTCCGGCCGGCGGAGCAGGCTCTTGGGGCTCATCACCACCAGCGGCTTGCGCGCCGCCCGGACCAGCTGGCGCCGGAGCACGTGGAAGATCTGCGCCGGGGTGGTGGGGTAGCAGACCTGGATGTTGTCGTCGGCGCAGAGCTGGAGGAACCGCTCCAGCCGGGCGCTGGAGTGCTCCGGGCCCTGGCCCTCGTAGCCGTGGGGGAGCAGCAGGGTGATGCCGGAGAGCCGGCGCCACTTGCGCTCCGCCGCGACGATGAACTGGTCGATGATCACCTGCGCGCCGTTGGCGAAGTCGCCGAACTGCGCCTCCCACACCACCAGGCAGTCCGGGCAGTCCAGCGAGTACCCGTACTCGAACCCCAGGCACCCCAGCTCCGAGAGCGGGCTGTTGTAGAGGTGGATGGTGCCCTGGGCCCGGGCCAGGTGCTCCAGCGGCACGTAGGTCCCGCCGGTCTTCACGTCGTGCAGCACCGCGTGGCGGTGGCTGAACGTCCCGCGATGGGTGTCCTGGCCGGTGAGCCGGACGTTGAGCCCGTCGGTCAGGAGCGAGGCGTAGGCCAGCGCCTCGCCCGCGGACCAGTCCAGGAGCTGGTCACCGCGGGCCATGGCCCGGCGGCGCTCGAGGAAGGTGGCGATCTTCGGGTGCGGGTGGAAGTCCTCCGGCACGGTGGCCAGGTGCTCCAGCAGCTTGCTCAGCCGCTCGCGCGGGACGGCGGTGTCCGGCTGGGTGATGTCCTTGTCCGCCCCGCCGCGGAACGTCTTCCACAGGCCCTCCATGGCGGAGGGCTCCTTGAGCGCGCTGTGCTCCTTGACCCGGGCGTGCGCCTCCTGGAGCTCCTTCATCACGTCCTGCCGGATCTGGTCCGCCTCCTGGCGGGTGATGCGCCCCTGGGCGACGAGCTGGTCCGCGTAGATCTGCCGCACCGTGGGGTGTGCCTTGATCAGCTCGTACATCTTCGGCTGGGTAAAGGTCGGCTCGTCCGCCTCGTTGTGGCCGTAGCGGCGGAAGCAGACGAGGTCGATCACCACGTCGCTCTTGAATTCCTGCCGGTACTGGATGGCCAGCTTCATCACGTGGACGCACGCCTCGGGGTCGTCCCCGTTCACGTGGAACACCGGGATGTCCAGCATCTGCGCGGCGGCGGTGCAGTAGATGCTGGAGCGGCTCTCCTCCGGGTCGGTGGTGAAGCCGACCTGGTTGTTGAGGACGATGTGGACGGTGCCGCCCACGTTGTAGCCGGGGAGGGCGGAGAGGTTGAGCGTCTCCATCACCACGCCCTGGCCGGCGAAGGCCGCGTCCCCGTGGATGAGCAGCGGGACCACCCGGCCGCGCTCCGGGTCGTCGAAGCGGTCCTCCTTCGCGCGCACCCGGCCCACCACCACCGGGTCCACCGCCTCCAGGTGGCTGGGGTTGAAGGCCAGGGAGAGGTGGACCTGGTGGCCCTCGGTGGTGACGAAGTCGGAGGAGAAGCCCTGGTGGTACTTCACGTCGCCGCGGTTCTGGTACCCCTGCGCGTCGTCCGGGCCCTCGAACTCGCTGAAGATCTGGTCCGGCGACTTCTGGAGGATGTTGCAGAGGACGTTGAGGCGGCCGCGGTGGGCCATGCCGATCACCACCTCCTTGAGACCGAGGCGGGCGCCGTCCTCCAGCATCACGTCGATCATCGGCACCAGGCTCTCCCCGCCGTCGAGCGAGAAGCGCTTG
>DATBSS010000653.1:0-5763 GCA_036559665.1 Myxococcaceae bacterium
GAGAGCGGGACCTCCCACCAGCAGGAGCAATTGCTTTCCGTCATCCGACCAACGGATCCTCCGGATGCGCGAGGACCCCTCGGCGCGGTGCTTGCGCAGGACGCGTCCATCCTCGACGGACCGGAAGAACACGCGCTGTTCGTAATCGGCTGCGGCTAGCCATCGCCCATCGCGCGAGAGCGCGAGGGCTGAAATCGGGGTGGCCATCCGGATATCGAGAATGCGCTCGGGCCGGACGGTGGGGAGATTGGCCATTACGCGGTCCCTCGAGATTAGCGCGGGCCAGCCGCCGAATTCTTGCCCCCTCGCGGTCCACCCCTACACTCGCCGAATGTTGCGCCCTGTTGCACTGCTGGCGCTGGCGCTCCTCGCGCCGCCCGCCTTCGCGGTGGAGACCGTGCGCATCACCATCGACGAACGCGAAGGCCCCATCACCCTCCAGGGCACCAACCTGTCCCTCGGCGAGGACCGCGAAGACTCCGCGTTCCTTCCTCTCGACCGCCACGCCGCCACACTCCGGCGCGGCGCGCGTGGCCAACTCGAACTGGACGGGACGCTCGTCACTTCCGGCTCTGCCCGCTTCCGCACCATCGACGCGCCCATCGCCGCCGGCGATCGGACCGTCCGCGGCGACGTGGTGGTCCGCCTCCGCGGCTCGAAGCTCCAGCTCATCAACGTCCTTCCGCTGGAGACGTACCTCGAGGGTGTCCTCGGCTCGGAGATGCCGCGCGACTTCCCTCCCGAAGCACTCAAGGCCCAGGCGGTGGCGTCCCGCACCTACGCCCTCTGGAAGAAGCTGGAGTCCTACGGCGCGATGGAGAACATGGGCTCCAGCGTCATCCACCAGGTCTACGCCGGCCTGGATCGCGAGGACCCGCGCACGCGCGCCGCCGTCCAGGCCACCTCCGGAGAGGTGCTCACCTACGAACTGCGTCCCATCGAGGCCTACTTCCACGCCTCCTGCGGCGGGCACACCGAGTCCGGGCTGGCGGCGCTGGGTCGCGACCTCCCGTACCTGGCCGAAGTGGACTGCCCCTGCGGCGCGCTGCCCGCGAGCAAATGGGCCCTCTCCCTCCCCATCCCGGAGCTGCACAAGGCGCTCTCCGGCGCCAGCATGCTGGACGTGGTCTCCCGCACCCGCACCGGCCGGGCCCGCATGGTGCGCGTAGCGCAGGACCGGGTCCTGGACGCGGTGACCATCCGCCAGCGGCTCGGGTACACCCGGCTCAAGAGCCTCGACTTCGCCGTGGACGGGCAGGCGGACGGCGCGCTCCAGATCAGCGGGAAGGGCTACGGCCACGGGGCGGGCCTCTGCCAGTGGGGCGCCAAGGCCTACGCCGACCAGGGCCTCGACTACCGCGCCATCCTCCGCCACTACTACCCGGGCACGGAGCTTCAGCAGCTCTACTGATCGACCGACCGACGATTTTTCCCGCCCCCGCGCGTCTTCACGAACAACGAGGAGGAGCACGCGCACGATGCCCGCCAAACCCAAGGGAAAAGGAACGCCGGAGTCGCCGTGGGTACTCACGACGCCCAGCGGCTCGGCCGAATACACCGCCCACCGCGATGAGGAAGTAGACCCACCCGCACTAGTGGTGCAGGTCGGGAAGACACAGCTCCGCTACCACCTGAGCTGCATCGACGACCTCCACGCGATGCTCAAGAAGCAGAAGGACTGGATCCCCCTGGGCAGCGCGGACGAGCAGAAGCCGGCCGCCGAGGGAACGGTGGAGGCGTGGGGCCGGGCGAAGAGCAACCCGGTGGCCGGCTGGTACGGGCTGAGGAAGGGCTACCGCGGGCGATTCGGGATGTACGTGCCGCCGGTGCTGGAGGCGCTCGGGATGGCCGAGGTGGAGCACAACCCCAAGAACAACCGCATGCGGGTGAAGTGACCCAACCTTGCTGGGCCTCCGGCGTGGGGTGACACTTCGTCATCCCATGAACAGAACGCGCGTGCTGGTGTGGCTGGGGGCGTGTGCCCTCGCGGCGGGGTGCCCGAAGCCCTCCCCGGATCCGTCCCGGAGCGAGCTCTCCGTGGACCGCTCCGCCGGCGTCACCGCTGACGGGACGGACGTCGTGCACGTCCGTGTCACGGTGCGCGACGCCTCCGGGAACCCGATGATCGGCGCGACGGTCCAGCTCGCCGCGACCGGCGGTGGGAACACCCTCACCCAGCCCGCGGCGGCGACCAACGATTCCGGGATTGCCACGGGCACGCTCGTCTCCACGGTGGCGGAGGTGAAGACCTTCTCCGCCACGCTCGACCAGGGCGCGCTGCCCTCCACCGCCACCACGCAGTTCTCCGCCGGGCCCGCGGTCCGCCTGGCCTTCGTCCAGCAGCCGACCGACACCGAGGCCACCGTGCCCATCGCTCCGGCGGTGACGGTGGTGGCGCTGGACCGGCATGGCAACACGGCCACCTGGATGGGTCAGGTCTTGCTCGGCGTGGTCGCCGGGTCGGGCCCGGGCAACCTCAGCGGCACGGTCTCCACGGCGCCGGTCACGAGCGTGGCGACCTTCACCGGCCTCGCCGTCAGCGCGGCCGGCCGCTACACGCTGGTGGCCGGCTCCGGCGCGCTGACCTCCGCCTCCAGCAATGCCTTCGACATCCGCCCCCTTGCCGTGACCGGGACCCGGGTCGCCCACTGGATCACCGACACGGGCGTGGTGGATCGCCCGGAGGACCTCCGCCAGGCCACCCTCGGCGCCTGGGTCCAGCGCGGCACCGACTTCACCTGGTTCCCCGGCACCGGCGCGGCGGACGGCACCTTCCAGATCCCCGGCGTCCCCTACGGCCTGCCGTACTTCCTGTGCACCCGGATCGACTGCTTCGAAACGACGTCGCGCACGGTGGACCTCGGGTTCCACCTCCAGGGCCGGCCGACCATCACCTTCGCCTCGCCCGGCACCTTCCAGCGCACGGCGCTCACCGGGATGGCGCCGTGGACGGACCATCCGGCCTTCGGCGTGTCGGACGACCTGCAGATGTACTCGTCCAACAGCGGGCTCTGGTTCGACAGCCTCCAGTACCTCTCGACGGGCCCCGCGCTCGCGGCGGGGACCAGCTCGCTCGCTCAGACCTATGACTACAGCCTGTTCGGAGCGTCCGGGTTCAACCCCGTCCTGGCCGACGCCGCCGCCGGGGACCGGACCTGGTTCACCCAGCTGACGACGCGCGACGTGGGGTTCGTCAACGACCACATGGGCGCGCCGTACCGATGGAACACGTACCAGGCGGTGGAGCGGGTGTTTGGCCCCGCTCCGCTGACCATCGCCGACGGCGCGACGACCGACGTCACCGGAGCGTTCACCCCCGTCCCGCAGACGAAGGCGCTCGCGCTGAACTGGCTCATCGCGGACGGGACGCCGGGGTCCTTCGGGAGCTACCGCACCGACGTCAATGACAGGGTCACTCCGGATCTCGTCAGCCACCTCCTGGCGATCGACGCCCTTCCCGACTCCACCCACGGCTTCTACGGCACCGCGCCCGACCTGGCGGTGATGTTCCTGGGCGACGGCCCTCCCGCGCCCCAGCCGGACCAGCGCCTGAGCCTGGTGTACGGCGATCCCTACCCGACCTCCTGGGGGCGGTTCGGGATCGCCATCACGACCTTCCTCGTTCCCTATGCAGTAGCGCGGGGGCCGAACGGGGGGCAGACCGTGCCCATCTTCGAGTCGGGGAACATCCAGGTGAACGACCTGCTCCCCTCGTTCCCGGCATCGGCGCTCAAGCCGCAGGTCAGCCCGGTCACCGGCGCCACCATCGACGGCGCGCCCTTCCTCTCCGACCAGACGTTCTTTGGCTCCACCTCGCACGTCATCCGCTGGAGCCCGCCCGCGGTGGGGACGCCGACCTTCTACACGGTGTGGATCCGCCGCTTCTTCGCCGACGAAGCCGGCGGCCCCGTCCAGCGGACGACCGTCGCCCGCTTCACCACCACCGGCACCCAGGTCACCGTGCCTCCCGGCTTCATCGAGCCCGGTTTCCAGTACTCGGTGCGAATCGTCGCCACCGTCCAACCGGGGCACGACGTGGCCCGCGCGCCCTTCGAGCAGCAGTGGCCGTACCACGCCGCCGCCACCTTCAGCGGGCTGCTGTTCGTGCCGTTGACCGTGCCGTGAGCGCGCGGAGGGGCTATACGCTCCGCCGCCCTTGAAGGTCTCCGACTTCGAGTTCGAGCTTCCCCCCGAGCTGATCGCCCAGCGCCCGGCCGAGCGGCGGGACGCCTCGCGCCTGCTCGTCCTGCGGCAGTCCGGCAACGGCGCGATCGAGCACCGGACGTTCGCGGAGCTGCCGGAGCTCCTCGCTCCCGGAGACCTCCTCGTCCTCAACGACGCGCGCGTGGTGCCGGCGCGCCTCCTCGGGCACAAGGCGGGCACCGGCGGCAAGGTGGAGCTGCTCCTCGTCCGCCCCTCGGCGCAGGACGATGCCACCGCGGCGGACGCGCTGGGTCGCGAGGTGGGCGCGCTGCGCTGGGTGTGCCTCGGCCAGGCCAGCAAGGGCCTCAAGCCCGGCGCGGTAGTCGAGCTCGAGGCGGACCTGAAGGCCGAGGTGCTGGAGTCGCGCGGCGGTGGCGAGCTGCTGGTGCGCTTCTCCGGCCCGCAGCGGTCGCTGCTGGAGGCGATCGACCGCGCCGGCCGGCTCCCGCTGCCCCCGTACATCGAACGCCCGCCCACCGCCGAGGACGCGGACCGCTACCAGACCGTCTACGCGCGCTCGCCGGGCTCGGTGGCGGCGCCGACGGCAGGTCTCCATTTCACTCCCGAGATCCTGGACCGGCTCTCCGCCCGCGGCATCGGCCGCGCCGACGTCACCCTCGACGTGGGGCCGGGCACCTTCCTCCCGGTGCGCACTGAGGACGTCGAGGGCCACGCCATGCACCCCGAGCGCTTCCACGTCCCGGACGCCACCGCCGCCGCCGTCAACGCCGCGCCGCGCGTGGTGGCCGCGGGCACCACCGTGGTCCGGACCCTGGAATCCGCCACCGACCTGGAGACGGGGACGTTACGCTCGGGCGCCGGCGAGACCCGCCTGTTCATCACCCCCGGCTTCACCTTCCGGCAAGTGGACGTGCTGCTCACCAACTTCCACCTCCCGCGCTCGACGCTGCTGATGCTGGTGAGCGCGCTGGCGGGGCGCGAGCGGACGCTGGCCGCGTACCGGGAGGCGGTGGAGCGCCGCTACCGCTTCTTCTCCTACGGCGACGCCATGCTGGTGCTCCCGTGACGGAATCGGCGCCGGCACCGGTCCGCTTCGAGCTGCTCCATACCGACGCCGCCACCGGCGCGCGCCGCGGGCGCCTCCACACGCCGCACGGGACCGTGGAGACGCCGGTGTTCATGCCCGTGGGCACGGCCGGCAGCGTGAAGGCGGTGGGCCCGGACGAGCTGCGCGCGCTGGGCGCCCAGATCATCCTCGGCAACACCTACCACCTGATGCTCCGGCCCGGCGAGGCGCTGGTGCGCGAGTTGGGCGGCCTGCACCGCTTCATCGCCTGGGACGGCGCCATGCTCACCGACAGCGGCGGCTTCCAGGTGTTCAGCCTGGCGGAGAAGCGCCAGATCACCGAGCAGGGCGCCACCTTCCAATCGCACCTGGACGGTTCGAAGCACCTGCTCACCCCCGAGCGCAGCATGCAGATCCAGGAGGCGCTGGGGGCGGACGTCATCATGGCCTTCGACGAGTGCCCGCCCTCGCTCGCCGAGCGCTCCTACCTCGAGGAGTCCCTCGCCCGCACCACCCGCTGGCTCCGCCGCTGC
>DATBSS010000654.1:0-19541 GCA_036559665.1 Myxococcaceae bacterium
ACCGACGCGCCGACGATCACGTCCGCCTCAGCGGCCGGGCCCTCCAGCATCTCGAGCTGCACCCGGATGTCCTCCCGGACGAGCGGGATGGTCGAGAAGACGTCGCGCAGCTTCCCGCTGGAGGCCCGGCGGGAGATCTCCTCGTAGCCCATGCCCACCCCGAAGGCGGATGGGACGAGCTCCCGCGCCTGCTGGAGCGAGCTGGGCGCCACCGCCAGCGACACGTCGTGCCCGCGCGCCACCAGCGCCTCCGAGAGGGCGAGCATGGGCTGGGTGTCGCCCCGGGTCCCGAAAGTCGCGATCAGCACGCGCACCCTGCGAGCTTACCCGCGCTGGTTATCGTCCCATACCCATGAGCGTCGCCTACAAAGCGGCCTACTTGTCCTGGATCCGCGCCAGCTCGCGCGCGGGCAGGTAGTCGAGCATCGCCAGCCGCAGGGGTGGCTCCCCGGCCGCCGCCCGCCGCGCCACCTCCGCCTGGTACGCCTTGATGTCCTGCATCATCCGGTCGGCGACCTGGGGCACGCGCGCCACGCTGGCGTCGAGCGCCACGTCGCCGTCGTTGCCGGCGCGCACCGAGAGCCGGCGCGAGCCGTCCGCCAGCTTCACCACGCCGGACACATCGCCGTAGTGCTGGGAGCTGGCGGTGCCGAACGCCACCACCAGGTTCTCCCCCTTGGCTGCGCTGTCCGGGAGCCGCGAGTACATCCCCTTGTTCGACACGTCGTACGGGCTCACCGCCTGCGCGCGGCCGGGGTTGCTGAGGTTGGAGAGGCGGGAGAGCAGCGGCTCGAAGATGTGCGCCGCGGAGGAGAGGACGGCGCTGGCGCTGCCGGGCTTGCCCTGGGTGGGCTTGTCCACGAGGTTGCCCAGCTGCGCCGCCGCGAGCAGCCGCTCGCCGCGGCGCCAGTCCGGCGCGAAGTGACTGGGGTCCGGGTCGGTGTAGATGGCCGCGGCCTCCTCGGGCACCGGGGAGGCCACCGGGTTGATGGTGTTGTTCGGGTCCACCGCCAGCGAGTCGACGGTGTTCTTCCCGCGAGCCACGCCCATCGCCTCCGCGAGCACCCAGTCCACCGTGACCTGCGGACCGCCCCGCACCCCGGCCGCCCCCGCCTGCTGGTTGAGCGTCCCGTTCAGGTTGAAGAGCTGGTCTTCGTAGTGCTGCGAGGACCCGGGGTCGAGGTACGCCACCACCTCGCGCTGGGGCGCGGCCTGGAAGAGGTTCCCGAACCGGTTCTGCTGGGCGGGGTCCAGGCCCTCCTGGAGGACGTGCGCCTGCGCCGGGTCGAACGGCTCCGTCCCGCGCCACGGCGGCGCGTTCGGGTCCTTGAGCGCGGCGTCGAAGCTTTTCAACGGCTCGTAGGTCCCGTTGATCAGCGCCTCGCGCCCCGCGCCGTCCATGTTGGCGTGCGCGGTGCGGTCGCCGATCAGGGCGATCTTCCCGCCGGCGTCGAAGTAGAGCGACTTGACGGTGTTGGTGGGCGTCTCGCCCGCGCCGGACCCGAAGTTGATGTTGCCCGGGTCGCGGATGGGGTCGATGAAGCCGTTGGTGCGGAGGTTGATCTGGAGATCCACCGGCGGCAGCAGCGTGCGCTGGCCGGGGATGCCCTGGCGGTACGCGGAGGCCACCGTGCTCCCGTCGATGGTCCGCATCGACGCCGGATCCGGGTTGGCGAGCGCCTCGCGGATCTGGCCCTGGAAGCCGCCCACCACCTGGCGCACCGCGTCCGGCTGGCCCGCGTAGAACGCCTTCATGGTGTCGGCGTCCGGGAGCCGGAGTGCGACGTCCTGGGTGCGGCCGTACGCCTCCACGCGGACCCGGAACTGGTTCTCGCCCTCCACCAGGCCGGGGACGTACTGGGGGCTGCTCTGCGCGAACATGTTGTTGTTCGGGTCGGCGACGTTCGTGGAGGCGTGGGCGCGGCCCTCGGTCACCGTCCACCGCTCGGCCAGGTCGCGGCCCGCGAAGACGGCGAGCTGGTCCGGCAGGCTGGCGCGCGGCCCGTTCACCAGGTCGTCGACGCGGGTGGTCTTGTACACGAGCGGGAACGAGCCCTGGTCGGACTGGCCCAGCGCCTTGTCCGTCCGGAGCGGGACGCCGCCCGGATCGACCTCGCCGCGGCGGGCGGCGAAGAGGCGGCCGTTCGGGTCCCGCCCTTCCGTGAGCGAGGGGTTGATGGAGGAGAGCAGGTCGTGCTGCTCCTGCGCGGGAGTGCTGGTGCCGAAGCGGCCCAGGCGGTCGTCCCACCAGTTCGAGAGCCGGGCGCCGCCCTCGCGGACCCGGTTCTGAAGCTCGGTGGTGCCCTTGAGCGTCCACTCGGTGGTCGGCCCCAGGGCGTTGACCACCTGGTCGCCCACGCGGCGAAGCGTGCTCCGGCCGCGGGTGGCGAAGTTGGAGATCGCCTGCGCGAAGTCGATGCCGCGCTCCACGTCCGCGCCGGTGAGGCGGGTGTCCTCCGGGGCGCGCGCCGGCTTCGGGGCACGGGGGCCCTTCTGCTGCTCCGGAGGCAGCGCCCAGGCGTTGTCCGCCAGCGGATCCACCTGGCCCCGGCGCACCTGGATGGGGGAGGTGTCGCGGTCGGAGGCGCCGCGCAGGCGCGGGTCGGAGGTGAGCGCCGCGGGATCGGCCGCCGGGTTGAGCGGGGCGGTGGCGCGCCGGGCCTGCTGCATCTGCCCGACGCCCAGGGCGCCGGAGTCGAGCCCGGCGATGAGGGCGTTCTGGAAACCGGCGCTCGCCGCTTGCCGGAGGTCCACCTCGCCCTTGGTGGCGTACTGCGTGCCGGCGTCGATCAGCGAGCCGGAGACGAAGCCGAGTCCGCTCTCGCGCAGCGTCTGGGTGCCCAGCTGGCGCAGCGTCATCGGCGCGCCCGCGGCGGGGCCGAATTTGGCGACGCGGCCGATGGCGCTCCCGGCGAACCCGGCCGCGGAGTCGATGGCCACCCGCTGCCAGTCGATGCCCTGGTCCGGGGCGCGGTTCGGGTCGCGGAGCTGCTCCACCGCGGAGCTGCCGCCCGCCCAGGCCGCGTTCAAGCCCCCGTCCAGGGCGATCACCGCCGCCTTCTCGAGGATGGGCGCGGTGCCGGCGCGGAGCAGGGTGGTGGTGCCGCCGTGGGTGGGGTCGAACTTGCCGATCGCCACCTGCCCGGCGCCCATCGCCATGGAGAGGACGACGTCCCCGGTGGTCTCCAGCACGTTGCCGTTGGCGCGGATGCGGCCGTTGGGGAGGTCGTCCAGCAGCAGCTTCACGCTGGCGCCGATCACCACGCCGCCGGGGATGACGCTGGAGGCGGCGTAGACGGTCTGGAAGAGCGCCGCCTCCACCGGCTTGTAGCGCGCCGCCTGCTCCAACGAGTGCTGCACGTTGAGCCCGACGTTGGTGGTGGTGAGGTCGATGCGGGACTCGATCTCCTGCTTCAGCGCTGCGGCTCGCTGCTGCTGGTCGGGGGTGAGCGGGCCGTTCGTGGAGAGCAGGAGCTGGTGGTACTCCTTCTCCTTGGCCTGGATCACGTCGAATTCCTTGTTCGCGAAGTCCAGGTGGTTGACGCCGTCGCCGTACCACCAGCCGCGGATCGTCTCGCCGCCGCGCTGCACGGCGGTGGTGTTCTGGTTGTACGCCTGCACCGCGTCGTTGATGTTCACCTGGGCCGCGATGCGCAGGTCCTGGATCGCGTGGGCGCCCGAGATGCGGGCCTGCGCGTCGGCCATGGGGAGGCCGTTGGTGCGGGACAGGTTGACCGCCTCGCGGAACTGAGAGAGCTGGCGATCCTTGAGCTGCTGCACGTCCTGCGGCGTGGCGCCCTCGGGCAGCTTCACCTCGCCGGTCCGGATCGCCGCATCCATGCGCGCCTGGAAGAGCGCCTCGCTGGTGGCGGCGGCCGCGTCCGGATCCTGCCCTTGCGCCAGCGCCGAGCGCCGGATCCCCGCCTCCTGCCCCGCGAGCTGCGCCTGCGACGCCACCCACTGCTTCGCGTCGGCGCCCTCGGGCGGCTTCACCGCGCCGCGGTCCACGTACGCCTGCAGCTGCACCTGCGCCACCGCGGCCTGGCGCGCCGCCGCCGCGTCCGCGTCCGTGGCGGAGGGAGGGAGGTTGCGCACCGCCGCGTCGGCCGCGACCTGCGCGCGGGTCTCCACCTGGCGGTTGAACTGGAGCAGGTCCTTCACCTGCGCGGCGGAGGGCGGCGTCCCGGCCGGGAGGTTGAACTGCGAGGCCACCTGCTGCCACTTCGCGGGGTCCTGGCGGTACTGGTCCGCCAGCGCGGTCGCGTCGCGGGTGTCGCGGAAGTCCTGCACCGCGGTGGTGGTCGCGGTGGCGATCAGCCGGTCGCGCTGGCGCTGGAGCGCGGCGGCGTCGCGCGAGTTGGGGCCCATCTCATCCAGCGCGGCGGTGATGCGCGCGTCCACGTCCTGGGTGGCCTGGCCCCTGGCCTTGAGCGCGACGCCGTACTCCTCGGTCCGCTGGGCGACATAGGCGTCGCGCGGGACGCGCTGCTGCTCGGCGGGCGGGAGGCGGTCGTACTCGGCGGAGATCTGCTGGGAGATGGTGCCGTTCGCCTGCGCCGCGGGCTGGCCGGACCCATTGGTGGCGGTCAGCGTCTGGCTCGGGGAGAGCTGGCCACTTGCCGCGGGTTGACCGGAGCCGCCGGACAGGGCGGTGGCGCGCGGATCGGCGGCGCGGTCGAAGCTGGAATCCAGACGCCCCGACCCGGCCCGGAGGGCGTGCGCGTCGGCGTGGTCCGACGCAGTGGTGGCGCGGGCGGCGGCGGCTTCGGCGCGTGCCAACTCCGCCCGGGCGTCCTCGCGGTCGATCTTCGGCGCGGCGCGGAGGGTCTGCCGCGCGTCCTCGAGCGCGGCCTGTGCCCGCTGGCGCTGCGCGTTCGCCTCGTTCCGGGCGATCTCCGCGCGCTGCGTGGCGCGCATGGCGTCCGCTTCAGTGCGGGCGCGCTCGGCGGTGTCGGCGGCGCGGCTGGCGCGGTGCTCCGCGGCCTCGCCGGCGGACGCGGCGGACTCGGCGACCGTGGCCGGGGAACCGCCGGAACCGGAGCCGTTCGAGGAGTGGTGGTGCCGCTTGGGCCGGTCCGTCTTGTTCGAACCGTCTGAGCCTTCCGCGCTGTTCTCGGCGTCGTTCGACTCCGAGGCACCCGAGCTTCCGCTGGAGCTGGAACTGCTGGAGTTGGACGTGCTGCTCGCGGACGAAGGCCGCGCCGGGCGGGCGGATCCGCCCCCCGAGTCAGAAATCATGGCCATGTGGGGACTCCGGGGGGAGCGACTTACAAAAAGTATCGAGCATTCGATTTCTTGGTTGCGCCGAAAACCGAATGCCCGAATTTTTTCAAAACGGCGGTGTAGGTGTGGGTGGTTTATCGCCTTTTGCGAGGCACTGCGCTCAGGTACGCCACCACCTTCTGGTCCTTCTTCTTCGTGACGAGGAAGCGCTTGGAGGTCGTCGCGAAGCCGTCCTTCACGAAGGTCAGCTCGAAGATGATCCCGGTCTTGAAGCGAAGCGGGATCGGCGTTTTGCCGAAGACGCGGCTCTTCAGCTTCACCACCGCGCCCACCGGCTGGCTGGTGATGAGCACCGAGACCGTGTCCGGCTTCGGCGGGGTGGGGGCGGGAGCGGGCTTGGGCGGATCGCGCCTGGGCGGAGGTGGCGGTGCGGTGGCGGTCTTGATCGGCTCGGGCGTCGGCTTCGCTGGCTCGGGAGTTGGAGCCGGCGCGGGCTCCGGCGTCGCGACGGGAGGGGCCGAGGCTGAGGCCGGAGGATCGTCCTCGGCGGTGCCGTCCTCCTCGCCGATCACGACGTCCTTCGGATCGGCGACGGCCTCCGCCATCAGGTGAGCCTCGTCCTCGTCCACCTCGGCCGAGCCCGCGTCCGTCGCCGTGGCTTCCTGGGCCGCGACGGCTTCCGGCGTGGGCGCAGGCGTGGCCTCCGGCGCGGGGGCGGGCGCTGGAGGAGGGGAGGGATCGGGAGGTGGCGGTGGCGCGGGCGTCGCGGTCACCACGGCCGTCTCGGGAGGAGCGCTCTCGGGTGGTTTCGACCTGGACGCCGGCTCCGGCGACAGCATCACCACCAGCACGAGCACCAGCCCCACCGCCCCGACGATCCCGAGCACGGCGCGCCGCGCGCTCCCTGACCGCTTCGGCCGCGGCCGCTCCCCGGACCTTCGCGGGACCGGCCGCTGAACCGGCTCCGGCGTGGTGAGCATCATCGACGAACCGATCTCGACCGGATCCTTGCTGACCTCGGTCTCGGTGGTCGCCGAAGCGGCCCGGCTGATGGGGAGAACGCCGTCGCGCCGGTGGAGCTCGTCGAGGAACGCCTTGAGCTCCGTCCGCCCGGTGGGCGGGAACCCGTCGCGCAGCACGCGCTCCACCGCGAGCAGCATCGCCTCCGCGTTCTGGTAGCGATCCTCCTTCCGGAGGGTCATCGCCTTCTGGATGACCTGGACCAGCTCCTTCCCCAGCTTCTTGTTCACCTTGTCCGGCGCCGGGTACTCGCCGGCCTGGATGCGGACCATCACCTCCAGCGGCGCGCCGCCCTCGAAGGGCAGCTTCCCGGTGACCATGGCGTAGAGGACGATCCCCAGCGAGAACAGGTCGGACCGGTGATCGATCTCGCCGCCCGCCGCCTGCTCCGGCGACATGTACGAGATCTTCCCCTTCACCACGCCGCGGCTGGTCTGCTCCGTGTTGGTCCGCGCTTTGGCGATGCCGAAGTCCGTGAGCTTCACCTCACCCTGCTCGCTGACGAGCACGTTCTGCGGGCTCACGTCCCGGTGGACGATGCCCATGGGCACGCCCTTCACCGTCTGCTGGTGCGCGTAGGAGAGCGCGCGGCAGACCTCCACCACGATGTAGAGGGACAGCTCGATGGGGAGGGGGAGGCCGGCGGCGTTGGCGCGCTTGATCACCTCGGAGAGGCTCCAGCCGTCCACCAGCTCCAGCGCCAGGAAGTAGTGGCCGCTGGACTCCCCCAACTCCAGGACCTGCGCGATGTTGCCGTGGTTGAGGCCCATGGCGACGTGGGCCTCGTCGATCAGCATGTTGCGGAACTGCGGATCGGCGATCAGCGCGGAGCGGATCCGCTTCAGCACCACCTGCTTGTGGAAGCCGCGCGTCCCCTCGAGACGGGCGAGGAAGATCTCCGCCATCCCGCCGTCCGCGATCTTCCGGACGATGGAGTATTTCCCGGTGGCGTCCATCGCGAGCACGGCGCTGCGTGCGCCCCGAGAGGTTAGCCCAGCTCAGCGCTTCGGGAACGCGGGCGTGACCCAGCGCGCCGGCCCCCAGCCGCGCGGATCGGTCGAGACCAGCACCCGCCCGGAGCGATCGAGCGCCAGCGCCACCCCGGGGTACTCCCCGATCGACTCCTGGGCGCGCACGTCCACCACCACGCCGTCGATCGCGGCATAGGGCCCGGCGCCGGCGAGGGGCGACCGGCCAGGCCTGGGCGCGTCCACCTTCGACGACGACTCGAGATCGACGTCCACCAGCCACAGACCGCCCTGTTCGGCCCGCACCAGCGCGCGCCCGCCGTCGCTCCACAGGAGGGTTCCCTCCCACGGCAGCGCGGTCTTCCGGTCGAGGTCCACCCAGCCGGGCTGGAGCCGGTGCTCCTGCTTGCCCATGGGGTCGATTTTCGGGATCTCGAACAGCCGCGGCCGGCGCGGCAGCCAGGCGTCGGACCCGTCGCGCGGCACCTCCAGCCCGAGCGCCTGGTGCACCCGCGTGCCATGGAGCTCCACGCCTGACCACGGGCGATCGCCGGCCGCGCCGTCGCACGCTACCAGCACCAGCTCGCGCCCCGGGTCGACCTGGAGGAGGCGAGCCCCGCAGTCGTGCGGCACCCATTCCACCTCGAAGCCCTGCGCGTCCTGCACCATGAGCTCGCCATGCTCGCCGCGCCGGAGGAGGGCCCGGCCGATGGTGCGCACCAGCCCCGGCACCTCGATGGGCTTGCCGTCCGGGAGCAGCAGCACCCGGTGGAACGCCGCCGCCTTCTCCACCGGCGGCGTCCCGGCGCGCTCCGCGGGGGATGGGCACGAGGGCCGGGGCGGCGGGGGAGGGGGAGGTGGCGGGGGCGGCGGGTCCTTCGGCTTCCGGCGAGGCGGCGCGCGGCGCGGTTCGGGGGGCGGTGGCGGGTCCAGGAACAGGTGGAACATCTCCCCGTCCGGGTCCAGCCGCACCGCGCGGAGCACGCCCGGCCCCGGATCCACCAGTTGTTCCTGGCCGCCGCGCAGGTCGCGGATCGCCGCCAGCTTCTTGCCGCGCACCGCCTTCACGTAGGCCAGGCGCTGTCCGAGCCGGTCGAACGAGGCGCTGGGCGAGGCGTCCTCCAGGGGGATTCGTTCGCCCGAGACCTGGTCGAGCAGCACCACCGAGCCGTCGGTGAGGTGCGCCGCCAGCCAGCGCCCGTCATTGGAGGAGGCGAGCAGCGCGGCGAACGGCTCCCCGGACAGGTCTCCAGCCGGCCCGGCGCGGAAGAGGAACGGGACGAGGTCGTCACCGCCGAAGGTGCCGTCCTCGTGCAGCCGCGCGTCGACGGCGCCGGAGCCGTCCGTGTCCTCGCGGGCCTGGCAGGCGACCACCCAGCGGCCGTCCGGCGCGGTGGCGAGGACGAAGAAGGGAGCGGTGGTCCCCAGGCCCGGGACGTCCGTCGGCTGGGCGACGTCTGCGGGGCGCGATGGCTCACGGCGAGGGCAGCCCGCGACCAGGACTGCACAGAGCAGGACGAGGATGTGGTGGACGTTTCGCACCGTGGCTTGCCGGGTATGGCACCGGTGCGTCGTTTGGGCGAACCGGAAAAGCTCCCTTCGCGCCTTCTCCAGGGGACGTCGGAGTGGATAATAGATATGGCGGTAGGTCTATTAGTGCCATATCCATTGGCCAGCACTTTCAGAATGGATAATCTATATGTTCTTATGCGGTTTAAGGACATATAGTTATGCCAAGAATTGGACTCAGCGCCGACCGCGCGCCCGGTGAAGTGACCGAGGCCATCACGCGGCTGGGCCGGAACCTCGCTACCGCGCGCGTGCGCCGGCGGATGTCCCAGCGCGACCTGGCGCGCCGCGCGGGGATCTCCCACATCACCATGGGCAGGGTCGAGGCGGGCCACCCCACCACGGCCATCGGGGCCTACTGGGCGGTGCTGTGGGCTCTCGGCTTGGAGCGGGAGTTCAAGGAACTGGCCGCACCGGATCGGGACGAGGAGGGCAAGGCCCTGGAGTTGGCGAGGGAGCCGCGGCGCGTCCGCCAGTCAGGGGGACTGGATGCCGACTTCTAGGGCGCAGGAGTGCTTCGTCTACCTCCAGTTGCCGGACGGGCCGGAGGTGGTGACGTGCGGCCGGTTCCGCCTGGAAGAGGGCGTGGGCCGCTTCGTCTACGGACGCCGCTACCTCGAGCGTCCCGGGGCCGTCGAGCTGGACCGCTTCGAGCTCCCCCTGAGCGGGCGCCAGTTCGAGACCGCGCGGATGCGCGGCATGTTCGGCGCGCTGCGCGACGCATCCCCGGACTCCTGGGGCCGCAAGATCATCGAACGCCACTTGCACGCCAGCGACCTGACGGAAGTGGATTACCTCCTCCACTCGCCCGAGGACCGGGCCGGGGCGCTCTCCTTCGGCGAGGATCTCCAGCCGCCCGCCCCGGTGCACGCGTTCAACCAGATCATCCAGTTGGAGGAGCTGCTCGCCGAGGCTGCACGGGTGGAGGCCAACGCTCCGCCCTCGGAGCAGGTGGCGTCGTTGGTCCACCCCGGCACGTCGCTGGGTGGAGCGCGCCCGAAGAACGTCGTCGAGGACGACCAGGGCCTCTGGATCGCCAAGTTCCCGTCCCGGGGAGATCGGTGGAACAACGCCGCCGTGGAGGCGGCGATGCTCGAACTGGCCGCGAAGTGCGGGCTCCGGGCGGCGACCACCCGCGTGCTCCTGGTGGGCGGCCAGAGCACGCTCCTGGTGAAACGGTTCGACCGGGAGCGAGTCCCCGGGGGCTATCACCGCAAGCGGTTCGTGAGCGCGCTCTCGGTGCTGCGGGCCGATGACCAGGACCTCCAGGCGCGAGCCCGGTGGTCCTATCCCCTGCTGGCCGACGAACTGCGGCGCTGGGCCGTCCACCCGAACGAAGACCGCGCCGAGCTCTTCGGGCGCATGGTCTTCAACGCGCTCATCTCCAACGCGGACGACCACCCACGCAACCACGCGCTGATCGCGGACCGGGCCGGGTGGACCCTGTCCCCGGCGTACGACCTCACGCCCACTCCGTCGATCAGCCTGGAGCATCGCGACCTCGCCATGACCATTGGCGAGCGGGGGCGCTGGGCCAATCGCGCCAATCTGGTCGGCTCCGCGCCCCGCTTCGGCCTCTCACGCGAGGAAGCGGCCCGCGTCGTTGATCGCATGAAGGCCACCGTGGCGCACTCCTGGAACGACCTGGTGAAGAAGCACGGGGGCACGGAGGGCGACTGCGAGGCGGTCGCGCGGGCCTTCGACTACCCGGGCTTCGAGCAGAGCCGAGAATCGGCGACGGGTTGACCGGTCCTCGGCGTCCGCCGGGAGTGGAGACGAGCAGCGCGGCGAGCGGCTCCCCTACCGGTCACCAGCCGGTCCCAGGACGTCCGTCGGCTGGGCGACGTCCGAGAAGCGCGATGGCTCACGGCGAGGGCAGCCCGCGACCAGGACCGCACAGAGGTCGTTTGCCGGGTATGGCACCGGTGCGTAGTTTGGGCGAACCGACAGTTTCCGAGGGGGGATTTGCATGATCAGGTGGTTTGCCCCGCGGGCGCTCGCGGTCGTCGCGGCGTTCGCGGCGGGGTGCGACCGGGAGCGCCCGTCCGGCGCCGACGGGCACCTGCTCGCCTTCCCGGCCACGCTCGACTTCGCGAGGGTGGCCATGTACGGCGACCACACCCTCGACGTGGACCTCCAGAACGCCGGGCGGAGCTCGATCACGGTCAAGGAGATCGCGTTCGAAGGGAGCCAGGGAGCGTACAGCGCCGACCTCCCGGACCCGTCACAGGACCGCCTGGTGCCGGACGAGCACTCGAGGCTTCGGGTGCACTTCCGGCCGATGGCGCCGGGCGAGCAGTCCGCGGCGCTGGTCATCCGGACGGATAGCCTGAACAGCCGCGAGGTACGCATCCCGCTCGCGGGGGTGGGTGTGGACGCGCGCGCCCGGATCTCCGCCGACACGCTGGACTTCGGGCGGATCGAGGCCCAGGCGCACAAGGCGCTCACCCTGGTGTTCGAGAACACCAGCGACATCCCGGTCGACGTGGGCGCGCGCTTCACCGGTTCGGACGCGGATGAGTTCGTGACTCCCGGCTTCACGCTCGGCCCGTTCGAGCGGCGCGCGCAGGCCGTCACCTTCGCCCCGGCGCGGGTGGGCGTGAAGGCGGCCGGGATGGTGGTGTCGCCGTGCGACGGCTGCCAGGCCGTCCCGGTGCGGCTGATCGCCGAGGCGCTGGACCGCGCGGTGGTGGCCGAGCCGTGGGAGGTGGACTTCGGCCCGGTACCCATGGACCGCTACGCGGACGGCGTGGTGAAGCTCCACAACATCTCCACCGAGCCGATGGCGATCGACGCCGCGGTGCTCGGCGGCGGGACGGATGCTGCGTTCACCGCCGCGCTGGCGAGTCTTCCCAGCGTGATGAAGCCGGGAGAGGTGCGCTTGTTCCCGGTGCGGTTCAGCCCCGGCCACCTGGGCGACAGCGGGGGCGCGGTGGTGTTCACCGAGCAGAGCGTGCGCAACCCGAAGCTGGCGGTGCCGCTGCGAGGCCTGGGCGGCACGCCGGACATCTGCGTGGCGCCGTCCAGCTACGACTTCGGCATGGTGCCGGTGGGGTCGAAGAGCGGGTTCGCGATCTCGGTGAAGAACTGCGGTGCCAGCACGCCGGTGAGCGTGACCCGGGTCACCTGGGGCGGCGACGGGATACCGGGCGAGGACCAGTACGCCATCGCGGCGGGGGCGCTGCCGCGCGCGCTGGCGCCGGGCGAGGAGATGCAACTCAAGGTCTTCTATGAGCCCACGCGCTCCGGAGACGCGGGCGGCTACGTGCGCGTTTTCACCAGCGCGTACGCGAGCGCGTTCCGGGTAGCCATCAACGGGCGCGCGAGGGTGAGCACCTCCTGCTCGGTGGCCCTGACGCCGCCGGGGCTGGACTTCGGCACGGTGCCGCCGACCTACGGCGCGGTGCTGGGCGTGAAGGTGCGCAACAACGGGACGGATCTCTGCGCGGTGAAGAACATCCGGATCACCGACGACGCCGGGGGCGCGTTCTCGATGCCGGGAGGCAACATCGACGGGGTCATCATGTATCCGGGCGACTACTTCTCCTTCATGGTGGCGTTCAAGGCGCCGGCCTCCGAGGGCGGGAGCCTGGGCACGTTGCAGGTGGAATCCGCCGACCCGAACAACCCGCGGTTCCTGGTGCCGCTGCGGGCGAACGCGGAGGCGTCGTGCGTGGTGGCGGCGCCGCGCTACCTGGACTTCGGGCTGGCGAGGCCGGACTGCCCGCCGGGTCCCGGGAGGGTGACGCTGATCAACGGCTGCGCGGCGGCGGCGCGGGTGACGGGGATCGACATCGGTCCGGGCACCACCGATGGGGAGTTCGAGATCACCTCCGCGCCCTCGACGCCGCTGACGCTGCAGCCGGGGCAGACGGCGAGCGTGTCGGTGCGGTACCGGGCCGTGGTGGGCGGGCTGAACCTGTCGCCGCTCTTCGTGGGGGTGGACGGGTTGCCGGCGCCGTACCTGGTGCCGCTCATCGGCGAATCCTCGACGCGCGTGGACCAGGTGGACCGCTTCACGCAGCAGGACGCGTCGAAGGTGGACGTGTTGTTCGTGGTGGACAACACCGCCTCGATGCTGGAGGAGCAGCCCCGGTTGGTGCAGGGCGTGCCGTCGTTCGTGAGCGCGGCGCTGGCCAAGGGCGTGGACCTGCACGTGGCGGTGACCACCACGGGCGTGGACGCGGCGAACCCGGCGTGCCCGGGCGGTGCGCAGGGAGGGGAGGCAGGTCGGTTCTTCCCGGCGGACAACTCCGCGCCGCGCCTGCTGACGAACCGGACGCCGGACCTGGCGGCGAAGCTCCAGCACGACGTGCAGGTGGGGTTGTGCGCGTACGTGGAGGAAGGCCTGGAGGCGATGCGGCGAGCGCTCTCCGATCCACTGGTCAGCTCCGCGGACGACCCGCGCACGCCGCTGCCGGGCGACGGCAACCTGGGCTTCCTGCGCGACGAGGCGGCGCTGGCGGTGGTGTTCGTGGGCGACGAGGACGACAACTCGCCGGACGACGTGGGGACGTACGTGCGGTTCCTCCAGTCGAAGAAGGGGCTGAGCCAGCCCCAGCGGGCGGTCATCTACGCCATCGCCCCCACGGCCCAGCAGTGTCCGACAGCGGGTGGGGTAGGGACGCGCTACGCGGAGGCGGCGGCGAAGACGGGCGGACAGATGCTCAGCGCCTGCGCGCCGGATTACGGGCCGCTCCTGGCGGACGTGGCGAACAAGGCCTTCTCACCGCAGGAGCGCTTCCCGCTCAGCGCCACGCCGGTCGCGGGGAGTCTCGCGGTGACGGTGAACGGAGCGGCGGCGTCCGGGTGGAGTTACGACCCGGCCGGCAACGCGGTGGTGTTTGCCGCCGCGCCAGCGCCGGGAGCGAAGATCGCGGTCAGCTACCGCCGCAGCTGCCCGTGAGCCCGATGCGCGCCTCGGTGAAGGCGCTCCTCAACTTGCGCGGCGCGCGCGCCCTCTCAGCCACCACGGGATACCAGCGGATATACGTGGCGTGGACGCAAGGCGAGAAGCTGCACCTGACGAGCTTCTCCGCCTTCCTGGACTGAGGTCCCCGCACGCTCACCGGGCCCCGGCTCCGCGCTCGGTGGAGCTTGAGGCTGGTGGGCGGGACCAGAACAGCGGCGCCCCGGGGCGGCCTGGGTCAGTTCACCTCCAGCCGACCGATCTGGAAGTCGGTGGAGACCGCCACGTCCGTCCCTGTCCGGTCTCGCATCTTCCCGATGAACCGCGGGCCCAGCGCCGCGCCGTCGAACACCACGCCGGTCACGGCGCCCGGCTTCAGGTCCAGCCGGAGTTGGTAGAAGACCGCGCCCGCCGGCACCGCCGAGTTGGTCGGGACCGCGCCACCGCCCGCGGCCTTCTGGCTCTGGCCCGAGAGGAGCACGTTCGCCAGCGGTCCGGTGGCCGGTATCACCGCCTTGGCCGCGATGGGCGGCGCTCCGGCCGGCAGCGCGGTGCCCGGCGTCAGCAGCGCGGGGTCGGCTTGCACGCGGCTGGTGTCCAGCGGGAGGTTGAAGCCCACCTGGAAGCCGGTGAGCGGCACCGCGGCCACCAGGTCCAGCACCACCGTGGTGGCGGTGGACGCCGCGTCGCGCACCAGGCGGATCTTCCCGCCCGGCGGCGGGTCGGTGTACGCGAGCCCGGAGCCGGGGGGCAGGATGTCGAAGGCGTTGCTGGTGGCCGAGGTGAGGCTGGCGGAGTTGGCTTGCAGCCTGTATCCAGCCCCCACCGCGTCGATGGAGAGGTCGGAGAAGGTGGCGACGCCGGCCGCGGCGGCTACGGTGGTCGTCCCGCTCAACGTGCCGCCGCCCGGGTTGGTGTCGATGGCCATGGTCACCGGGGCGCTGGACGCCGTGACCGTGTTGCCAAGCGCGTCCTGCACCAGCACCCTCACCGCCGGCGAGAGGGTGGCGCCCACCGCGGCGCTGGGCGGTTGCTGGCCGAAGGCGAGCCTGGACGCCGGGCCCGTCGCGATGTCGAAGGTGGCGCTGGTGGCGGGGATGAGGCCGGGGGAGGTGACGGTGAGCGTGTACCCGGCGCCGCTCCGGTTGATGAAGAGGTCGTCGAAGGTCGCCACGCCCGCTACCGCGGCGCGGCTGGTGGTGCCGGAGAGCATCCCGCCCCCGGGGTTGATACCGACGGTGGCCGTCACCGTGGCGGTCGAGCTGGTGGGGTTCCCGAGCGCGTCCAGGATGCTCACCCGCACCGCGGGGGCGATGATGGCGCCGGCGTTCGCATTCGACGGCTGCACGGTGAAGACGAGTCGCGACGGCGGCCCCACGCCGACGTTGAAGGGGTTGCTGGTGGCGGAGGTGAGGCCGGCGGACGCCGCGGTGAGCGTGTAGCCGATGCCGGGCCTGTCGATGGCCAGCTCGCTGAAGGTCGCGACGCCGGCCACGGCGGCGACCGAGGTGATGCCGCCGATCGTGCCACCGCTCGGGTTGGTCCCGATGGCCACCGTCACGGTCGCCGTCGATCCCGCCACGACGTTCCCGACCGCGTCCACCAGCGAGACCTTCACCGGCGGATCGATGCCCGCGCCCGATGCGGTGTCGCTGGGCGCCTGGAGGAAGGCGAGCCCCGCGGGCGGCCCGGGGGTGATGACGAAGCCGCGCGAGATCGCGTCGGTGAGGTTGGTGGAGGTCGCCTTCAGCGTGTAGACGCGGCTGGCCGGCTTGTCGATCGTGAGGTCCGCGAACGTGGCCACGCCGTCCACCGTGGTCTGGGTGAGCGTTCCTCCCAGCGTGCCATCGCCGGTGTTGCGGTAGAGCGCGATGGTCACCTGCGCGGTGACCCCGGCGATCACCTTGCCGTCGTCGTCGGTGACGGCGACCTGGACGACGGGGCTGAAAGGCACGCCGGCCTGTCCAGCCGCCGGCTGGCTGGTGAAGACCAGCTTCGTGCCGGTGGCGGGGCCGCAGTTGCAGCCGGTGAGGACCGCGGGGACGGCGGCCAGCGTGAGGAGGGCGAGGAGCCTGGTGGCGTGCATGGCGGTCCCCCTCACGGCTTGTTCCCGAAGTTGGCGAGCAGGGCGCTGAGATCGGCCTCGTCGATGCCGTTGACCGTGCCGGTCATGTCGTCGTTCCAGTCGTAGAGCGGCGCGGTGGAGGCCGACGGGTCGGTGCCCAGGCGGGATGCCATCGCCCCCAGGTCGATGAAGTCGATCTGCAGGTTGCGGTCCCAGTCGCCGTTGCCGTTGACGCCGTGCTCGGCGGTGGCGTTCGGGTAGATCTCCCAGAGGCCGCGCCCGTACGTGGCGATGCGGAGGAGCGCGCCGGTCCGGCCGATGAACATGTCGTCCACCAGCACCATCGGCAGCCCCACGCCGTAGCGGTGCCAGGTGTTGCCGCCGTCGGTGGTCCGGTACACGCCCAACTCGGTGCCGGCGTAGATGGTGTTGTTGGTGAGGTCCGCCGGGTCGTAGCGGATGACGCCGACGCCCACGTTCGGGAGGTCGAACCCGGCGCCGTTGCCGTGGAAGGGCGTCCAGGTGGCCCCGCGGTCGGTGGTCCGGAAGAGGTGACCCAGCGACGCGGGGACGGTGCGCGTGAAGTCGTCCATCAGCGGCGCCATGGTCGAGCCCAGGTAGATGTCGCCCACCGGGGAGCCGGTGGGGCCTGGCGGGAAGGCCACCATGCTGGTGAAGGACATGGACTCCAGCGGCTGTCGCACGCCGTCGCCGTTGCCGCCGAAGGCCGGCGAGTCGAACCAGAGCTGGGAGGAGATGGTCCAGGTGCAGGCGGTGTTGGCCCCGGCGCAGTCGGAGGTCACCGCGAAGCGCCCCTGGCTGATGGCGAGGCCGTAGAAGCCATCGATGTTCTGGCTGGCGCCGACGTTGCGGTTGGAGATGGGGACGGTGGTGCCGTCCGACAGGCACGGGCTGATCGCGGTCCAGGTGCCGGTCCCGGAGATGCGCCACACGCGGCGGTTGCTGATGGTGAGGAAGGTGTTCGGCGTCGGGTTGGTCGGGACCGCCGCGTAGCGGACGACGAACGGCCGACCCTCCGAGCCCGTCGGGCACGAGGTCAGGGTGGGGTCATTGGCGGACCACGCGATGCCCTGGTTGCATTGGGCATTGGCCGCCGACGGCACGCAGAAGGCGTGGTGGCCGTTGACGGACGCCCAGTACACGCTGTTGCCGGTGGCGGCGTCGCGGCCGGCCGCGGCGCCGAAGCCGTCACCGCCGATGACCTCGTTGAAGGTGGTGGAGGTGGTGGTGGGGTCGCGGAACCGGGTGCCGTTGTCCTGCAGGCCGGTGTACGCGAGGAACGGATCGCCGGTCGCCGGGTCTCCCGACGCCACCGAGTACGACAGGTGCGTCGGTAGCCCCCGGTTGGCGTGGTTCCAGGTGGCCGTCTCCGGGATGGCGGCGGAGAGCGCGTCGTCGGACCAGAAGAGGCCGCCGTCGCAGCCGGCGAGCACGCGCGCCTTGGCGCCCACCCGGACAATCACCACCCGGTGCCAATCGGCGTGGACGTACGGCAGCGTGCCGAAGCTGGTGTCGCCGAAGTTGTCGACCGCCGGGAGCCAGTGGGAGATCAGGTTGAAGGTCGGCGTGGCGGCCTTGCCGTTGAGGGTGCGCATGCCGCACAGCATCCCGCCCGCGACGAGGACGTTGTCGTCGCCCGGGTCGACCTGGAGCGCGGCGTTGTAGGAGGCCTGCCCGCTGACCACGTTCGAGTCGGGGCAGTGGCCGGGGGACAGGGGGGGGTTGGTGACCGCGCTGTCGGACGAGGCGATCTGCGTCCAGGTGTTCCCCGAGTCCAGCGACCGCCAGTAGCCCGCGCCGTCCGAATCTGTCGCGACGCTCAGCTGGGCGTAGACGGTCGCGGTCGTGCCCACCGGCGTCCCGGCGGCGAGCGTGATGCGCCCCACGGGCGTGTCCGGCTCCGGCGCGGGGAACGGGCCCGCGGACCGCCGCGAGGTCCAGGTGGCCCCGGCGTCGGTGCTCACCCAGATGTCGCCGAGGTTGCCGAAGGTGCACACCGTCGCCGGGATGGTGCCGGGCTGGTCGGCACCGGGGAGCACGCCGCTCCCCGGGTCCGAGGGGCGGAAGGCCGGCCCGCAGGAGGGAACGCCGCTGGCCACCCAGTTGGAGATCCCCGCGGCTTGCCCGGTGTACTGGATGGTCCACACCGACTCCGGGCGCTGCGCGGCGGCGCCGTCCGCGTTCGGCAGGTCCAGCAGCGCGTAGCTGGCACCTGCGTCGGTGGAGCGGAAGAGGCCGACGTCGGTGCCCACCAGGACGATGCTGGGGGCGTTCGGGTCCACCTCGACCCAGCGGATCCGCTGCGCGATGGCGGCGAGGCCGCCCGACGCCACCGGATAGGTGCCGGAGAGTTGGACCGGCGAGGACCAGGACGCGCCGCCGTCGGTGGTCTTCACCATCTGCCCGCCGGGCGTGTCGATGAAGTCGCCGAGGCCGGCGTAGAGGGTGTTGGGATCGCTCGGGTCGCGCTTGATGGCGCCGATGGCGAGGCCGGGCAGCGACTCGCCGATGGGCGTCCAGGTCGGGTCGGCGGCGCCGAAGTTGTTGGTCTTCCACATCCCGCCGCCGGAGGTGCCGATGATGACGTTCGTTGGGTCGGATGGGTTCACCGAGATCCCCGAGACGCGCCCGGAGGAGACGCCTGGGTAGAATCCGCCATTCCAATTGAACGCCGAGTCCGTCGGGCCCAGGTTCACCCACGACTGCCCGCTCACGATCGCCCGCGGGTCGATCGCCGGCCGGCCGGCGGGTGGGGCGCCGGAGAACAGCGGCCACCACTTCCGGTACTCGGCGTGGGCGGTCTTCGCCAGCTCGGCGGAGGCCTCCGGCGACTTGACGCCCCACATGATGCGCGTGGCGATCTGCCGGCGGCGGGCGTCATCGCCCTCGGCCTCGCCGACGGCCTCCTCCTCGCTGAGCCAGGGCATCTGCACCCAGCCGTCGTCACCCGCGAGCGGGTCGGCCAGGAATCCGGTGAGTTGGAGGCGGCGGTTGGAGTCGCGGATGCGGACGTAGGCGGCCACGCTGGTGGGGACCGCCACCACCAGGGTGCCAATGGCGGACGCGACCATCCATGCACGGCGATCGAGCTTCAGGCGCACGTTGGTCCCTCGGGAAAGAAAGGGGGAAGGGAAGCGGTGGCGGGCCTAGCACTGGCAGTGAAATCGCGCTCCCGAAGTCCTCATGCGGGGCCTCACCGCGCTGGTGCCGGATCTCCCCGCGCCCGATCGACAAACAGGCACAATGAACCCATGGAAACTCGACGGCTCCTGATCCAATCCGTGCTTCCGTTTGCGCTCGTGCTCGCTCCGGGTACGGGCTGGGCTGGCGATAGCAAGGGCAAGCCGGCGACTCCGTTGATCATTTCGACAGGCTCGCGCGCCGAGCGCATCAAGGCCATCCAGGCCCTCGCCCGCTCGAAGGACCCGCAGGCCATCGACGTCCTCATCAAGGAGCTCTCGATCATGGACGACGGTATCGTCGCGGCGCTCAAGACCTCGCTGCGCGCGCTCAAGGCAGTTCCGGTGCTGGAGCAGCGGCTGAGGGACAGCGGCACCTCCGAGGAGCAGAAGGTGCTGGCTTGTATCGGGCTGCGAGTGCTCAAGGAGAAGAGCTCGATACCGCCGCTTATCTCCGCCCTGAAGGATCCGCGCGCGGGCGTGCGCAAGGAGGCCGCGCTGGCCCTGGGCGTCATCGCGCCGGCCGAGGCGGAGGCGGAGCTCCTGACGGCGCTTTCCGACAGCGACGAAGACGTGCGCTACTTCGC
>DATBSS010000655.1:0-10703 GCA_036559665.1 Myxococcaceae bacterium
GTCGTTGTACACGCGGTGCGCCTGCCCGGAGACGGTGTCCGAGACGTCCGCCGTCTGGTCCGTCCCGAAGACGTTGGTCCACTGCTTCACGGACTCGGTGAGGTTGGCGCTCGCCACGGTGAAGTCCTGCGTCCCGTGCCAGATCGCCACCCGCGGCCGCGGCCCGCCGTACCCGGAGAAGGCGTTCCGCACCAGGTCGCCCCACTGCTGCGGCGTCCTGGTGATGCCGGGGTTCATGCAGCTGAAGGCGTCCGTCTGGCTGGTGGCGCAGGCGTACGGCCCGCCCGAGTTGACCGCCACCGCCGCGAACACGTCCGGGTACGTCGCCGCCAGCACCGCGGAGAAGTACGCCCCGGCGGAGAACCCGGTCGCGTACACCCGGCTCGAATCGATGGACGCGTTCGCCTTCACCCAGTCCACCATCTGCTTGATGGAGAGCGCCTCGCCCTGCCCGCGCGCGATGTCGCCGGACACGAACCAGTTGAAGCAGGAGGAGCTGTTGTTGGACGACTGCTGCTGCGCGTAGATGACGGCGAAGCCCTGCGCGTTCGCCGCCGTGGTCCAGCCGCTCGACTCCATCGCCGCTGCCGACTGCGTGCACCCGTGCAGCACCACCACCAGCGGCGCGTTGGCGGGCAGGTTCGCCGGCACGTACGTAAACATCAGGAGGTTCCCGGGGTTGGAGCCGAAGCCCGTCACCTGCGTCAGCCCCTGCGCCGACTGCCCCAGCGGGTCGCCCTCCATCGGGCCGCACCCCACCACCGCCAGCGCCACCACCAGCATCGAGAGCCGCATCGAATCCCCTCCGGGTGAACTTGACGGCCGGCTCATGTGTCATGTTAAGCCCGCTACTTCAAGGATTTACGCGAGCGCCGCAACTGATCTGACAATCCATTCAGCAACTCAGGTGGGATTTCCTACGACAACGCACTACCTGGTCTACCTGGTGAACTGATGGCCATCGACTCCCCCAAGTCCCCCCCGAAGACGTCCACCGCGAGCCATGCCACCGCCGCCAGCACCAGCAGCACGCGGCCCATCTCGGCGGACTCCCGCTTCAAGCCCGACTTCCAGACCTGGCTGAAGACCCACGGCTACGGCGACTACGACTTCGCCAAGAACCCGAACGCGCTTCCCAGCTTCGGCGGCAAGTCGTCCGCGAACGAGAAGCTCACCAAGCAGCCCGTCATCCTCATCCACGGCAACGGGGACAACGCCGCCGGCTGGAACGACGTGGCCGCCGGGTACAAGCGCAACGGCTACAAGGACAGCGAGATCTACGCGATGTCCTGGGGCGACGGGAAAGCAAAGTCGGCCGGGAACAACTACCACTCGGAGCACTACCTGCGAGAGGTCCGCGGCTTCATCGAGGCCGTGAAGGAGTACACGGGCGCGGACAAGGTGGACGTCATCGGCCACTCGATGGGCGTGACGCTCGCGCGCAAGGCGATCAAGGGCGGCACCGGCGTCGACCAGGCGGCCCCCGGCGGCAAGTACGACCTGGGCAAGCCCATCAACGACGAGGTGGACACCTTCGTCGGCATCGCTGGCGCGAACGAGGGCCTGCTGAGCTGCGACCTGCTCGGGAACCCGAACCCCACCAGCAGCACCGTGAACGGGTTCTCCCAGCACTCCCAGTTCCTGAAGGAGCTCAACGCGGACCCGACGCGCGAAGGGGACCACGTCTACTCCATCTACTCGCTGGCGGACCCCATCCTCGGGTACGGCCCGCTCGGCGGCGTCTACACCGGGCCCATCCCGCACCAGGACGGCGGGGAGATCCTCTACACGCTGGGCCACTTCCAGTCGCGCGACCAGACCGTCGGCGCCCAGCTGGACATGATCCAGGACCACCACGCGACCCCCGCGCAGTTCGAGAACCCCTGGCTCCCGTCGAACTGGCCGACCTCGATGAAGTCGTCGATGAGCTGGGACCTGGCCGCCAACCCCGAGGGCAAGCCCAAGGCTGAGAAGTAGCCGGGCGGTTGCAATCGCAGGCCCTCCCGGGACGAAGATGTCCCCCGTGGAGGAGCGCGCGCTTCGCATCCGGATGGAGGGAGGACTGGAGGCCATCGAGGCCGCCGGCCAGGACTCGCTCCGCCTGGAGAAGCGCCTGCGCCGCGCGACCGGGCTCCTGGGAGGGCTCTTCCTCGACCGCCTCGGCCTGGCCGACCGGACCCGCGACTTCGCGCGCGAGCAGGCCCGGGTGGACGAAGCCACCGCCCGCCTGGAGCGGCTGGGCGCGGCCGAGGGCTGGCCAGACGGGCACGCGCCGCGCTGCCTGGAAGAATTGCGGCACGCGCGGATGAAGCTGGGAAGGACGGCGGCGCGGACCTGCCTGCGGCTGGGCGGTTCGCCCGCGGGCGCGCTGCTGGAGGACCTGGCGCGGGTGGAGGCGCAGCTCCGCGGCGGGCCGCCGCAGGTGGTGGACGCGGTGAAGGTGGTGGCGCCCCCGGACCCGAACGCGCCCTATGCCGCCCAGTGGCGGGACTACCGCTCCCGCCGGTGGGCGGGCGTGCTGATCAACCTGGTCGGGCCGCTGTGGATCGCCGCGCTCGCCACCAGCGCGAGCCCGCTGGCCGTGCCGGCCTTCATCGCCTGGGGGGTGGCCAACTACTCCTGGGCCGGGTGGATGGGGCGCTTCAGCTGCCCGCGCTGCAAGGAGTACTTCTCCGAAGGCCACCCCCTCTCGCCGCGGTACTGCGAGCACTGCGGCCTGGCGCGCTTCGAGGGCGACGACCCCTGGCGGCGCCTCAAGGCGTGACCTGGTCCGGCGGCTCGGCCGCGTCCGACTCCAGCATCTTCCGCTGGAGGAGCTGCGCGTCGCGGTCCTTCTGATCGCGCGCGGCCTGCTGCAGGAGCAGGTTGCGCTCCTCGGCCAGGAGCCGGTCCGCCCACGGGCGCCGCGCCGCCGCGCGCTCGGGCAGGTCCAGCCGCATGCCGGCCAGCACCTCCTGCGCGGCCGCGCCCGGCTGGCGGTGCTCCTGGTGCATCCGCGCGACGTCGTAATGGAGCCCCGGGGACTCCGGGAGCAGCCGGGACGCCGTCTGGTACGCCTCCAGCGCCTTGGCGAAGCGGCGCTCCTGTTCGAAGGCGCGGCCCTGCGCGGCGAACATCGCGGCCCGGTCGGCCGGCCCGGAGAGGAACGGCGCCAGGCGGGCGAGCGCGTCGCGCGCGGCGCGGGTCTGGGTATCGCCCAGGAGCGCTTCCACCAGCGTGAAGCCGAGCAGGACGTTGCCCGGTTCGCGGAGGGCCTCCTCCTGGAGCACGGCGATCGCCCCCTTCTTGTCGCCCATCTCCTGGAGGTAGCGGGCCCGCGCCATCGCCACCCGGGCGCCCTCCGGCTCCAGCGCGGACAGCGCGTCGAGCGCGCGCCTGGCGCCGTCCAGGTCCCGCTGCGACACGGCGAGGTTGACCAGGTGGGCCCACATCGGCGCGGCGGCCTTCGGGGGTGACAGGCGTTCCACCATCGCCTGCGCCAGGCCCGACGCATCCTTCACCCGCCCGGCCCGGGCGAGCGCGGTCACCGCGTCCTCCGCCATCACCGCGTCGTCCGGGCAGAGGCGGGCCAGCTCGTCCACCGTCCGCGCGCGCGGGAGCGCCTCGGAGAGCGCGCCTGCATCGCCCGCTTGCAGCGCCATCCGGTACTCGAGGAACGCCTGGTCCCGCTTCCCCAGCTCCAGCAGCGCGCGCGCGGCGATGCGGTGCGCGGGCCCGTCCAGCGGCCGCAGGAAGAGGGCGCGGTTGACGAAGGCCAGCGCCTCCGCGGGCGCCCGGGCGCGCGCGTTCGCCTGCCCGGCCAGCGCGGGCAACAGCGCGTCCGCCGGGTGCGCGTCGATGGCCTCCAGCGCCGCCGCGCGGATGACGGCCCGGTCCTTCTCCGCCGACAGCGCGGCCTGCAAGCGCGCCTCGGCCGCCGGGGCGGTGTCCCGGCCCAGCGCGAGCGCCAGCAGCCCCAGCGCCGCGGTGAGCCCCGCCGCCCACGCCGCCCGTGCCCCCAGGAGCCGCAGCTCCAGCCGCTCTGGCGCCGCGGGCGCGTCCGCCGCGTCGGGCGCGCGCGCCAGCACGCCCAGCAGCACCGAGGCCGCCAGCGCGGTGGGCATCAGCTCCAGGCTGAAGTCGAACAGCTCGTGGGCGCCCAGGGCCAGCAGCCCGCACAGGCCGGCCAGCTCGGAGGTCCACAGGTCCTTGCGCGACGCGGCCCGCACCCACACCACCGCGGCCAGCGCCAGCAGCGCCAGCGCCGCCGGGAGCCCCAGCTCCGCCCAGAGCTGGAGCGGCGCGTTCTCCGGGTGGGTGAGCGTGAAGCCCGTCCACTGCGTCTGGAAGCGCGGGAAGGCCACCTCGAAGGCGCCGCGCCCCATCCCGGTCAACCAGAAGCGCGAGGCGGCGGAGGCGAACATCGGCCAGAGCGCGGTCTTGCTCCCGCCGGCGGCGAACTCGGCCCACAGCCGGTCCACCGCCACCGCCGCGCCCACCGCCACCGCGGCGGCGGAGGCGAGCGAGGCGTAGAGCGCGCGCCGCGGGCGGGCGCGGAGAAGGAGCGCCGCCCCGAAGGCGACCAGCGCGAAGGCGAAGAACACCACCCCGCCGCGGGAGAGCGAGAGGAAGGCCACCGCGGCCTCGGCCACGAAGGCCAGGAGCCAGCCGGCGCGCGGCCCCGGCGAGCGGGAGGCGAAGCCCAGCGTCACCGCGCCGGTGAGCGTGAGGAACGCCGCCAGGTGGTTGGGGTTGCCGAAGGGAGTGAGGATGGGCGGTTCGGCGCTGTGGAACTGGTAGAGGCCGAACACCGCCTGCACGTTGGCCACCTTGTGCCCCAGGCCGACGGCGGCCACCACCGCGCCGGAGAGCGCCAGCGCCGCCAGGAGCCGGCCCCGCGCCCGCCGCGAGCGCGCCACCTCCGCCGCCGAGACGAGCGCCGCCGCATAGCCCAGGTGCTTGGCCAGCTCGCGCCAGGTGGCCGGCGGGTCCAGGCTCACCGGGCGCCAGCGGTCCAGGCCCAGCGGCACCAGCGCGAAGTCGCGCACCTCGGCGGCGCGCGGGCTCAGAAGGTCCAGGAGCCACGGGGGCAGCGGCAGCAGTTGCAGGAGGCAGAGCGCGGCGACGCCCAGCGGGAGCGCGGCCGCCAGGGGGACCCGGAGCGAGTGGCGCTGCTCGCGCGCCGCCCCGGCCGCCAGCGCCAGGCACGCGCCGGCCAGCGCGCAGGTCGGCCAGAGCGACCACGCGGGCGCACCCCCCAGCAGCAGCGGGGTGGTGAACAGGAGCGCCGCGAGCGCGGCCTCGGCAGCCTTCGGCGCGAGCGCCGTCCTTCGGCCCATTGGCCGCGATGATGCCAGAGCGGGGTCCTCTTGCATCGGGCTCGAGCGGCCGGCATGGTCGCGCCCATGGTGAGAAGGCTCGCGTTCATCGCCGCGGCGCTGCTGCCGCTGCTGTTGCTCGGCTGCAAGGGCTCCTGCCGGCAGCTCTCGGAGAAGCTCTGCGATTGCCAGGCGACCACCGCCGCCAGGACCTCCTGCCTGCAGCGGGTGGCCTCGGAGGAGAGCCGCATCGCGCCGTCGTCGGCCGACGAGGCGGTGTGCAGCGGACTCCTCGACGGCTGCGACTGTCACCAGATCGACACCCCGGAAGGCAAGGTGGCGTGCGGCCTGGCGCGGGGGAGGCCGGGCTCCCAGTAGCGCCCCGGCGGGCCGCCCGGTGGGCCGGCGGGCTATAACCCCGGCCGTATGAATCGACTCGTCCTCGCCGTCGCGTCCATCGCCGCGCTGGCTGTCGCGGTGGCCATCGTCAGTTGCAAGCCGGCGTTCAAGTGCTCGTCGCTGTGCGCGGGCGTTTGCGTCGACCACGACTCGGACCCGGTCAATTGCGGGAGCTGCGGGAACCATTGCGCCGGCGGGGACGCTGGCCAGCCCGGAATCTGCTACCAGGGCCGGTGCGTCCAATCCTGTGACGCGCCGACCCAGCAGTGCGGCGGCACCTGTTCGGACCTCAAGACCGATCCGCTCCATTGCGGCGTGTGCACCAACTCGTGCAACGGCGGCTCGTGCCAGGACGGCGACTGCGACTGCCCGGGCGGCGTCGTCAGTTGCCCGATCCCGGGCACCACGACCAATACCTGCGCGGACCTGATGACGAGCCCGGCCAACTGCGGCGGCTGCGGGATGGCTTGCGGGCGCGGCTTCCTCTGCGAAGAAGGCGTCTGCTCCTGCCCCGCGCCCGCCGCCATCTGCGCCGGGAGGGAGTGCGTCAACAAGAACAACGACCCCGGGAACTGCGGCGGGTGCGGCGTCCAGTGCGGTGCCGACCAGGCCTGCCAGAACGGCGCTTGCGGTTGCCGGCCCGGTCTCAGCCGCTGCGTTCCCTTCGGCGGCGGGCCGCCCTATTGCGCCGACACCACCTCGGACCCGGCCAACTGCGGCGCATGCGGGAACGCGTGCGTGGCTGGATCGCAGATCTGCAGCGCCGGGGCCTGCGTGCCGGCGACCCAGTCCTGCGCCGTCGGGACCACGCTCTGCGGCAGCGCGTGCGTCAACCTCCACACCAGCGCGGAGTTCTGCGGGAACTGCATGACGTCGTGCCAGCGCGACCAGCTGTGCGTCAAGCGGTCCGACGACACCTTCGGGTGCGGGCAGTACGACGTGGCCATCGGCTGCGACAGCTGCCCCTGCACCGTCTGCCTGAATTCCGGCCGCGCCTGCTGCCCGTCGGGCTGGGCGGAGGGAGTGGTGTACTGCGTGCGCGACGGCTGCCCGTCGAACTGAGGGCTCGGGTGACGCGGTGCTGAAGTACGTCGCGCTGGGGGATTCGACCGGCGCCGGGGTGGGCGCCGGCGGCGAGGGCTACCCGGAGCTGCTCTTCCAGCGGCTCAAGGCGGAGGGATACCCGGCCGGCATCCTCAACCTCGCCCAGAGCGGCTCCACCACCCGCGAGGTGGTGGGAGGGCAGGTGCAGAAGGCGGTCTCCAAGTCGCCGCACCTGGTCACGCTGGGCGTGGGCACCAACGACCTGTGGAAGATGGTGCCGGTGGACACCTTCCGGATGAACCTGAAGCTGATCGCCAACGCGCTGGAGAAGAGCGGGGCGGAGGTGATCGTCTCCAACATCACCGACCTGTCCCTGGCGCCGGTGGCGGCGGTGGTGGAGGCGTTCATCCGCATCCCGAAGGCGATGTTCGCGGCCCGGCTGGGCCAGCTCAACGAGGCGCTGGGCGCGCTGGCGCGGCGGCCGCGCTTCACGGTGGTGGACGTATACGCGCAGAGCCGGGCGGAGCTGGCGGGGCCGGGCGGCGCGGAGCTGTTCTCCCCGGACGGGTTCCACCCGTCGGCCAAGGGGTACCAGCGGTGGGCGGAGCTGCTGTGGCCTCCGGTGGAGGCGGTGGCGAAGCGCTGGCGCGCGGCCCAGGCGGCGGGGTCGTGAAGCGCCGGGGCCCCGAGCCGCCGCCACCGCCCGAGCGCCAGGCCACCGTGCGCGCGGAGCTGGAGGCGGAGCTGAAGAAGGGGCCGGCGTCGGCGCGGGACCTGTCGGCAGCGGTGGGGATCCGGGAGAAGGACGTGGCCGACCACCTGGAGCACGTGGAGCGGTCCGCCCGCGGCCGCGGCGAACGGTTGGTCGTGGAGCCCGCGAGCTGTGCGGATTGCGGCTTCCGCTTCGAGGGGCGGTCGCGGCTGACCAAGCCCGGGGCCTGTCCGGAGTGCCGGAGCACGCGGATCGACCCGCCCCTGTTCTCGCTCGCGCCCGGGTGAGCTCCTCGAGAATCAGCGCACGGCCGAGCCGAGGTAGTACGGCCAGACCAGCAGGCCGAGCAGGACCTGCCACCACTGGAGGCTGGCGAACGAGGCGGTGAAGAGCCAGCCGATGAACCAGACGATCCCCAGCGAACCGTGGGTCTGCACGTTGATGCGGGCGGGCTTGTCGTCGGACATGAGGGACCCTCCTCTCAAGGGTAGTCACAGCAAGCGCCGCGCCACCCCGCGCTCCGCTTCGGGAGGCGCCGTGGGGCGCAAGGCTCGCGGGCCCGGCGGTGAGGCCCGCGATTTCGTCGCCGGAGAGGACAGTCCGGGCGAGCGGCCGCCGGGTGAAGCTCTCGCTCGCCTGCTGCGTGGCGGTAGCGGCGGCCGCCACGGCTTGCCGTGCGCTGGAAGCGGGATGCTGTGACGGGCTCTCCTTCGAGGCCCGTTCGCGCGACGCGAGGCGTTGCGGGTTTCTCGCTTCACGCCGCCAAGGCGACCGCGCGCGGAGCCCTCTCCCGGGCCGGCGCGGGGTCGCGCGACGCCAGGATCCACCCGAGGCCCGTCGCCACCGCGACCGCCCCGAAGAGCGCCAGGGTGAACGCGCTCGGCGCGAGGAGCGGCTCCGCCCGGAGCGCCTGCGCGACCAGCACGCCGATCAGCCCCAGGTATCCACCCGCGGCGACCCGGACCATCTGGCGTTGCGCCGGCCCGCTCAGCCCGCGCCTCGAGCCGCGCCGGCGGATCCACAGCCCCAGCAGCGGCACGACCTGCAGCGCGTGGAGGCCGGCGAAGTGCGCGATCCGCAGGTCCCCGCCCTCCTTGCTCCAGCCGACCACCGCCATCCCCTTCCCGCCGTCCGGCACGCCCACCGTGTGCGCGCCGATGCGCGTGGGCTGCTCGCCACGGCTCAGCCCCTCCCGCTGCGACGCCGTGGGAGCGGTCATCAACCCGGCCAGCGACGCGCCGATCATCGAGATGATCACGCCCGTCCGCAGCGCGGACCCGAGCGCCGGGTCGGCGAAGCGCTGGCGCACCAGCAACACCGGCACCGTCCACCCCGTCAGCCAGGCGACCATCACCGACACACCCATCGTGGTGAAGACCGCCCCGTCGAAACCGGTCGCGACGTTGAAGTGGCTGACCACCCCGCGCCCGGCCTGCATGCCGATCAGGGCCACCTCGAGTGCGAGCACGAACCCGGTCACCCAGGACACCACCCTCAGCGCCCGCCGGTGCCCCTCGATGTGCCCCATCACCCACGCCAGCGTCGTCATGTAGATCGCCCCGGAGATCGCGAACTTCACCGGCTTGATCCACGCCACCTGCCCGTTCACCACCCGCGGGTCCACCAGCGCCAGCACCACGAACACCACCAGCGAGGCGAGGTGCACGGCCGTGGAGACCATCATCTCCGGCGAGGTCGCCCAGAGCTTGCGGATGAAGGACGTCGAATCGTTCTGCGTCGTGGCGTTCATGGAGTCACTCCTTGGGTCACAGGGGTTGCGAAGGTGCGGCGCGAGGCGGCGGCCTGGATCGCCAGGTAGGTGACCAGGCCGACGGGTCCGAACATCAGGGTCAGGAAGAGCACCGGGGAGATCAGCCACGCGCTCAGCCCGCGCTCCTTGCTGTCCAGGTAGATCCACCGGCCCACGAACAGGTCGAGCGCCAGGAAGTGCAGCCACCCGATGGTGGCGCCCTCCGGCGACCCCAGGAGCGCGCTGATCTCCCCCAGCTTCGGCTGCATCAACGCCGGGAGGAGGGCCCCCGCCTTCGGCGCCACCAGCGCCAGGTAGACCAGCGCCGGGAGCGCCGGACCGATAGGCCAGCGCATCACCCACGCCGTCACCCGCGTGCGCGGGGCGAAGATCATCAACAGCCAGAAGGGCATCACCAGCAGCCCCGTGAGCCCGAACAGCGATTCCATGTTCATCCTGCACCTCGTTTCCGTGTTTTGTTTACGTCCGTTAACTCATTCCCATTGCATCGCCGCGCCTCGGCCCCATTGGAGCGAGGCTTCCTCTACGAACCTTTCCCCTTGGGGACGGCCAGGCCGGCCATCGCGCGCTCCACCGAGCTCCGGTACGCCTGCCGGAACGCCTCGTCCGCCTGGTCGAAGGACCCGCAGATCTGCAGGGAGACCAGCCCATGGACGTGGGCCCACACGCTCACCGCGACTGCCTCCGGCTCATCCTTCCGCAGGTCGCCCGAATCGATGCACTCCCGGATCCGGTCGACCAGGAACTGGAAGGTGGAGGCGGAGTCGAAGCGCTTCCCGGTGAACGGGACCCCGTCCTTCCCCCTGGGCACCGGGCTCATGAAGAGGGTCCGGTAGATCTCCCGCTGCTCGAGCGCGAAGTCCAGGTACGCCTCGGCGCTCCGGCGGAACCGCTCCATCGGCGTCTTCCCGCCCAGCGCCCGGTACAGGTACGACCCGAAGGTCTCGAACGCCTGGACCATCAGTTCGCCCAGCAGGTCCTCCTTGTTGTCGAAGTGCCGGTAGAGCGCCGTGGCCGTCACGCCCACCCGCTTCGCCACGCTGCGCATGGTGACCGCCTCCATGCCGCCCTCCAGGTAGAGGGCGCGGGCCGAAGCGAGGATGCGAGTGCGGGGCTCCGTCATGGTTAACGAACGTTAACCGAATCTGGTCCGGCCCGTCAAGCCCCCCCGTACAGGGCCCAGGCGGCGACCGCGGTGAACAGCCCCACGTCCAGCAGGAGCGCCGGGTCGGACAGCAGCACGCGCTCGGGAGAGCCGCCCGCGCCGCGGCGGTGGATGAGGAACAGGTACCGGAAGATGGCGTACATCACGAAGGGCACGGTGAACTTCATCCGGTCCGACCCCACGTGCTGGATGGTCTCCGGCGACACCGAGTAGAGGCCGTACGCCATCAGGCACGCCGTGGCCACCACGCCGATCAGCTGGTCCAGCATGGGCAGCGAGTATTCGGAGAGGTTGGCGCGGTGGGACGCCGCCTCC
>DATBSS010000656.1:0-10124 GCA_036559665.1 Myxococcaceae bacterium
GTGGATCATCCCCCACAGGGCCAGGCCCGCGCCGATGATGTACAGGTACCACGAGAGCAGGTTGAGCTTCGGGAACGCGACGTCCTTGGCCCCCAGCATGATCGGCAGGAAGAAGTTCCCGAACACCGACGGGATGGCCGGGATCATGAAGAGGAAGATCATGGTCACGCCGTGGAGCGTGAACATCCGGTTGTACGTCATCGCGTCCATGATGGTCGGGCCGGGCGTGAGCAGCTCCAGCCGCAGCGCCATGGCGAACATCCCGCCCAGGAACAGGCCCACCAGCACGGACACCAGGTAGAGGATGGCGATCCGCTTGTGGTCCACCGTCAGCAGCCACGAGCGGATGGTGGTGCCGTTCTTCAGGTAGTGGGGAACGGCGGCGGCGTCGCTCATAGCTTCCCCCTCTTCGGAATGGGGAGCACCACGCGGTCGCTGCGGAGCGACTTGATGTATTCGACCAGGGCCGCCACCTCCGGGGGGCTGAGCCGCCCGCGGAAGGTGGGCATCACCGGGTCGAAGCCGGAGACCACCCTGGCCTTCGGGTCCATCATCGACTCGGTGAGGTAGGCCTCGTCCGCCTCGATGACCTTGCCCTCGGTGGTGAGCTCCTTTCGGCGGTACAGGTCCAGCCAGGTGGGGCCGATGTGGTTGGTCCCGTCGATGCTGTGGCACCGGGTGCAGCCCTGGCTGGTGGCCAGCTCGCGGCCCTGCTCCACCATGCTGCTCTCCGGCGCCACGCGCTCCGCCCGGACGTCCTGCGCGTCCTGGCGCTCGGACAGCCCGCGCTGCTGGTCCGCCAGCCAGGCGTCGAACTCCGGGCCCGGCAGCACCACCACCTCGCCCACCATCCCGGAGTGGGTGAGGCCGCAGTACTCGGCGCAGAACACCGGGTACCGGCCCGGCTTCGTCGCCTGGAACCAGGTCTGCGTGTAGCGGCCCGGCAGCGCGTCCTGCTTGATGCGGAACGCCGGCACGTAGAAGGAGTGGATGACGTCCCGCGAGGTGAGCAACAGCCGCACCGGGCGGTCCGCCGGCACGCGCAGGGTGCTGATGGAGTTGGGGCCGTCCGGATAGGCGAACTTCCACATCCACTGCTTGCCCATCACGTAGATGTCCATCGCCTCCCGGGGCGGCGTGGAGAGCTTGACGAAGTCCTTGAACCCCATCAGGAACCAGCTCACGAAGAACACCAGCGGCACGCCCACGAACAGCACCTCGATGGCCACGGTGGGCTCCACGTGCGGCGTCTTCTGGTCCGGCGTGCGCCGCCGGTAGCGCCAGAAGAAGAAGATGGCGCCCATGCCCACCGCGGTGGAGGCGATCAGCGTGGTGATGATGACGAAGTAGTGGAGCTGGTCGACCTGCTCGGCGAACGAGGAGGCCTGCTCCGGGAGGAACAGCAAGGTGCGCAGGACTTCACTCATGCGCGCCCGCCTCCCTTGAGCTCGCGGCGCCAGAGCATCCCCAGCAGCCCCGCCAGCGCGAACGCCACCAGCAGCGAGCCACCCTTGACGATGCCGTTGGCCACCCAGCCGTACCGGCGGGCCGCGGGGTCGTACTGGAAGCAGGTGAGCAGCACCCGGTCCAGCGAGGTCCCCACCTTCCCGCCGGAGGCCTCCACCAGCGAGAGGCGGAGGTCGCGCGGCGGGTAGTCCAGCCCGTACCAGTAGCGGGACACCTTCCCGTCCGGCGCCAGCACCATGGTCACCGCGGCGTGCGCGTAGATCTTCAGCTCCTCGTCGTAGCGGTAGCGGAAGCCCACCGCGTCCGCGAGGGCGCGCACCGACCGCTCGTCGCCCACCAGGAACGGCCAGTCCTCGCCCTGGTCGGACCGGCCCATCGCCTGGAGGTAGCCGCGTCGGCGCTCGGCCGCGTCTTTCGGCGTCTCGGCCGGGTCGATGCTCACCGTCACCGCGCGGTAGTCCCGGCCCATCTCCAGCCCGGCCCCCCGCAACGCCCGCGCGGTCCCGGAGAGCACCAGGTTGCAGAGCGAGGGACAGCGGTAATACGCCAGCACCAGCACCACCGGCTGGCCGCCCGCCAGGTCTCCGAACCGGACCGAACGCCCGCGCCAGTCGGTGAACGCCAGCTCCGGCGGGACGCGCTCGCCCAGCCGCTCCTCGATGTCCACGCCTTCCGGCTGGGTGCGCGCCGCCATCTCCGGGCGGTCCTTGAAAGGCAGCGCCAGCACGAGCGCCGTCATGGCGGCCACGGCGGAGGTCATGGCGACGCCTCCCCGCGTGAGAGCTCCTGGACGACGTCCTCCATCGCCCGCTGGATGGGGACGTGGATGACGCCCGCGTCGCGGTCCACCCAGCCGTAGGAGCCCAGGCGCTGGAGCTGGTCGCGGCGCAACCGCTCCGCGCGGCCCTCCAGCTCGAACATCTTCTGGTCCACGATGCCGATCTCCTCGCGGCCCACGCGGTCCGCCGGTGCCTCTCCGTGCGGGAGCGCGGCATGGACCTCGTCGGCGAGCATGTGCCGCTCCCACACCACCGCGATGGTGAAGAGCACCAGCGCCGTGATGGCGGCCCCGACCACCCGGCCGAACGGGAGGCGCTCCTCCTCCGGAGGCTTCCCCAGCGGCGGCGGCGGCGCGGGCGGGGGGGCGTCGCTCATGGCTGCACGTACCTCAGCGACTCGGCGAGGAACGGGTCCTTCACCGGCACCGTGTACCGGCCCCGGGCCCGGAACAGCGCCAGCGCGATGGCCGCGCCGCCCACGCCGATGAAGGCGGTGAGGACGGTCCAGTGCGGTAAGGGCGGGCTCCCGCTCGCGCCGTTGACGATCCAGTAGAGGTCCACCCCGTGCATCAGCAGCTGCCAGGCGGCGATCGCGGAGAGCAGCCGCGGCCGGAGCTTCAGGCTGCGCGAGAGGAGCAGGACGAAGGGGAGGACGAAGTGCCCGAGGACGATCGCGCCCGCCACGACCTTCCAGCCGCCGATCGACCGGGAGAGGAACCAGACGTTCTCCTCGGGCAGGTTGGCCGCCCAGATCAGCATGAACTGGGAGAACGCGACGTAGGCCCAGAAGGCGGTGAAGGCCAGCATCAGCTTCCCGAGGTTGTGGAAGTGGTCCAGCGTCACCAGCTCGCCGTACAGCCCGCCGCCGCGGGACCATGTGGTGGCGATGGTGAGCAGGCACATCGCCGCCAGGAAGCTCCCGGCGAAGTAGTAGGCGCCGAAGATGGTGGAAGCCCAGAGCGGGTCCAGCGACATCAGCCAGTCGAAGCCGGCGAAGGTGATGGCCAGGCCGCCCAGCGGGACGACGGCGGTGCCCAGCGAGCGCATGTTGGCCAGCAGCAACGGCGCGCCCTCCTCGTCCTGCCGCCGCGACCAGCGGGCCAGCAGCTCCGCGGCGCCGATCCAGAGGAGGAAGTACCCGGCGGTGCGCGCCAGGTACATCGGCACGTTCAGGTAGGCCGACTTGTGCTCGAGGAGGTGGAGCTGCTCCGCCGAGAACTGGCGCGGATCCGGGTGCACCCAGGAGAAGGCGTCGCCCAGCGTGAGCGCCACCGGCACGAACAGCGCCGCCAGCGCGGGCAGCGCCAGCGTCATCGTCTCCAGGGCGCGCCGCAGCACCGTCATCCAGCGCGCGTTCGAGGCGTGGAAGATGCCCAGCCAGAGCAGCGCGGCCACCGACAGTCCCGTCCACCAGGCGAACGCCAGCAGGTACGAGAGCGCGGCGGCACGGCGGTCGGTGACGAAGCCCACCGCGGTGAGCGCCAGCCCCGCCGCGCCGATGGCGGCGGAGACGGCGGCCAGGCGGGTGCCACGGTAGGGCGCGGGAGGCGGGGCGGTCATCTGGTCCCTCCCGACAGCCGCGCGCGCGCCTCGGGCGGCGCCTGCTCGAGCGGGGTGCGCTGGGACCGCTGCAGGGCCAGCAGGTACGCCACTACCGCCCAGCGGTCCTCGGTGGAGAGCTCCTGGCGGTAGGACGGCATCAGGCCGTAGCCCTGGGTGATGACGTCGAAGTACCAGCCCACCGGTTTGCCCGCGAAGTCGTGCAGGCTGGGCGGCGGTCGGACGGACATGTTGCGCGCCACCATGCTGTCCCCGTCACCCAGCAGCCCGTGGCAGGTGGCGCAGTAGATGTCGAAGCGCTTCTGCCCGCGCGCCATCACCTCCGCCGTCACCGCCAGCGGGATGCGGGTGATGACCGCCCCCTCCGGCGTCTTGCCCCCGGCCGGCAGCGGGCTGCGCTTCAACACCTCGCGGGGCACGGTGCCCTCGGGCGGGGCGCGCATCGCGCGGCCGTCCTCGAACAGCCCGCTCTCCTGGTAGGGGAGGTACTTCGGCTGCGCCTCCATGCGCTGGAACACGTCGGTGCTGCACGTGCACCCCGGGAGCAGGGCGAGCGCGGCGGCCAATATCCCGGCGCGCATCACGCCACCTCCTCGCGCACCGTGGCCACGTTGGTGCCGCCGAGCGCCTTGAGGTCCGCCTCCACCTTCCCGGTGTCCATGGAGGCGGGCGCGCCGGCCACGCTGATCCAGAAGCCGTGGGTGGAGGCGGAGCGGAAGGATTCGTGCTCGAACACCGCGTGGTACGGCTGCGGCAGCCGGGAGAGCAACATCAGACCGAAGAAGATGAACAGCGCCGACAACAACACCCCCAGCTCGAAGGTGATGGGGATGAACATCGGCGGGGAGTGCGGAGGCCGGTTCCCCACGTTGATGGGGAAGTCCACCGCGTTCATGTAATACATGACGCCGTAGCCGAGCGTGACGCCGCCCAGTGCTCCCAGCGCGGCGATCATCGGCACCCGCGACTTCTTCAGGCCCAGCGCCTCGCTCCCGCCGTGCAGCGGGTAGGGCGAATAGGTGTCCACGTCCTGGTGTCCGTGCTCGCGCACGGCGCGCACCGCGGCCAGCAGCGCCCCGGCGGTGGAGAACTCCGCCACCGTCCACAGCTTCCGGGGCTTGCCGGCCGGCTGGGTCATCCGTGCGAGCCCTCCGCCTTCAGCTCGTGGCTGAGCTCCTTCACCTCGGACACCGCCACCGCCGGCAGGAACTTGAGGAAGAGGAGGAACAGCGTGCAGAAGAACCCCAGCGTGCCGATGTACATCCCCCAGTCCACCCAGGTGGGCGAGTACGCGTCCCAGCTCGACGGCAGGTAGTCCTGCTGGAGCGAGGTGACGATGATGATGAACCGTTCGCACCACATCCCGACGTTGATCAGGATGCTGGCGATCCACATCCACGCGATGTTGGTCCGCGCCTTCTTGAACCAGAAGAGCTGCGGGATGACGATGTTGCAGAACAGCATCAGCCAGTAGACGCCGTGGAACGGCCCCTGGGCGCGGTTCACGAAGAACAGCCAGCTCTCGTACTGGTTGCCGCCGTACCAGGCGACGAAGTGCTCCATCAGGTAGCCGTACCCGACGATCAGCCCCGTCGCGAGCATCACCTTGTTCATGTTCTCGAGATGCCGGTCGGTGATGACGTGCCGCAGCCCGAGGAACTTGCGTGCCGGGATCGCCAGCGTCACCACCATGGCGAAGCCCGAGAACACCGCGCCGGCCACGAAGTAGGGCGGGAAGATGGTGGCGTGCCAGCCGGGGATGACGCTGGTGGCGAAGTCGAAGCTGACGATGGTGTGGACGGAGACGACCAGCGGGGTGGAGAGCCCCGCCAGCAGCAGGTACGCGATCTTGTAGTTGTGCCAGTGGCGCCCGGAGCCGCGCCAGCCCAGCGAGAGGATGCCGTAGACGATCCGCTTGCGCCGGGTGGGCGACGAGTCTCGCAGCGCCGCCAGGTCCGGGATCAGCCCCACGTACCAGAACAGGAACGACACGGTCAGGTAGGTGGAGATGGCGAACACGTCCCAGACCAGCGGGCTCTTGAAGTTGGGGCCCACGCCCAGCGTGCTCGGGTAGGGGAGCAGCCAGTAGTCGAACCACGGGCGGCCGGTGTGCAGCGTCGGGTAGAGGGCGGCGCACAGCACCGCGAACAGCGTCATCGCCTCCGCGAAGCGGTTGATGGAGGTGCGCCACTTCTGCTGGAAGAGCAGGAGGATGGCGGAGATCAGCGTCCCCGCGTGGCCGATGCCGATCCACCAGACGAAGTTGATGATGTCGAACGCCCAGCCCACCGGCTGGTTGTTCCCCCAGACGCCGGTGCCCTCCACCAGCAGGTAGGTGATGCACACCGCCAAAAGCCCGGTGCCGCCGAGCGCCGGGAGGAACAGCGCCCACCAGCCCGGGCCCGCCTTGCGCCAGACGTGGTCCAGCAGCGACTTGTTGAGCGACTCGCTGGTGTGCTCGCCGAGGATGAGCGGCGCGCCCTCCAGGTCCGGTGCGGCGGGCTCCGGGGCCGCGCTCATTCCAACTCCGGGTTGGGGTTCTTGATCCGCGTCAGGTAGGCGGTGCGCGGGCGGGTGTTCAGCTCGTGGAGCACGTCGTACCGCCGCGGCCGCTCCTGGAGCTTCGCCACCTGGGACTCCGGGTCGTTCAGGTTGCCGAAGACGATGGCGGTGGTGGGGCACGCCTGCTGGCAGGCGGTCTTGAGGTCGGCGTCCCGGATCGGCCGGCCCTCCAGGCGCGTGGTGATGCGCGCGCGCTCGATGCGCTGCACGCAGTACGTGCACTTCTCCATCACGCCGCGCGCCCGCACCGTCACGTCCGGGTTCATCCCCATCCGCTCCAGCGGGTCCATCTCGCCGGTGAAGTGGAGGAAGTTGAAGCGGCGGACCTTGTACGGGCAGTTGTTCTGGCAGTACCGGGTGCCGACGCAGCGGTTGTAGATCATCTCGTTCAGCCCCTCGTCGGAGTGAACGGTGGCGTTGACCGGGCACACGTACTCGCACGGCGCCGCTTCGCAGTGCTGGCACAGCATGGGTTGCGTCACCATGGACGACGGCGACTCCAGGTTGCCCTGGAAGTAGCGGTCGATGCGGAGCCAGTGCATCTCGCGGCTCCGGAGCACCTGCTCGCGGCCGACCACCGGGACGTTGTTCTCCGCCTGGCAGGCCGTCACGCACGCGTTGCAGCCGGTGCAGCGCGAGACGTCCACCGCCATCCCCCACTTGTAGTCGGGGTACTCCACCGGCTTCTGCAGCGTGGGCTGCGGCCCGCGCAGCGCCTCGGTCTTCTCCTCCGGCCGCTCCCGGTACTCGGCGAGGCTCTGTTGAAGGGCGATAGGCCGCCCCTCCATGGCCCAGTGCTGCTGGGTGGTGGCCAGCGGGCGCTTCGCGTACGGCACCCGCTCCGCGCCCAGCCCACCGGCGAACCACATCGCGTCGCCGAAGCGGAGCAGGCCGGCGTTGAAGCCCACCCCGCGCGCCACCGGCTCCGACCCTTCGCGGCCATACCCCAGCGCCACGCCCACCACGCCGTCCGCCTGGCCGGGAACCACCATCGCCGGCGCCTCGACCGTCCGCCCGCGCAGCGAGAGCCGGAGCACGTCCCCGGTGCCGACCTGGAGCCGGGCCGCGGTGCGCGGGCTGACCAGCGCCGCGTTGTCCCAGGTGAGCTTGGTGATGGGGTCCGGCAACTCCTGGAGCCAGGGCACGTTGGAGAAGCGGCCGTCGCCCACCTTGCCGTCCACCTGGAAGCACAGCTCCAACTCCGCGCCCTTGCGCGCGGGCGCGAGCTGGCCGATCGCCGCCAGCGCCTTGCCCCATTCGAAGGCGGGGGTGACCGGCAGCTCGGCGGTGTCGGGGAGCACGCCGTGCGCCAGCCAGCGCTCCCACTGCCCCTCGAAGTCCACCGCCGGTGCCTGCGCGCGCCAGTACTCGCGCAACAGGTCGTGCGCGCCGCGGTCCGCCTCGTTGAGGAAGGCGGCGAACAGCTCGATCTCGGCGACGCCGGAGAAGAGCGGGGCCACCAGCGGCTGGCAGATGGAGATGGTGCCGTCCGCGGCGCGGGCGTCGCCCCACGACTCCAGCGGGTGCGTGGCGGGGACGAACCAGGCGCAGTGCGGCGCGGTCTCGTCCTCGTGGAGCGCGTGGTAGATGGCGTTGGGGACCTTCTCCAGCGCGGCCGCCAGCTCCGCGTCCGCCGGCGCGCCGTACACCGGGTTGCGCGCGGTGATGCAGAGCGTGTGCACCTTCCCGGCGTGCATCTCCGCCAGCAGCTCCGCCATCGCGCGCGGGCCGGTCTTGAGGTCCGGCGTGGCGGGCTGGGTGAAGGTGACCGCTCGGCCGTGGCTGCCCAGCGCCACGTTGATGGCGTGCGCCGCCAGGTGCACCAGCGGCGGCTGGGCGCGCCCGGCGATCACCACCGACCCGGCGCGGTTCCTGGAGAGGTCCTTCGCCGCCGCGCGCGCCAGCTTCAGCACCTCCGGCCGGTCCGCGAAGTACGCCACCACCCGCGCGCCCAGCCCGGGCTCCAGGGGGGACTGAGCCCGAAGGTCGCGGCCGGAGGCCGCCGCATCAGCGTCCCCTGGGACCGGGGACTGCGTCGCCTGCGCCACCTCGCCCGCCAGCAGGAGCGCGAAGGCGCCGATCTCCGAGGGCCTCAGCGCCAGGCGGTGGTCCGCCATCCCGCCGGTGATGGAGAGGAGCGACTCCACCACGTAGAGGCGGTTGAGCGGCCCCTGCTCCGGGTCGCGCCGGTCGGCGAACTGGCGCGCGTGGCGGAGCCCCTCGCCCTCGGCGCAAAGGAAGTCCGAGTCCAGCGAGACGATGACGTCGGCGCGGGAGAAGTCGTAGCGCGGCTCGTACGGCTTGCCGAAGGCGAGCGCCGTCCCGCCGTAGACGTTCTCGCGGCCGGCGGAGGCGAAGGCCACCACCTTGCTCTTGGGGAAGCGGTCGGCGATGCGGTCGCGCAGCCAGAGCACGGTGGGCGAGCTGGTGGGCTCTACCAGGAAGCGCAGGCGTTCGCCGCCGTCGCGCTCGTGGTCCTTCAGCTCCTCTGCCAGGGTGAGCAGGAAGGTGCGCCGCGCGACCGGCGTTCCGCCGTGGCGCAGCAGCCGCGCGCGCGACGGGTCGTAGAGCTGCATGGTGAGGGCGAGGTCCTGCGGCCCCGCCGCGCCGAGGCTGGTGGGGTGCTCCTCGTTGCCCTCCACCTTGGTGGGCCGGCCTTCCCAGCTCGTCACCAGCAGCCCGGTGGCCAGCCCGTCCCGCTGCACCGCGGTGGCGTAGTGGAGCGGGTTGCCGGGCGTCAGCTCCGGCGGCGTGCGCGTGTAGGGGAGGATCCGCTCGGCGGGCTTGGTCGTGCAGGCGGCGCCGGCGAGCGCGACGGTGGCGCCCAGCAGCGAGAGGAACTCGCGCCGCGCGAAGCCTTCGGGCGGGAGGTCCGCGCCGGGCGGGAACTCCTGGTCCAGGGCGTCGAGGAACGCCGGGGCGCCGGCGCGCTCCTCGGCGCTGCGCCAGTACTCCGGTGGCTCCGGTTGGCCGAACACCGGCAGCTTGAATCCATCCTCGGGCGCGCCGTGGTCGCTCATCGGTGGCAGGTGGTGCAGCTGGTGCGGGTGTGGACGGAATACTGCTGCTTCAGCCGGAGGCCCTCGTCTTCGGCCTGGCGGGCGTAGGTCATGGAGGTGATCTGCTCCAGCGGGCGGAGGTGCTCCTCCGGGGCGCGGTGGCAGTCCAGGCACCACTTCATGGTGAGCGGTTCGACCTGCTGCACCGCCGGCATCTGGTCTACCCGGCCGTGGCAGGTGGCGCAGCCCACGCCCTTGTTCACGTGGATGGAGTGGTTGAAGTAGACGAAGTCGGGGAGGTTGTGGACGCGCGCCCAGGGGATGGGGCGGTCGTTGAAGTATTGCTCGCGGACGTAGGCCAGCAGCGGGCTCTTGTTCCACACCTGCGAGTGGCAGTTCATGCAGGTGCCGGTGGGCGGCACGCCCGCGTACGGCGACCGCTCCACGGTGCTGTGGCAGTAGCGGCAGTCGATGCCCTCGTCGCCCACGTGGTGCCGGTGGTCGAACTCGATGGGCTGCTCCACCGGGGTGAACTGCCCGGTCCCGAAGGGGGAGCGCACGTAGAGCATCAGCGCGGCCGTCCCCACCACCGGCGTCGCCAGCAGGAGCCCAGCCACCAGGCGGGACACCGTGTTGGTCCAGCGAGGGAAGAGCGCGGGCATACCGGCCGGGCGATTCAATGCCTGGCCGGCGCGAAGTCAACGAGGACGTCTCGGGACGCGCATCATTCAACTTCTGCGATCCGTGAACGGCAGGA
>DATBSS010000657.1:0-1679 GCA_036559665.1 Myxococcaceae bacterium
CGCGCCGCGGTGGCGCGGATCCCATCCACATCGGCGTCGGCATCCACACCGGGGTGGTGGCGGCGGGGATGCTGGGAGGCGCGGAGCAGCACGAGTACACGGTCATTGGCGATGCGGTGAACGTGGCGTCGCGGGTGGAGGGGCTGACCAAGACGCACGGCGTGGACGTGCTGGTGAGCGAGGCCACCTGGGCCCTGGTGAAGGACCGCTTCGCCTGCGTCCGCGCGGGCGAGGACCAGGTGAAGGGCCGCACCGAACGGGTGGTGGTGTACGCGGTCAAGGAGCCCATCCCCGGTGGCGTGGTGGCGCCGCCCGCCGGTGCGGCCGCCTAGATGGCTGGATCCGCCGGCAACTCCACGCTGGTCCGGCTGCGCACCGCCCGCCAGAACGAGAAGCTGGTGCTGGTGGAGAGCTCCATCCGCGGGGCCGGGGTGATCGCCTGGGTCCGCTTCGGGATGATGTTCGCCATCGGCTGGGCGCAGGGGTTCTCGCGCTGGCTGTCCGGCGTGGCCGTCATCCACGACCCCTGGCGCGGGCTGCTGTTGGTCGCGTACACGCTGTTCGCCCTCGCGCTGGCGCTCAACTACCGGACCCTCAAGCCCGACCCGGTGAAGGCCACCCGCGCCCAGGCGTTCATCCTGGTCACCGACCTGCTCTTCGTGGGGGCGTTGTTCTGGCGGTCGGTGCAGGTGGACGGCACCGTGCCGGGCCAGACGCTGGCGCTGAGCATGGCGATCGCCCTCTGCCTGCACGTGGCCAGCTACCAGCGGATCCAGCTCTACGCCGCCACCGCCCTGGCCATCGCCGGCTACCTCGTGCTCAGCCTCCACGCCGGCGCGTACGACCCCACCCAGGCCGGCTTCGTGAGCGGCGCGCTGGCGGCGATCGGCGCGCTGATGATCATCAACCACCGGCGGACGGGGCGGATGTTCCTGGAGCTGCGGCGGCGCGACAACCTCTCCCGCTTCCTCTCCCCGGAGGTGGCGGAGCGGGTGATGCAACTGGGCGAGTCCGAGCTGCAGCCGGTGCAGCGGGAGGTGACCGTCCTCTTCTCCGACATCCGCGGCTTCACCACCATGAGCGAGTCCATGCTCCCGCGCGAGGTGCTGGCCTTCCTGGACGACTACTTCGCCCAGATGGCCCAGGTGGTGAAGGGGCACCACGGGGTGGTCAACAAGTTCCTCGGCGACGGGATGATGGCGGTGTGGGGCGTGCCGGAGCGGACCGACGACCACGCGCTGCTGGCGGTGCGCGCGGCCCAGGACATGCTCAAGGTGGTGGGGGAGATGAACGACGCCCGCATCGCCCACGGGCAGGAGCCGTTCCAGATCGGCATCGGCCTCCACAGCGGCGCGGTGGCGGCCGGGATGCTGGGCGGCGCGGACCAGCACGAGTACACCGTCATCGGCGACGCGGTGAACGTCGCCTCTCGCGTGGAGGGGCTGACCAAGACCTACGGGGTGCGGGTCCTGCTGACCGACACCACCTGGAGCCAGGTGCGGGAGAAGGTGCAGGGCTCGTTCATCGCCTCCGAGGAGATCCGCGGGCGCAGCGAGCCGGTGGAGCTCTACACGCTGGAGGCCTGAGGGCGCGCCCTACTTCTTGCGGCGCTTCCCCTCGCTCTGCGGCTGCGTCTCGATCTTCTTCTCCGCCGAGGCCACCTTGACCAGCAGCGCGTC
>DATBSS010000658.1:0-3241 GCA_036559665.1 Myxococcaceae bacterium
GAGCCGTACCAGGGTCGGAACGTGCTCGTGGTCGGCGGCGGAGACTCGGCGGTGGAGGCGGCGTGCACGCTGGCCGAGGCGGGCGCGAAGGTGACGCTCGCGCACCGCGGCACCGCGTTCGACCGCATCAAGCCCAAGAACCAGCAGCGGCTGGACAAGTGCAAGGCGGGCGGCGCGCTCGAGGTGCTGCTGTCGACGAAGACCCGGGAGATCCTCGACGACGTGGTGGTCCTCGCGGTGGACGGCAAGACCCGCGAGCTCCCGAACGACGACGTGATCGTCCTCGCCGGCGGGGTCCTGCCGACCGCGTTCCTGGAGGCGGCGGGCGTGGAGGTCAAGAAGTTCCAGGGCGAGGCGTACGCGCCGGCGAACAACTAGAGCACCGCTCAGGAACCGCTCCCGTCGCCCGCTGGGCGGTCTTGGCCGTGGGCCGCGTGCGTCCTCGGTTACAGGCCAACAGCATGCGCCCTCGGACGCACCGGGCAGGGGTGGGAGGCTCATTTTCGAGTCATCTCCGCCCTGCCCTCGCACCCCACGCCCAAGCCTGCCTCAGCGGGCTCGGTCCCCGGTTCCTGAGCGGCGCTCTAGCAGCGCTCGGGAGAGATCGCGGCGGCTGAGGCGGATGGCCTGGATGGCACGGTCGCTCGGGTCGTCCTCCGGGCGATCTGGGCGCCTGCCCCTTCGGGGCACCGGGTCCCCTCCGGGTTCGCTGCGCTCCGTCCTCCTTCGTCGGACCGCCTTCGGCGCCTCCGGTCACCCTGGCGCGGTCGACACCGAGCCACGTTGGCGGCCCGAGGGCTGCGCCGTCCACGGGCCTCGACCTCCCCGTGGCGCCGTGCCCGTCCGCCCCGTCCTGCCCATCGCCGGGCCGTTCTACCGCCGGGTCTCCGCCTTCGGCAAGGTCGCGTCCTCGCCATCCTCGCCATGCTCGGCCGCGATCGCTGGCGGCTGCCGAGCAGCCCCGTTGGGGCCTGCGCGTGGCTCCGGGTGGCTCTGGGCGCTCCCCTGCCTCGGCTCCGTCCCGCGGTGCGCTGACGCGTGAGCGATGGGCGGACGGGGCCTCCGGCGGGAGCTCCCTGCGTCCGGTGGGCAGGGGGACGAGGCGCGGCGCCTACGCCAATGCGAGCTGCCTCGCCGCGTCTCGCTGCGCCGCCACCCGCTCCGCCCGGTCCCGTTGCGCTGCGACCGCCCGCTGGCGGCGGGTCGGCGGCCGTGGCGCTCGTCGGGCGCGCTCCTCGGCCTCCGCTTCCGCCACGTTCCGCGCCAGGACCCCGAGGTTCACCACCATCCCGATGAGGTGGGCTTGCAGGTCCGCCCGCGGACGACCGCTCGACCGCGCCTGCCGCGCGCCATGCTGCACCAGCAGCGCGTTGAGCCGCTCCCCCATCGATCGGTCGCGGTACAGCTCGCGCCGCTCGGGGTCCTGCCACTCGTCGCGCGCCTCCCGCCGCTCGCGCTCGAACGCGTCGAGCACCAGCCGCCGTCCCGTCTTCCGTGGCCGCCCCGTCCGCCCGCCCGCCTCCGCCTTCGCGGGCCGGATGGGCCGCTGAAGACACTTCTCCTGCAGCGGACAGGCCGCGCAGGTGGCCACCGGCCAGCGGAACGCCTGCGTCGGTACCGCCGCTCGCGTCTTCTCCGCCTGATCCGTCGTCACGCCTGCGGGGCACGTCGCCGTCCCCGCCTCGAAGTCGATGGCGAAGTCGTTCTTCGAGAACCGCTCGCCCTCCTCCCGCGCGCCTCCCGGCGGTGGCGCCACCACGTCCACCCCCAACGCCGCCAGCGCCAGCCGGTTCTCGATCCCGCCGTACGCCGTGTCCGCCAGCACCTGTCCGATCTCCAGCCGCATCCGCCGCGCCTCGACCACCAGCGCGTGCCCCGGCGCCGCGTCGTGGCCGTTGCCGCGCGTCACCGACACCGCGGCCACCACCCCGCTCGCCAGGTCCCCGAACACGTTGATCTTGTAGCCCCAGAAGCTCTCCGACCGGCTCTTGTGCCCGTGTCCCGCCTCCGGGTCCGTCAGGCTCACCATCCGGCCCGGCGCCACCTTCCGCGCCACCCGCCACCGCCCGTCCTCGTCCTTCTCCAGATCCTGCTCGACCACCCGCAGCAGCAGGTCGCAGAGGTCCGCCACCCGCCGACGGTCCGCTTCGCCGAGCTCGCGGAGGCCAGCCTTGACCCTGCCCGACACCCGAAGCACCGCGTCCACCAGGTCCGAGACGGCCGACGAGCGCGCTTCGGCGTTCGACCAGTCCAGTCGCAGCCATCCCTTCGTGCTCTCCGCCGTCAGCAGCGGCAGCTCCCACGCGGTCGCGACGGCCTTCAGGGAGCAGTCCGTCGCCTGCGCCCATGCGCGGCCGAGCCGGCGAAGCCCGTCTCCCAGCAGCCGGATGGTGTCCAGCACGGCGCCGAAGCACCACATCGGCGTGCTGTCCATGAACCACCTCGGAGCCGGGCAGCCCCGCGCCCTCGCGCTCCACAGGGCCACGTGCACCACGTGCTCCCACCACGCCTCCAGCCGGGTCACGCCGCTCCCCTCGTGCTCCTGCAGCAGCCACGCCTCCACCTCCCGCACCGTCTTCTCCGTCGGCGTCTTCCCGTTGACCGGCAGCCCCATCGCGTAGCGCCACAGCCCGTCCGTCTTCGCCCGTCGACACGCGCCCAGGCGGCTCATCCCGCCCTCGCTCCACCGCAGCAGCGCCAGCGCCAGGACCGCCTGCACCGGCCACGCCTTCCGGCCACGCCGACCCTTCCCGCGGGTCCAGCCGCGCGTCAGCCATTCCGGCAACACCGCGTCCCGGTACCGGACCAGCAGCCACACCAGCGTGCCCTGCTCCACCCTCTGCACCTCCTCTCGCTGCAGGTCGAGGAACGAACGCTGGTCCGGGCGGTACATCGGCATCGGGCGCCTCCACGGCGCATCCTGGACGGCCCCCCGCGAGCGGGTGATGATGGCCGTGGCGCCGGTGTGGTGGGTGGTCGAGATCGGCTTCGCAACCACGAGATCGCTCACCGCCCGGTCGCCGTCCACACCTGTCTCGCCGCCTCGACGAGAGCGATCGATCTCCCGGCGATCTCGGTCGCCGCTCGATCTCTCCCGAGCGCTGCTAGGACACCGGTCCATCCCCGGCTCGCCCGGGGTGGCCCGGTGTCCGACGAGGCGGACGGGCTCCCAGAGTGCCGTTTTCGTCGTTTGCCGCCCGGCCGCCGGCAAGGGGAAGTAGGACGCCGGGCCGCGTGGATC
>DATBSS010000659.1:0-28263 GCA_036559665.1 Myxococcaceae bacterium
ATGGGCGGCCTTCGGTTTCCCCGAAGTCGATGACCCGGACGACGGCCGGGTGCTCCACGCTGGAGAGGAGGTGCGCCTCGCGGCGGAAGCGCTCGCCTGCCTGGCGCTGGTTGGACAGGTCCGCGCGCAGCAGCTTGAGCGCGACCTTCCGGCCGAGGGAGACCTGCTCGGCGAGGTACACCTCGCCCATCCCGCCCTCGGAGAGCAGGCGCACCACGCGGAAGCGTCCGTCCAGGACCAGCGAGTCCGGCTGGAACACGGGGGCGCGTACTTTCTCCCAAACGCGTGATCGGAACCACCTGCACCTGAACAGGCCTGCGCGCCGGGTGAACGCCCGCCCGCCTCCCCCACAACCCACCAAATGTCCGGGAATTTTGGGGGCTTATCCCCGGTGTTATCGTCGCCCCTCCCCACCCCATGGCGACGGACCGGGAACAGAGCACGGAAGCGGCCAATGCCGCCGCCGCGGGCGCGGACGGCGGGCCCATGCTCCGCCTGGTCGATCGCCGCGCGTTCGTGGGCTTCCCCTCGCTCCCGGTGGCGCCGGGCCTCACCATCACCGACTTCGGGCTGCAGATCCCCGACGTCTCCTTCCCGTTCAACCTCTCCGGCGGCCCCTCCCGCTACCAGCGCAAGCAGCTCCACTTCGGCTTCCTGGAGCTGAAGGTCGACTCGGAGCTGATCGCCCGCAAGGTCGCGGACCTCTCCTCGAAGCTCTCGGAGTTGGAGGACCTCAAGCTCCACTTCCGCCCCGGCTACCTCGAAGGCCAGGCGCGGATGAAGAGCGCCGAGCGCACCCCGCTCACCTTCAAGGTCGCCTTCGACGGCGACGGCGAACGCCTCGCCGTCTACGTCTACGACGTCCGCCTCTACGGCTTCACCGCCACCCCCGCCTCCCAGCTCGCCGTCGCCCTCTCCCGGGCGGTCCGCGACCTCGAATTCCTCCCCGAGGTGGAGCTCCGCGGCGCCACCGGCTTCGGCACCCGTCTCCTCCCGCCGCTCTGCCAGCTCGCCGCCGTCAGCCGCGGCTACAAGGTCCCCACCCTCGACACCGCCCGCCTCTCCACCGCTGAGGTCTCCTCCCAGGGCCTCAAGCTCCGCTTCTCCTCCGGCGGCCTCCCCCCGCCTTCCTCCCCGGACGAAGAGCTGCTCCTCGCGCTGGAGGGCGCCCGCGCCTTCGCCGACGCCGAATCGCTCGTCTCCGAAGGGAAGCTCGCCGAAGCCCGCGAGGCGTATCTCAAGCTGGGCGACGTCTCCGAAGCCCACCCCTTCGCCGCCGAACGCCTCCTCACCCTCCTCGTCGCCGACCCGCAGGCCCACGAGCTGGCCCTGGACGTGGCCGCCTCCGTGCAGCGCCGCCGCGAGCGCAGCGCCTGCGCGCTCTGGGCGGAGGCGGTGGTGCGCGAGCGCCGCGGCGAGCACGCCCGCGCCGCCGAGCGTTACCTTGCCCTCTGCGCCCTGGCCCGCAAGAACGCCGAGGACGCCTCCGCCTTCTTCGCCGCCGAGTCCGCCGCCCGCTCGGCGCGCGACCACGCCCCGCAGATGGCGGTGCGCGCGCTCCACGAGCTCCTCGGCCTCAAGCCGGACCACCTCCCGTCCCTCCAACAGCTGGCCCGCTCCTCGGACCTGGCCAAGGACCGCGCCGGCGCCATCCGCGCCTACCGCCGCATCGCCGCCCTGGCGCGCGACCCGGCCGAGGCCGCCGACGCGCACGTGCACATGGCGCGGTTGTGCGCGGAGACGGAGGACGACGTCGCCGGCGCCCGCCTCCACTGCGAGGCCGCGCTCAAGCTCCAGCCGGACCACCCCGAGGCGCTCTACCACCTGGGCGACCTGTGCTGGCGCGCCGGCGAGCACCTCCGCGGCCTCAAGGCCCTGGACCGCCTCCGCGAGGTGGCCCTGGCCCGCCACGAAATAGACCGCATCGGCCGCGCCAACGTCCTCGCCGGCCGCATCTGGGAGGAGGGCCTCAAGCAGGGCGAGAACGCGCTGCTCCGCTACCGCGAGGCCGTCTCGCTGATGCCCGCGGAGCCGGAGCCGCACTTCCTGGCCGCCCGCACCGCCGAGGCGCTGGGCAAGATGCAGGAGGCCGTCCAGGGCTACCAGCAGGCGGTGGAGCTGGCCGGGCCGGCCCCGCGCACCGAGGAGATCCGCAAGGCGGCGCACGCCTCGCACCACGCCCTCTCCCGCCTCTACCGCACCCGCCTGGGCGACCCGGCGAAGGCCAAGGAGCATCTGGAAGCCGCGCTCGGGCTGGACCCGCGCGACATGGCCGCGCTGGAGGAGCTCATCCCGTACTTCCGCGCCTCCGGCCGGGCGGCGGAGCTGGCCGACGCGTGCGAGAAGTCGGCCGCCGTCACCGACGACCCGATCCGCCGCGCCGCCTTCTGGGCCGAGGCGGGCGAGCTGTACCGCTCCCGCCTCAACCAGTCCGAGAAGGCGGAGAAGCTGCTCGTCGCCGCGCTGGAGGTGGACGGCAAGAACCGCACCGCGCTGGAGGCGCTGCTCTCGCTGGCCGAAGGGCGCCGCGACGGCGCGCAGCTCTGCCGCTGCCTCGAAGGCCTGGCGCAGCTCACCGCCGACTCCCGCGAGCGCGCCCGCCTCTACCGCCGCCTGGCGGTGGGCGCGCGCGACCTCACCTTCGACCTGGACCTCGCCACCCGGGCGCTGTCCGAAGTGCTCAAGCTGGAGCCGGAGGACCTGGCCTCCATCGGCGAGCTGTGCGGGCTGCACCGCCGCCGCGCCGACATGCCGGGCCTGGCCGCCGCGCTGGAGGTGCGCGCCCGCGTCGCCGAGGCGCACAACGACCGCCGCCTCGCCGCCGCTGCGCTGCGCGAGATGGCCCAGGTGCTGGAGCTGCGGCTGGGCCGGGTGGGCGAGGCGCTGGTGGCGATGGAGAAGGCGGCCCGCCTCTCGCCGGACCAGGGCATCCTGATCGACCTGGCGGACCTCTCCATCCGCTGCGACCGGCCGGACCACGCGCGCCGGGCCCTCACCGAGCTGCTCTCCGCCCTCCCGCGCCAGGCCCCGCCCGAGCGCTTCGCCGAGGTGCACGCCCGGCTGGGCAAGGCGTGCGACCTCCTCGGCGACCGCGACGCCGCGCGCGAGCACTACGGCAAGGCCTTCCCCCTGCGCCGCCTGGACGACGAGCTGGCTGCGCGGCTGGAGGCGCTGCACCGCGAGGCGGGCGACACCCGGGCGCTGGCCGAGCTGTGGGCGGAGCGCGCCAAGGCGGTCGCCGCCGCCGGCCGCCCGGATGCCGCCGCGCCGCTCTACTTCCAGAGCGCCCAGGCGCTGATGGAGCTGAAGGAGTCCGCCGCCGCGCTGGTGCGCCTCAACGCCGCGCTGGAGGCGTCTCCGGAGGGCGAGCGCGCTCCGGAGATCCTGGAGCTGATGTCCGCCACCGAGCTGGAGGCGGGCAACCGGCTGGAGGCGGCCAAGCTGCTCGCCCGCCGCGCCGCGCTCCACCCGGAGCCTCGCGCCGGGTCGCGCCTGCTCGTCAAGGCCGCCGACCTCGCCGCCGGCACCGCGCGCGAGGAGAGCTACCTCGCCCAGGCGGTGCAGAAGGACCCCTCGTTCGCGCTCGCCCGCATGCGCCGCGCGCGCCTCGCCCTGGAGACCAACGCCTGGGCGGCGCTCGCCGACCTGGAGGCCGCGCTCCAGGTCAAGCAAGGCGACCCGGACGTCCTGGCCGGGCCGGACAAGCTGGAGGCGTCCCGGCTGGCCGCGCGCGCGGCCGTCCACGCCAACCAGCTCGAGGCGGCGCGCAAGCACCTGGCCTTCTACGTCCAGCAGCGCCCGGACGACGTGAAGGCGCAGCAGGAGCTGGCGGACCTCCACCGGCGCGCGGGAGACAAGGAGGCGCTCTGCGACCTCGCCGGAGAGCTCTGGCCCCGGCTCAAGGGTGACGCGCAGCAGGAGGCGCTGCGCGAGTACGCGGAGCTGTCCATCGAGCTGGGCCGGCCCACCGCCGCCTCGGACGCCCTGCGCAGCATGCTGGCGCGCGAGCCGGGCAACCCCTGGGCGGCGCGGATGCTGCTCCGCCTCCTCCCGCGCGTCCCCACCGACGCCACCGAGGCGCGCGAGCGGATGGACCTGATCGGCGTGCTGCTCGGCGCCAGCTCGGGCGAAGAGCGGGTCCGGCTCCTCGAGGACCGCGCCGCGCTCCACCGCAGCCAGAACCGGCTCTCCGAGGCCCGGGCCGATCTCCAGGAAGCCGCGGCGCTGGCCGACGCGCCCCGCGACCTGCTGCGCCGGGTGGCCGAGCTGGCGCAGGAGGCGGGTGACGAGGCCGGCGAGCTGGCCGCCTGGAAGACCGCGGTGGCCCGCGAGCCGTCGCTCTCGGACGTGGCCGGCTCGCGACTCCTCTCACTCTCCCGCGCCCGGCTCATCGCGGGGGACCTCCGCTCGGCGCGCGAGGGCTTCGCCGCCTGCGCCGCGCTCTCCTTGCCTATCGCCGACCTGTGCGAGGCGCACTTCGGCCTGGGCGAGGCGCTGGAAGGGCTCTCCGAGCCGCTCGCCGCGGCCGAGGCGTTCGAGAAGGCCGGCTCGCAGGGCCCTGCCAAGCGCCGCTTCGAGGCGCAGATGCGGCGCGCGGAGCTGCTGGAGCAGGGCGGGCGGCCGAGCGACGCCGCCGAAGCGCTGTCCGCCGCGCTGGACCTGTCGCCCCGCAACGCCGCCGCCACCGCGCAGCTCAAGCGCTTGCTCGCCGCGCTGGAGGACTGGGAGGCGCTGGCGGAGCTGCTGGCCGTCGAGCTGGACGCCGCCTCGAAGCAGGACGCGGGCCGGCTGGCGCTGGAGCTGGGCAAGCTCTACCTCGAGAGACTCTCGCTCACCGGGCCCGCGGAAGCGGCACTGCGGCGCGCGGTGCAGGCCGACCGCGGTTCGGTGGAGGCGCGGCGGCTCCTGGCCGGGCTGCTGTTCGACAAGCGCGAGGTGAAGAAGGCGTCCGAGCTGCTGGAGGAGGCCGCCGAATCGCTCTCCGCCGCCGAGGGCGCCGCGTTGCTGCTGGGCGGGGCGCGGCGCGCCGAGGAGGCGGGCGAGGCGAAGCTGGCGGTGCGGATGGCGCGTCGCTCGCTGCAGCTCCAGGCGCCGGAGGGCGAGGCGCTGTACGCGGTGGCGAAGCTGCTCTACCTGCGCGGCGCGGCGCAGGAGGCGCTGCCGCTGTACGAGAAGCTCTTCACCGCCGCCGACTTCGAGGACGCCCCGGACCGCTCGGAGGAGATCGGCCTGTCGCTGGCGGACCTGGCGGAGCAGGGCGGCGAGGTGGTGCTGGCGGAGCGCACCCTGCGGCGCGTGATGGCGGAGCGCCCGCTCTCGACACAGGTGGTGGACCGGCTGGCGTCCATCGTCACCCGCCGCAGCCCGCGCGAGGCGGTGGACCTCCTCTTCGCCCACGCGCAGAAGCGCTCGCCCTCCGAGCAGACCGCCGCCTTCCTCCAGGACCTGGCGGGACGGGCCAAGGCGGAGCTGGCGGACGTGGACCTCACCGGCCGCATCCTGCTCAAGGCCGCGGAGATGTCGGCCGACCCGCAGCCGCTCCGGGTCCGCCTGGCGAGCCTGTACCGGGAGGCCGGCCGCACCGCCGAGCTGATCGACCAGCTGTCTCGCCTGGGCGCCATGGCGCGCGAGCGGGGCGAGGTGGCCCAGGCCATCTCCTACGGCGAGGAGCAGGCGCGGCTGTCCGAGGCGTCCGGCCGGGTGGACGACGCGCTGTCCACGCTCGCCTCGGTGCGCGACCTCCACGAGGGCCAGAAGGACGCCGCCGCCGCGGCCTCCGTCGAGCGGCGCCGCGCGGACCTCTACGCCCAGAAGAAGCTGGACCTGGAGGCCGCCGCCTCCGCGCTGGAGCGGAGCTTCGAGCTGCGCGCGGACCCGGTCACCTGCCGCGAGGGCCAGGCGCTGGCGGCCCGGCGCTCGGACGGCGCGGGCCAGGCGCGCTGGCTGGAGCGGCTGGTCCCGCTTCTGGGCACGCCGAAGGAGCGCGCGGCCGCGCAGCTGGACATGGCCCGCCTCTACGACGCGGAGCTGGCGGCGCCGGAGAAGGCCGAGGCGTCGGCGCGCGAGGCGCTCCGGAGCGACCCGTCGCTGGCGGAGGCGCAGTCGTTCCTGGAGGCGCTGTTCGAGCGCGACGACCGGGTGAACGACCTGGCCGCGTTCTACGAGGAGCAGGCCGCGAGGGAGAAGGAGCCGGCGAAACGGGCGGCGCGCTACAAGCAGGCGGCGAAGCTGTACGCGGAGCGGGCCCGGCGCCCGGACGCGGCGGCGGCGGCGCTGCTGGCGGCGCGCGCGCTGTCGCCGGACGACGCCTCGCTCACCGGGCAGATCGCCGATCTGCTCTACCAGGCCGGCCGCGCCGAGGAGGGCGCCGAGTTCGACGCGCTGGTGCTGGCGGCCGACCCGTTCGCCGCGCCGGCCTACGCGCGCCACCGCGCCCACCTCGAGAAGGTCCGGGACCACCAGGCGCTGGCGGCGCTGCTGCTCCGGCGCGCCGGGACGCAGGACGGCGTCCCCGCGTCGGAGGCGTTCCTGGAGGCGGCGGACGCCTTCCGCCGGGCGGGGGCGGAGGAGCAGGCCGCGCTGTGCGAGACCCGCGCGTTCGAGAAGGCGCCCCAGGACGAGCGCGCCTACGAGGTGGCGCGCGAGCGGTCCCAGAGCGACGTCCGGAAGCTCTCCGCGGTGCTCCACGCGCGCGCCCTGGCAGTGCCGCTGGAGGAAGGGCTCCCGCTCCTGCGCGAGCGCGCCAACGCGCTGCTGCGCGCGGGTGAGGAGCTCCTCGCGGCCCAGGCCTTCGACGACCTGCTGGAGCTGGTGAGCGACGACATGGAAGCGCTCACCGCCCGCGCGGAGCTGGCCGCCCAGGCGGGCGGACCGAAGGCGGCGCAGCCGTACGACCGGAAGCTGATGGAGTACGGCGGGGTCGCCCTCCCGCTGAACGTCCGGCTCAAGAGCGGGCTGCGGCTGGGGCACGCGGCGCTCGCCGGCGGCGCGTACCACGACGCGGCGGACGCCTTCGGCACCGTGGTGGTGCTGGACCCCAACGGCAAGCGCGGTCGGGAGGCGCTCTCGCTGCTGGCGGAGGTGCACTCGCGCACCGGCGACACGCCGGGCCTGTTCAAGACCACGCTGGCGCTGGCCACTGGCACCCAGGGCGAGGAGGCGGAGGCGCTGCTGCGCCGCGCGGCCGAGCTGTTCGACGACCCTTCGAAGGCGGTGGACGCGCTGCTGCCGCTCTCCCGCCTCCGCCCCGCCGACGAGCGGGTGATGGAGCGCACCGTCCAGGCGCTGCGCAAGCTGGGGCGCCACGGCGACCTGCTGGAGGCGTACGAGCGGAGCGCCACCGCCATCGGCGGCAAGACGGCGGCGGAGCTGTTGCTGCAGGCCGCGAAGGTGACCGAGGCGGAGCTGGGCGACCGCGACCGCGCCTTCGAGCTGCGGCGGCGGGCCGGCGAGCTGGACCCGGAGAGCTCGGAGGCGCTGGCGGCGGTGGCGGACGAGCAGCGCCGCCGGGGCGACCTGGCCGGGCTGGCCCGCTCGCTGGCGCAGATGGTCCAGGTGTCGCGCGAACCGGAGCGGCGCGGGGCGCTGCGGCTGGAGCTGGCCGGGGTGGCGCAGGAGCTGGGCCTCACGGACGTGGCCCGCAAGGCGCTGACCGCGATCTTCGACGGCGGCCCGGAGTCGCCCGGTTACCGCGAGGCGGTGGAGAAGCTGGCCGCGCTGCTGGCCCGGACCGAGGACCACGCCGCGCTGGCCAGGGTGCTGGAGGCGCGGGCGGAGCTGGCCTCCGGCGACGAACGGGCGGACTTCCTGCTCCTGGGGGCGCGCGCGGCCAAGGCGGCCGGCGAGGCGTCCAGGGCGGCGCAGCTGGCCTCCCGCGCCGCGGAGCTGCGGCCCACGGTGGAGGCGCTGGTGCTGGCGGCGTCGTCCTGGCGCGAGCTGGGCGACCGCGGGCGCGAGGGCGCTGCCCTGGTCCGCGCCGCCGAACAGTCCCCGGTGGAGGCGCGCGGCGGGCTGCTGGTGGAGGCGGCGGACGCGTTCGAGGCGTCCGGGGACCAGGAGCAGGCGGCGAAGCTGCTGGAGCGGGTGGCGCGCGATCACCCGGCGCTGCTCACCGCGGACGCCGCCGCGGACCGGCTCTCCGCGCTGGGCCAGCCGGGGCGCGCGCTGGACATCGCCTTCGAACCGGCCATGGGCTCCGGCCGCTTCGCCCGCGCGCTGGAGCTGGCGGACCGGGCCAGGGACAAGGACCGCGCGCGCGACGCGCTGTGGGCGCTGGTGGAGGGCGGCGCGGAGGGCCTGGAGGAGGCGCACGTCCACCGCCTGGCCCAGGAGGTCCGGCAGAGGGGCGACGGCGAGTCGATGCTGCGGCTGGCCTCCGCGGTGGAGCGGATGGACCGGGACCTGGCCGCCGCGCTGCTGGAGGAGATCGCGCTCGGCCGGTTCGTGCCCGCGGTGCGCCGCCGCGCCTTCGAGAAGCTGGCCGGCCGGGGCCAGGCCGCCGCCGCGGTGAGCGCCTCGCTGGAGAAGGACCTGGGCGCGGAGGACGCGGACATCCTCGACTTCGTGCTGGCCCAGGCGCGCTTCTCGGGCGGGCCGCTGCTGCGCACCGCGCTGGACCGGGTCGCCGCCGCCGTCCCCGCGCGCCGCAAGGTCCTGCTGGGCGAGAAGGTGGCGCTGGACCGCCTGCAGGGGAACCTGGCCGACGCGGCCACGACGCTGCAGGCGCTGGTCCCGCTGGAGGAGGACCCGAAGGCGCGCGCCGCGCTGGAGCTGGAGCTGGGCGAGCTGCTCCTCCGGGTCCCCGACTCCGAGGCGAAGGCGCGCGCCGCGTTCGAGCAGGCGCTGGCGCGCGACCCGGGCCTGGCCGCCGCCGCCCGCCAGCTGCTGTCGATGGCGCGCACCGACGAGGCGCCGGACCGGCTGGTGTCGCTGGCGGCCCAGGTGCGCGAGGCCTACGGGGATGAGGCGCTGATGGAGCGCCGGCCCGCCATCGCCGCCGCCTACGTCAAGCTGGGCAAGCGCGAGGAGGCGCTGCGCGAGCTGGCGCTGTTGACCCAGTCGCCGGAGGTGCTGCGCGAGCGGGCGCGGCTGGCGGGCGAGCTGGGCCGGGTGGCGGAGTCGCTCTCGCTCCGGGAGAAGGCCGCCCAGACCATCGAGGAGCAGGAGCAGGTGCTCCACGGCTACCTGGAGGCGAGCCTCCTGGTGCCCGCGGTGGCGCTCACCGAGCGGCTCCTGAAGGAGTGGATCGACCCGTCGCCGGTGACGCAACGGATGCTGGCGGAGCGCTTCTCCGGCGACCGGGACGGCGCGGCGACCGCGGTGAAGATGTGGCCGGCGCTGCTGGGCCGGGACCTCACCGACGCGGACGCCTGGACGCTCTTCGCCGAGGCGCTCGGCCACGCCGGGAGGCCGGAGCCGGCCAGGCTGGTGGACGGGTTCGGCGCCGCGCTCACCGGGAGCGCCGCCGCCGCCCCGCTGCCCGCGCTCAACCCGCTGGTGATCTTCCCGCCTGCCTTCGACCACCCCGCGCCGCCCGGGCTGGCGCGCCTCACCGCCGAGGAGATGCCGCGGCTGCACGCCGCGCTGCAGCCGTCGCTGGCGGGGCTGGCGGCCTCCAGCGTCTCGGTGCTGCTGGACCCGCGCGGCGGCGTGGAGGCGTACCTGGTCACCCCCACCGAGCTGGTGCTGGGCGCCGGCGCGCTCGCCATCTTCGGCCAGGCGGAGCTGGTGTACCTGGTGGCGCTGGGCCTGGCGCTGGCGGACCAGGGCATCGCCCTCCGCGCGTCGGGCCCGGTCCCGGGAGGCTTCCTCAAGGCCGCCGAGGACGCCTTCGCCGCCGCTCCCGCCTCGCTGGCGGCGTCCCGCGTGCTGGCCCACCTGGACCCGCTGGTGCGCGGGGGCGATCCGCGCAAGGTCGACGCGGCGGCGGTGCTCCGCCAGAGTGACGCTTTCTCCGCCATCGCCCGCAAGGCGCTGTCGACCCTCTAGCGCGCGGCGGCTATTTTGCCCTTCCGAACGATGCGCGCCTCTCGCCTCGGCGCCGCGGTGCTGTTCGCCGCCGCCGCCGTCACCATCATCTCCTGCCCCATGCAGCACACGTACCCGGGCCGGGAGATCGTCACCTTCTCCTTCGTAGCCAGGCCCGCGCCCGGCGGCGTGGACCAGTGCCGGGACGCCGGGTACAAGGAGGTCCCCGCCTCCGACGCCAGCTTCACCTTCCTCGCCATCTACTCCGGGGAGGACGACGGCACCGTCAAGTGGCTGACCCTCGGGGAGTTCGTCCGCGACGCCGGCTTCGACGGGCGGCTCCTCCTCTCGTTCCAGTCGGCGCCGCGGGTGTTCGAGCTGTGCGGGGACGCGGGCGTGGACGAGCAGCTCTACGTCGCGCCCATCACCTCCACCCAGAACCAGGCCCTGGGTGGGGCCTGCCCGGAGGACCCGCTCGCCCCGGGCTCCATCCCGGTCGACCCGGACGCGGGCATCGTCCCGCCCGGCTGGCGCCTCGACCACTTCGAGGCGTTCCGGAGCTGCGGCAAGCTGGTGGACACCATCCACGCGGCGGGCGACCGGGCGTGCCCGACGTGCACCATGGTCTTCGACCTCGAAGGGAGCCGGCAGTGAAGAAGGCGGTCGTGCTCCTCTCCGGAGGGCTGGACTCCAGCACCTGCCTGGCCATGGCGAAGGCGCGGGGCTTCGAGCCGGTGGCGCTGGCGGTGGCCTACGGGCAGCGGCACGCGGTGGAGCTGGACCGCGCGCGGGGGGTGGCGTCCGCGATGGGCGTCCAGGACTTCCGGCTGGTGCGGATGGACCTCCGCGCCATCGGCGGATCGGCGCTCACCGCGGACATCCCGGTGCCCAAGGACCGCAGCGAATCCGCCATGGGCCAGGGCATCCCGGAGACGTACGTCCCGGCGCGGAACACGGTGCTGCTGGCGCTGGCGCTGGGGCTGGCGGAGACCCTGGGCGCGACCGACCTGTTTATCGGCGTCAACGCGGTGGATTACTCCGGCTACCCCGACTGCCGCCCGGAGTTCATCCGCGCCTTCGAGTCGCTCGCCAACCTCGCCACCCGGGCCGGCGTGGAGGGCGCCCGCTTCACCGTCCACGCGCCGCTCTCCCGGATGACCAAGGCGGAGATCATCCGCGAGGGCACGCGGCTGGGCGTGGACTACGCGCTCACCCACTCCTGCTACGACCCGGACGCGCTCGGGCGCGCGTGCGGGCGCTGCGACAGCTGCCTCCTCCGGCGCCGCGGCTTCGAACAAGCGGGCGTGAAGGACCCCACCGTCTACGCCGAGGGGACGTCATGAAAGCGCTGTGGGTGGTGGCGCCGCTGGTCCTCGCCGGGGTTGCGCCGCTGGTGGATGCGACGAAGGTGGTGCCGGGGCTGACGTTGGACCTCCGCTACGCCACGCCGGACAACTTCCTCCACCAGAAGGTCTACCCGGACGGCGCGCGCTGCCTGCTGCTCCCCGACACCGCGGCGCGGCTGGCGCGGGCGTCGAAGGCGCTGGAGCCCAAGGGCTACCGCCTCCGCGCGTACGACTGCTTCCGGCCGCGCTCGGTGCAGTTCCAGATGTGGAAGATCCTCCCCAAGCCCGGCTACGTGGCCAACCCGTACAAGGGCTCCAACCACAACCGCGGCGCGGCGGTGGACATCACGCTGGCGGACCTGGACGGCGGCTGGGTGGAGATGCCCACCCCGTTCGACACCTTCAGCCCCGCCGCGCACCAGGGCTACGGAGGCGGGACGGTGGTGTCGCGCGTGCACCGGGAGATCTTGCGCGAGGCGATGACCGCCGAGGGCTTCACGCCCAACTCCATGGAGTGGTGGCACTTCGACCTGCCGGACGCGGGGCGCTACCCGGTCCTGGACGTGCCGCTGGTCGAGGGGGCGGACGCCGGCGCTGACGCCGGGCGCTGAACGCCTTTCCGCCGCGTGGCGATCAGCTCGGCCACGATGGACACCGCGATCTCCGCGGGCGTGAGCGCGTCGATGGGCACGCCCATGGGCGATCGGACGCGCTCCAGTTGCTGGGTCGAGAAGCCGGCGGCGGACAGGCGCATCTTGAAGCGCTCCGCCTTGCGCCGGCTGCCGATGACGCCGAGGTACGCGGCGGGCTTGTCCAGCAGCGCCTCCAGCACGGCCTGGTCCAGCGGGTGGTCGTGCGTGGTGATGCAGAAGTAGCAGTCCGGGCCGCCGGCCAGCTCGCGCGCGACGTCGGCGGGATGGCGGAGCACCAGCGCGTCGGCGGTGGGGAAGCGTTCGCGGGAGGCCCATTCGGCGCGCTCGTCCACTACGGTGACGTGGAAGCCGACCGTCCGGGAGAGCGCCGCCAGCTCCCGCGCCACATGCCCGGCGCCGAAGACCCAGAGCCGGTCCTGGGCCGCGTGCTTCTCCAGGAAGACCTTCATCTTCCCGCCGCAGCACATCCCCAGGTCATGGGTGAGGTGCGTCTCGATGACGCGGGAGGTCTCGCCGGGCGCGCCGAGCAGCGCCTTGGCGGCGTCGGTGATCTGCAGTTCGATCGCCCCACCGCCCACGGTCCCCCGGAGCGAGCCGTCCGGGAGTATCACCATCTTGGAACCTGGTTTTTGTGGGGTCGATCCGGCGGACTCGATCACCGTGGCGACGACGAAGGCCCGGCCTTCGGCCGCCAATTGGGCGATCTGCGCATAAATGTCTGCCGACACACGAGAAGTCTATACGGCGCACTGTGAAGTGTCTTGGCAGTAGGGCCTGAAACCACATGTGCGGGCGACCAGATAATCGGGGTGCCTATCCCCAGGCCTTCCTGGAGTTTCCCAATGATGCGCATCGACTCCGCCGCCCGTGCGGTCTCCTCGCCAGCCACGAACCCCAGCGCTTCCAGCGCCCCCACCGCCGCCCCAGCGCGCGCGGCCGCCGTCCCCGAGCAGGCCGGCAAGTCGCCCAAGGCCTACGACGGGATGTACCTGGGCGCCAACGGCCAGCTGTTCAACCCGGCCAGCAACTCGCTGAAGGACATCCCGGCCATCAAGCCGCAGAACGGCGAGCCCAAGGGCCTGACCGTCTTCGTCAACGGCATCGGCGCCAAGCCGTCGGGCGTCGCCGGCGAGATGCAGAAGCTGGCCAACGTCAGCGGCAACCAGGTGGTCGGCATCTACAACGCCACCGAGGGCGGCATCAAAGACATCCTCCAGACGGCGGGCGACAAGTTCGACATCGGCAAGAACCCGGCCTCCGACCAGCTCGCCAACCTGATCCACGACACGCTCAAGTCCGGCCAGCCGCTGCACATCGCCGGGTACTCGCAGGGCGGCGCCATCGTGAACCGCGCCATCTCCGACGCGAAGAACCGGCTGATGCTCGAGGACGGGATGAGCAAGCCGGAGGCGGAGAAGCTGCTGAGCAAGCTCACCGTGGAGACCTTCGCGGGCGCCGGCGGCAACTTCCCGGACGGCCCGGCCTACACCCACTACGTGAACCGCGCGGACGTGGTGCCGCAGCTGTTGGGCGTGGGCGCGCCCTGGTCCCACCCCGGCGCCGGCGCGGACGTGCGGAAGTTCAACACCTGGAACCCGTTCAGCGCGCACGGCTGGGACAAGTACATGGCCCAGTGGCGGCCGCCGAACACCAACACCGGCGGCGGCGGTGGTGGCGGCGGCGGCGGCTGGTGACCCGGGACGAGGCGGTCGCTACGGTCCAGGCGCTGGTCCAGGCGATCGATCCGTCCGCCAAGACGAAGGGGCTGTCGCCCAAGAACGTGGGCGGCGTGTCCATCGGCGAGGAAGCGCTCTATTTCGAATATCTCCCGGAGGCGGGCACGCTGAGCGTGATGGCGCTCGTGTACCGTTTCCGCGCCATGCCCAAGCCGGCGGTCCTGGAAGCGTTCCGCGCCGTGGAGAAGGGCGAGGACAAGGGCGGCGGGGCGTTCGACTACCAGGCGCCGTCGAAGAGCGTGCTGCTCTCGCGCGCGTACCCGGCCGCGCCTGCCGCGGCGAAGCTCAAGAAGGACGTCGAGAAACTCGTGGCCGCCTGCAAGCGCTGGCGTGAGGAGGTCGTCCCCAAGGTGGCGGCCCGGGCGCAGGCGAAGGGTTCGCGCGATCTTTCCTAGTGCAAAGTCCGCTCTAGCGGACTAGAAGGAACTGAAGGACTCGAAAAGACTCGAAGCGACCTGAGACGACGCGTGCCGAGCAGCCTGATCATGAGCGGCTTCGACCTCCGGGTGGTGGACCTCCCTGAGGAGGCCCGCATCCTCCTCCCCCTGCGCGCGCAGGTGCCGCTGGACGACGCGAAGGCGGCGATCCTCCGGGCCATCGCGGGCCCGGTGAGCGGCCCACCCCTGGCCGACCTGCTCACCGCCGAGACGCGGGTGACGGTGCTGATCGACGACCTGTCGCTCCCGGTGCCGCCGCCAGCGCACGACCCGCGCGCCGACATGCTCGAGGTGGTGCTGAACCAGCTGGAGCGGAAGAGCATCCGCCCCGCGCAGGTGAAGGTCCTGGTGGCCAACGGCCTCTCGCGGCAGTGGCGCCCGGTGGAGCTGGCGGACGTGCTGGGCGAGCAGGTGCTGGCCGCGCACCCGGTGGCGTGCCACGACGCGGAGTCCACCGCCCAGCTCGAGCGCATCGGGGAGGTGGACGGCCTCCCGGTGGAGGTGAACCGGGCGCTGGCCGAGGCGGACCTGGTGGTGCACCTCAACGTCGTCTCCATGCCGCTGATGACGGGGACGTACCCGCTGGTGTGCGGGGCGCTCGGGTACAAGACGGTCCGCGGGCTGGTCACCCCCGCCGCCTTCGCCGAGGACGCTCCCTTCCTGCCCGGCTCCGCGCTGGTGCGCGCGCACGAGCGCGTGGCGGAGGTGCTGCTCTCGAAGGTGAAGGTGGTGCAGCTGTCCACCGTGCTCTCCAACGACCTCTGGCCGCCGGCGCTGGCGGCGGTCGTGCAGGGCGGGGCCACGGCCAGCCTGACCCGGCCGCTGCAGATGTGGAACTCGCTTCCCACGCCGGTGCGGCACCGCGCCGCGCGCCTGCTGCGCGCGAACTACCGGCCGCTCTGGTTCGGCTTCGGGCCGCCCGCGGAGGTCGCGCCAAAGGCCCGCGCCGTGTTCCGCCGCCAGCACGAGGTCACCGCCGAGGAGGAGGTGGACGTGCTGCTCGTCGGGCTGCCGGACGTGGGGCCGGGCTCGGTGCGGAGCGGCCAGAACCCGGTGCTCGCGGCGGAGCTGGCGCTGGGGTCCGTCTACCACCTCTTCACGCAGAAGCCGCTGCTCCGGCCGGGCGGCACCATCGTCATCGCCAACCCGCTCACCCCGTCCTTCGACCGGGTGCACCGCCCGCACGAGGACTTCTACGACCGGGTGCTCAAGACGGAGCGCGAACCGCAGGTCATCCACGAGAAGTTCGAGCAACTCTTCGCCGGCCGCCCGGAGTTCGTGGGCGGCTACGAGCGCCGCTTCGGCTTTCACGGCGTCCACCCGCTCCACGCCTGGTACCGCTGCGCGCCCGCCCGGCGGAGGGCTTCGCGCATCTTCGCCGCGTACGGGGACCCGGGCGCGTGCGTGCGGCTCGGGTTCGACGCCGCGACCAGCGTGGAGGACGCGCTGCAGAGATCGCGCGAGGCGCTGGGGAAGGACCGGCTGGACGTGGCCGCCCTCACCATCACGCCGCCGTTCTGGGTGAAGGTCTAGCCCTGGGCTAGCCGCCGCTCAGGCGCTGAGCTGACGCGGCGGGGCTCGCACCGGCGGCGAGCCGTGAGCCCGGGAAGATGGCGCGTCCGGGTCCGCCGGCCCCGCCCGCTCAGGTGCCGAACTGAAACGCGGAGACCTGCCAGCCCTGGTAGACCCCGCTGTATGGAACGGTACCGAGCTCCGGTCCCGCCGCGCCCGCCACCACCATGAGCGGGAGCAGGTGCTCCTCGCGAGGGTGCGCTACCCGCGCCGCGGGCGCCTTCGACCAGGCGGTCAGCCGCGCGTCGCGCTCCGCCGGCGCCAGCACGCAGGCTTCCTGCAACCAGGCATCGAACTGCTGCGAGGCCGGGAGCGCGCGCGGGTCACCGAAGGCGCGCAGGTTGTGGAAGGGCATCCCGCTGCCGACGATGAACACGCCCTCGTCCCGGAGTGGCGCCAGCGCGCGCCCCAGCGCGAGGTGCTGGGCCGGGTCCAACCCCCGCACCAGCGAGAGTTGGACGGTGGGGACCTCCGCCTCCGGGTACGCGAGCTTGAGCGGTACGAACGCCCCGTGGTCGAAGCCGCGCCGCGGGTCATCGGCAGTCTCGAACCCGGCCTTCTTCAGCAGCGACCGGACGCGGCCCGCCAGCGCCGGGTCCCCCGGGGCCGGCCAGGTGATGCGGTACGACTCCGGCGGGAAGCCGTAGTAGTCGTAGAGCATGGGCGGGTGCTCGGCGGTCATCACCGTGGGCACCGGCTCCTCCCAGTGCGCGGAGACGACGAGCAGCGCGGACGGGCGCGCCTTCGGGACCTCGCGAACGGAGCGCAGGTACGCGGCGAGCGCTTCGTCGCCCGTCTTGTCCCTGGAGCCCAGGTCCACGAACGGCCACGGGCCTCCGCCGTGCGGGAGGTAGACGGTCGGCAACATCCTGATCTCCATAACGGGCTATCCGTCGTGCCGCTTCTTCTTCCGCCAGAGCGTCGCCGGGTCGATTCAGCGGATCCGGACCGCGCCACCGCCGTCCAGGGCGAGCGGGGCCTCGGCGAAGTCGCGGTGCACGTAGCCCAGGCCGATCCAGCTCGACTCGTCCGGGGCCTTCACCACCGAGGTGACGCGGCCCACCTCGCGGTCGCCGGAGCGGAGGGCGGCGCCGGGCGCGGGAGGCGGCGCCTCGAACGCCAGCCGGTGGAGCTGGCGGTTCACGTGACCGCGGAAGGTGGCGCGGGCGATCACCTCCTGGCCGACGTAGCAGCCCTTGTCGTAGCTGATCGCCCGTTGCAGGCCCGCCTCCAGCGGGATGGTCTTCTCGTCCATGTCCTGCCCGTGGCGCGGCACGCCCGCCTCCACCCGCACCCGCTCCCAGGCGTCGAGGCCGGCCGGCACCGCGCCCGCGGCGGCGAACCGCTCGAGCGTCGCCTGGAGGTCGGACCTTGGGACCAGGAGGTCGATGCCGGTCCCGGCGAGCGAGGGCACGCCCTGCGCGACGCGCTCCGCCTGCGGCCCGAGGACGGACACCACGGCCAGGTCCGCCGCGCCGGCGATCTCCGCGTCCTCCGAGACGAGGTGCTTGAGCAGGTAGTCCCGGACCGCGGAGAGGTAGCCGGGCTCGGTGTCGATGACGACTTCCTCGGCCCGGTTCCAGAGGCGGCCGTCCGCCACCATCGCGCCCTTGTTGGTGAGGAACGCGGCGTAGGCGGCGCCGCCGGGCGGGAGCTTCTGCACGTCCGCGGTACACATCCCCTGCAGGAACTCCAGCCGGTCCGGCCCCACGACCCGCAGCGTCCCGCGGGCGGACCAGTCGATGACGGCGGCGCCCTGGAGCGCGGCGCGCAGCTCGGCGGCCGGGTCGCCGTGGTGCGCCACCACCTCGAACCCGTTCAGCTCCGTGAAGGTGGCGCCGCGGGCGCGGTGCCAGTCGTGCAGCGGCAGTGGCTCCATCCCAGGGGCGCTATATAAGTCTCGAACCGATGGACGCCAGAGCGCTCGCCACGTTCGCCGAGTTCGGCGACGACAAGATGAAGAAGCTGAACGTCTTCCAGTCGACCCGCTTCTTCCTGGACGTGTACTGCCTCAAGCCCGGCCAGTCGCAGAAGCCCCACGCGCACGCGGCCAGCGACAAGGTCTACGTGGTGCTGGAAGGGACGTGCCGCTTCCGGGTGGGCGCTGAAATCCAGGAACATGGAGCCGGGACCGCTGTTCTGGCGCCGGCCGGGCAGGAGCACGGCGTGGAGAACACGGGCGCGGGGCCGGCGCGCCTGCTGGTGATGATGACCCCACCTCCCGAGCACGCATGAAGGTCAACCGCAAGCTGCTTCCCTGGATGATCGCCGCCGGAGTGGTGGAGCTGGCGCTCGCGTCGTGGCAGTGGTTCGAGCTGGAGTCGATCCGGCGCGGGGGCGAGGCGCCCTTCTGCGCCATCAACACCCGGGTGAGCTGCCAGACGGTGTGGACCTCGCCGATGGCGCTCAAGGTCTCGCAGTCGTTGGGCGTCCCGGTGGCAGGCCTGGGGGTGATGTGGGGGCTGGTGGCGGGCTTCCTGGCACTGATGCTGTGGGCGCGCGAGCGGTCCGGCGCCTCGTCCAGGGTCCATCTCGCCGCCGTCCGCCTCACCGCCTTCGTGGGGGTGCTCTCGGTCGTCGCCTTCATCGCCGGCAGCGCGCAGGTGGGCGCGGTGTGCCTCACCTGCCTGGGGACGTACGTGCTGGTGGCTGGGTACGCGGCGCTGGCCGCGCTCTGCGCCGAGCGCCGCCTGCCGGCCACCGGCGACCTGGTGAAGGGCGCGGGCATGGCGCTCATCGCGGCGGCGCTGGTGGGAGGGGTGGTGTGGGTCCAGGCGCAGAGGCTGGGGAGCGAACGGCCCACCGGCGCGGAGGAGGTCCTCCGGGTCTCCGGTCAGATCCCCGCGGGCGCGACGCCGGACGAGGCGATCGCCGCGGTGATCGAGAAGCTCCCGCCGGACGGGCGGCAGTTCATCTCCGCCTTGCGCCAGTACTACGCGACCGCGCCGACCGTCCCGTTCGCCCGCGAGCCGCGCAAGCGCTGGGGCCCGGGGGACGCGCCGGTCCGGATCGTCGACTGGACGGACGTGCGGTGCCCGCACTGCCGCGACCTGCTGGAGTCCATGGAGGTGGTCAAGCGGATCGTCCCGCCGGGACGGATCTCCGTCGAGTCGCGGCAATACCCGCTGGACAGCGAGTGCAACCGGTCGCTCAAGGGGACGGACGGCTCCGGGGTGCGCTGCCTGGGCGCGCGGGCGCAGATCTGCGTGGAGGAGACGCCGGAGTACGGGGAGATCGTCTCGAAGCTGTTCGCGGCGCAGGCGTCGCTCACCCCCGAGAAGATCCTGGACATCGCCGGCTCCGGCTCGATGTCGCGCGAGGTCCTGGATCGCTGCGTGAAGAGCCCGGAGACGGAGCGGAAGCTCCAGGAGGACGTCGCCTACGCGGACCATTTCCAGCCGCGCGGCACCCCCTTCGTCATCATCAACGGGAAGGTGATGCCGCCGGTGCCGCTGCCCGTGTTCGTGTACCTGCTGGCGCTGGCGGACGGCCGGACCGACCGGCCCGGGTTCGCCGCGCTGCCGCCGCCTCCTCCGCCGGATCCGAGGGGCGAGTGAGCGACAAGCCGAACAACCCCTTCGGCAAGTTGAAGGAGATGCTCAAGGATCTGCCGCCCGGGCCAGCGGCATCGTCTGCAGCTGCCCCCGAGCCGAAGGGGCCGCCGCGCGCGGTGGTGCGGATGGAGCGGAAGGGGCGCGGCGGCAAGGAGGTCACCGTGGTGGAGCAGCTGGAGCTGCGCCCCGCGGAGCTGGAGGCGTGGTTGAAGGCGCTCAAGCAGGCGCTGGGGTGCGGCGGGTCGGTGGAGGAGGGCACCCTGGTCGTGCAGGGCGATCACCGCGCGCGGGTGAAGGCGTGGCTGGAAGGTCGGGGCGTCAAGCGCGTTTCGGTGGGATGAGCGTTCGCACCAGGTCGGCGAACTGGCGCACCGACCCCAGCGTGTCGAGGTCGATCTTCTCGAAGTCCAGCGCGATCCCGAACCGGGTCTCCACGCCGAGCAGGAAGTGGATCATCTGCAGCGAGTCCAGCCCCAGCCCGTGGACGATGTCGTCCTCATCGCGGATCTCCCGCGCGCCGCCCGAGTCCCGGAGCGCGTCGGTCAGGAGCTCCTTCACGCCCTGGAGGATTGGATCGTCCACGCTCAGGCGCCGTTCTGGTACAGCAGGGTGCACTTCGAGCAGATCGGCATCAGGCCCAGCTCCCGCATGACCGACCGGACCTTCCGGAAGCGCTCCCCGTGCCACAGCTCGGAGACGGAGGATTGGCGGAGATCTCCGATGACGAACTCCGGGAAGAACTTGCACGCGGTCACCTGTCCGTCGGCGAGCACCTCCAGGCGATTGGCGATGGCCAGGCACATGGTGCGGCCCTCGGCCGGGCGCGCCCCGCCCGCTACGAAGTCGTCCAACTCGTCCCCGGCCGTCTCCGGCTGGTAGCGGATCCGCATCCCCCACTTCCGCGAGGCGACGCGTGACATGTCCTCTCGAAGCGCCGGGAGGAGCGCGGGGTCGATGCGGTGCGAGTACGAGTGCCAGGAACCGGTGCCGTTCTCCAGCGGCCCCAGCCACGAGAAGCGCTCCGCCCAGACCGCGTCCATCGCGCGTCTCGTCTCCGGGCCGACGTACCAGGGGAACTGGAAGTAGACCGACCCGACGCCGCGCTGCTCCGCCCACCCGGCGAATTCGTACAGGTGCCCGATGGTCGGGTCCGCCACCATGCACGAGAGCGTCACCTCTCCGGCGAAGCGGCCGGCGCGCTGTTCCACCAGCACCCGGTCCAGTTGCTCGGCGGTGCGCGCAAACGTTCCACGACCGCGAATGCGGTCATGTTGCGGCTCCAGCCCGTCCATGCTCACGAAGAGCACCAGGCCTTCGCCCAGGGACCGCAGCGCGTCCAGGTGCCGGTCCACCAGCAACCCGTTGGTGCAGAGGTTGACCGCCCGCCCCTCGCGCGCGACCAGGGCCGCCAACTCGTCGAAGCGCGAGTGCATCAGCGGCTCACCGCCCCAGAGGTAGAGCTTGCTCCTTGCCGGCGCGGTCTCGACGAGGACCTTCTCGATGATTTCCAGGGGGAGCTCGCGCTGGACCTGCTCCGCGGACAGCGGGCGGAAGAGTCCTTCGTCGTTCCACTGGTAGCAGTGGATGCAGCGGAGGTTGCAGCGGTACGTGAGCTGCAGTCCCACTTCCATCGGCACCGGTGTCGCCCAGGCCGGCTCCGCGGCGATGCGCCGCTCCGTCTCCCGGCGCACCTGGAGCTTGTGCATCAGCGTGGCCAGGCTGTGCTCGTCGAACTGGATGGAGGTCCCCGGGCGGGAGGGAGGCGTCATGGGCTCACGCGCTGGGGTCCGGCCTGGTGTGGTACAGGCAGCACGCCGCGCAGACCGGCATCAGGCGTTCCTGGAAGAAGGCGCGGGCTTTATCGAACTGCTCCGAGCGCCAGATGTCGAGCAACGGCCGCTCGCGCACGTTGCCGAAGGTGAGGTCGTAGAAGGCGTGGCAGGGCGTCACCTCGCCCGTCGCCGCGACCTCCGCGTAGAGCCAGGGGAACAGGCAGCGCGGGTGGTAGTCGGCGAGGCCTTCGATTCGACCTTCGAAGTAGGCGCGCGTGGCGGCGGGCGTGATGGTCAGGGGCTTGGTGAGGACGCGCTTGCCTTCGGAGGACCAGGCGGTTCGCACGCGGTCCACCTGGCGCGTCACCTCCTCCGCGTCGATGGAGGCCAGCTCCGCGGGCTCTCGCACGAATGCAGAGGCATGCCGGACCTCGTGGCGATCGAAGCGCTCGCCCAGGATGTGGCCGTACTCCTGGAGTTGGTTGGGCGTGATGAACGACTGGTACTCGATGCTGGCCTGGTCGAAGACGCGGCGGTCGATCGCGTGGAGGAACGTTTCCTCGATGAAGGCGTGGTTGAGCGGGGTCACCGCCATGGAGGCGCCGATCCGGGGGAGGTGGCCACCGCGCCGCTCGCGCGCGGCCCGGAGCGCTTCGGCACCGCGGGCGATCCGCGCGAAGGTGCCCGCCCCCCGCTGGCGATCGTTGATGGGCTCCGGCCCGTCGATGGAGATCCAGACCAGCTCCACCGGCGCGGTGGCCAGGAGCTCCGCATGCTCCTCCAGCGTCGTTCCATTGGTGACGAGGTAGACCGTGCTGCCGGCTTGCTTGATGGCCTCCAGGACGCGATCGATGCGCGGGTGCAGGAGGGGCTCGCCGCCGAAGAGGTCGTAGTGCGGCCGGTATGGGGCGAGCTCGAGGACGATGCGTTCGATGACGTCCAGGTCGAGGACCGGGGACCGTCCCGCCTTCAGGTAGGCGCCGGTCTCGCCCCACTCGTAACAGAGGGTGCAGCGCAGGTTGCACGCCTGGAGGAGCTGGAGACAGACCCAGCGCGGAGCGGGCGGAATCACGGTGCCCAGCCCTCGTACGCGGGAGTGTATTCGTAGGCTCCCAGGAGGTTGTGGTGCAGTGACTCCAGGACGCCGTGCCGGCATCCGTCCGCGATCCAATCGGCGAGATCGATGGCGAAGCCCAGCTCCTTCCACAGCTCGCCGTTCTTCCGCTCGTAGTCCCCGAACGGTTCGATGAGGAGGAGGGGCGTGGCGGCCGCCAGCGAGTCGATCAGCGTCCCGCCGCCAGGTTTGCTGATCACCGCGGCGGCGGTGCGGGTGAGATCGAACAGGGGCGGATACTCGGCGCTCCGCGTGTACCGGATCGACTGGCCCGGCTCCACCTGGCCAAGCGGCGGGAACCAGTCGCTGCCGGCCTTCCATGGTACCCAGCCCGGGTCGGGCATGAATGCGCGCGCCCCGGGCGGGAACTGCGCCGCATCGCCCGGCTCGTACGCGAGCACATCCAGCGACCAGCCGGACGACTCCAGCGCGCGGATCCGATCGCGGTACGTCCCGATCCCCCATCCACCGCCGTGAGCGAGCAGGCGCCCGGACCGTTCCACCCATGACAGCGGCGCCCGGCCGCTGACCTCCAGGCGGTGATTCAGCGCGCGCCCCTCCCACCGCACGAACCACACGCCCCGCGCTTCTCCTTCCGACACCAGGCTCCAGGACGAGGACGGCACGCAATCCACGTGACAATGCGCGACCCGCAGCCCGCGGCGCTCGCGCGCGAACCTCGCCACCAGCGGTGCCCAGAACCCGGAGAACACCACGAAGTCGCGCCGCTCCTCGGCACGCCACCGCGCCAGCAGCGCATCCACCGCGGCCGCATCGAGATCGCCCGTGATGTCCTTCACCATTCTCTGACCCATCCGCGCCACGTCGAAGCTGCGGTGGAACGCCAGGCGCGATCGCTCGATCACCGACTGCTTCTCCGGCGGAAGCAGCGACTCGATCGCCAGCAACTCGACCGGCCGCCTGCGGCTCGCCCGCCGGGCGAGGATGGCGGCAGGGACGTAGAACCCGAGCCCTGGGCCCGCGCCCAGCACGGTGAGCGGTTCTCTGCGCATTGGAAGGGCCGGGTGAGCGAGGATATCCGAGGTGAGCGATGGCCTGGGCGCATTGAAGAAGGGCCTGGCGGGGCTGAAGCGCCTCCAGGCACTCCCCGTCGATCTCGGGCGCGTCGAGCTGATCCGCCGTGCTTCCGCGGAGCAGCTCTCCAATCCCGATGACCTCCAGGCGCTGCTCCTTCAGCTCGGCCTGAACGACGAGGGGATGCACGAGATGCCGGCGGCGTTGCACCCCCACTGCGGGCAGGGGCTGCGGATCTGGCAGTACCCCATCCAGTTCTCCCGGTACCTGGTGGCGTTGTCCCGGCTGCAGGTCCGCTCCTACCTGGAGCTGGGCGTCCGGCACGGCGGAGCGTTCTTCGCCACCGTGGAATATCTGGACCGCTTCCTTCCGCTCGACCTGGCGGTGGCCGTCGACCTCCTCCCGTGCCCGTCGATGGACGAATACCGCCGGATGAACCCCAGGGCTTCGTTCGAGCGCCTCAACACGCAATCGCCGGAGCTGGCCGCCCTCGCCGCGCGGATGGGGTCGATCGACCTGGTCTTCGTCGACTCGCACCACGAGGAGGCGCAGTGCCGTCGCGAGCTGGAGATCCTCGCTCCCCGCGCGAGGATGATCGCCCTCCACGACATCGCCAACCGCGACTGGCCCGGCGTGCGCGTCGTCTGGGAGGAGCTCAAGGCCGCCGGCACCCACCAGTGCTTCGAATTCACCGAGCAGTACGGCGACCTCGGGCCGTACATGGGCATCGGCCTGGCGGTGCGGTGACGTGGAGGCGCTCGTCGACCTCCTGGCACGCATGGCCTTCCGCGGGGCCTACCGGCTGCTGAGCGTCTACTGGTTCCTCGCGCGCCCGGAGACGCATGGGGTGTGCGTGGGCGTCTGGCACGGGCGCGAGGTGCTGCTGATCAAGAACTCCTACAAGCCCTACTTCTCGCTGCCGGGCGGTGGTCCGAACCGCGGCGAGGCGGGGCCGGAGACCGGCGCCCGCGAGCTCCGCGAGGAGGTGGGCCTCCACGTGCCTCCTGACCAGCTCCGCGCCGCGTTCGAGGTCGTCTCGACCGAGGAGCACAAGCGCGACCACGTCCGCTTCTTCGAGGTCGACCTCCCGTCCCGCCCTACCATCACCATCGACCGCCGGGAGGTCGTCTGGGCGGAGTTCGTCGACTCCGGCGACGTGCTCTCGCGCCCGCTGGGGCCGGCCATGCGCGCCTACCTGGAGGACGCGCTGCGGCGGCGAGGCCAGTGACCTCGCCGCCAGGGCTAGTTCGCGTGGTGGCGCCGGATGTTCTCGGCCATCCCCTGGTCCACCGCCCTGAAGATCTGCGGGCCCTGGCTCTGGTTGACGCCCGCGAGGAACCCCGGGAACGTCCCCTCGTTGTTTCCGTAGCCGTGCGTCCGGATGTGCCAGTTGCCGGCCCTGTCCTGGTACGCGGTGCGGACGATCCGCCCGTCGTGGAGCGCGTGGCCCGGCAGCGTCCGGTTGGAGATGGTCAGGCCGTCGTTCGAGATCTCGGTCCGCACCCGGTCCTGTTGCCCCTGGAACCAGGACCGCATGGCCTGCAACCCGCCCCAGACCCCGCCGCGCGGATCCACCACCACCGACTCCTGCCCGTTCGCCACCGGCCGCCGTGGATCCTGCCCGGGCACCGCGTGGCGGGTCATGTAGTCCCGCATCTCGTCCGCGGTGACGTGCATCCCCGCCGGCGCCACCAGGGTGTCCTGCGTGTAGTCGTGCCAACCCGGCCGGGACGGCGAGTAGGTGTCCCTGGAGAGTCCTGGAGGCAGCGCGCGGGAGTAGTTGCTCTCGACGCCAGGCCCCGCGCGAGGACCGACAAAACGGTCATGGGCCTGCGCGACCTGGGGACGCTCCCGCGAGGCCCGGGGCGCCGCGGCGTGAGCCGGAGCCTGGGCTGGAGCGGACTGAGCGACGGATGGCGTGGAAGGGGAGATGCGTTCCATGATGTCACCTCGGGGTGTGAGTGCCGAACGGGTCTGCGAAACGGGGGCGGGGAGCCGCCCTCAAATCTCAGACAGATCGACCGGACCCCAGGTCTCACGATTTCCCGGAGAGCCAACTCACGGCCGCCTGACGCGTCTCAACCACGCGAAAGTCCTGGCCGCGCTGCGATTCGGCCAGCAGCTCCTGGAAGCGCCGGCTGAAGGCGACCTCCCCGGGTCCGCACACGACGGCCAGGCGGATCCGGTAGTTGCGGAGCTTCTGCAGGATGGCGCCGGCCTCCCCCGAGCTCAGGTCGAAGAACGCGGGCGGCAGGTTGGCGGCGTGGAGGAGGACCGCTCCGGCGCTCTCGGCGAAGCAGGCCTCCAGCACCCGGTCGATGTCGCGGGCTGACGCCAGGAGCGCCTCGCCGGGTGCCCCTTCGACGAATCCTGAGTCGCCCGCCCGCTCCGGTGCACAAAAGGTCAGCTTCATCTCGCCGTTATAGGCCCAGGCCTTGGTAGCCTCCCCCGCCAATGAACATCTCGCGCCCGCTCGCGATCGCGCTCGTGGTTGGCCTGGCCAGTACCAACGCTGTCGGAGCCCCACCGGAGGCCAACCTCCCGGTGGCCGCCGCCAAGAGCCGCTTGCAGCAGGCCTCGGATGCCTTGGCGAAGGCCGTCCAGAAGATCGAGAAGGACCCGCCCAGCACGCCGGACCTGGATGCCGCCTGGGCCGCGGTCGGGGTCCTGAAGGACGCGATCGACGCGGGGGCCGCGAACGAGGCGGCGGACCTGGAGTACGCCAAGGCCGCGCTGGCCGCGCGCAAGCAGCTGCGGACCCAGCGCGAGTTCGTCGAGGAGCGCCGCGCCAAGGTCTACCTGTTCAACCACCGCCGGACGATCGACGCGGCCGTCGCCACGATGAATGGCCGCGCCGGCGCCACCGAGCGCAAGGAGGCGGGCCCCAAGGACTTCGAGGGCGCCCGGGCGGCGGTGGCGGAGCTCCGGAAGGTCCTCGACCAGGCGCGGCCGTTCGCCAAGGAGGACGCCGCGTTCGCGCGCTACCTGGCCGAGACCGACGCCGCGGCGGCCCGCCAGGAGAAGGCGATCGAGGATCGCTGGACGCTGCGCGCGGTGGACGGGCACCGGGCGCGCGTCGAGGCGGGCCGCCAGGCGCTGTCGGCCGCGATGGCCACGCTGGCCAAGGGCGGCGGCGGCGACGCCCAGTTCGCGGCGGCGGATGCCGCGGCGACCGGCCTGTCCAAGCTGCTCGATGAAGGGAGGACCTTCGAACCGAGGGACAAGACGTATGCCGGCGTGGCGGAGAGCGCCCGGGCGGAGGTGTCGGACGCCAGGAAGCGGATGGAGCAGCTCCTGAGCACCTCCGCGCTCGACCGGCTGAAGTCCGAGATCGAACCGGCGCGCCAGGACCTGGCCGCGGCCCTCAAGGTCGTCCGCGGGCGGAAGCCGACGGAGGACCAGCTCGCCGAGACGAAGACCGTCACGATCGTCGCTCGCGGGCTGGTGGAGAAGTTCCAGCCACAAGCGGCGGTGAGCAAGCCGTTCGGCGAATACCTGGGCCAGGTGAAGGCATTGCTGATCGAGGTCGAGTCGGAGCTCCTCATCCGCAACCTGGAGTCCGCCCAGGCGGAGGTCACCCGGACGCGGAGGGCCCTCGAGAGAAGCAACCCGACCGACGAGCAGTTCGCGGAGCTGACCACGGCCTTGACGATCCTCGAGAAGACGCTGGAGGGCGTGGACAAGTCCCATCCCATCGTGTCGAGCTCCGCCGCCGAGGCGCGGGCGTTGCTCCGCGATGCCCGGGCGGCGGGGGCACAGCGCCGCGGGCAGGTCGACCTGCAGCGCCACCGCGCCAAGATCCAGGAGACCAAGAAGAACACCGAGGCCGTGGTCGCGAAGATCCAGGCCCCGGACGTCGTCGAGGGGCAGTTCCAGGACGCGGAGAACGCCCTCAAGCAACTCAAGGCGCTCCTGGACGAGGGCGCTCCCTTCATCAAGAAGGACCGCGACTACGCGGAGTACGACGCCTCCGTGAAGGAGCGCATCGCCGAGCTGGCCGACCGGATCGCGAGGCGCCGGATCTGGCTCGCCGCGGGCGCCGGCAAGGCCACGCTGACCCAGCTCATGGCCGACGGGAAGACGAAGCTCGAAGCCGCCGGCCGCCCCCAGGCGACCGATGCCGACCTGGAGGTGGCTTCGAAGAGCGTCGAGGCGCTGACCCAGGCCATCGAGGGCTCTGTGGCCCTGGAGAAGCAGGACGGAGCCTATGCCGCGCACGCGGAGCGGGCCCGCAACGAGCTGCTGCGGGAGAGCGAAGCGCTGGAGATGGCCAGGCAGGCGGTCGGGGCGCGAAAGCAGACCGGGAACGCGCTGGCGGCGGGCGAGGTGGCAGCGCGCGCGGCCGCCGAGGCCAAGGACCTCCGGACGCAGAAGAAGCACTACGACACGGCGATGTCCCAGTTCAGGGCCTGCGAGCGGGACGGGACGCAGCTGCTGAAGGAGAACCCGGACCTCGGGAAGGTGATCGCGCTGGTGGAGGGGCGTCCGAGAGCGGTCCAGGAGGTGGTCGCGACGTGCTCGGAGCGGGTGAAGGCGACGGAGCAGCCGCTCCGGCAGGCCTCATCGATGGTCGCGTTCGAGGACGGCCCGAAGAAGGCGTTCGAGCAGGCCAAGGCCCTGCTCGCCAGCCCCAGGCGCAGCGAGGCGATTCCCCACCTGGAGGACTGCATCGTCTCCGCCGCTCGGGTCCAGTCCGACTACCGCGAGCTCAGGGATCGCAAGTTCGCCGTGGCCGGCGCCAACTTGACGCTCGCCGAGATGATCAGGACGTGCGCCGCCGACCGGGACACGCTGGTGAAGAAGTAACCCCGGTCTTCGCCGTCACCATGAGCCCGGAGCCGCCGCGAGCCCGGACACGCGGCGGGAAGGGTCTTCCATCATCGCCCTGAGCACCCTCGTGCAGTCGCCCGCCATGGCGCGCACGGTCTCCTCTCGCCACTGGGTCGGGTCGTACGAGAGCCGCGCTACCAGCCTCCCCTCCACGTCTCGCCGGAGCCCTACCGCCAGCCCGGGCGCCTGCCGGCTGTTCACGCCAGAGTGGACCAGCGTTCCGCGCGCCTCGCCGAACTGGAGATCGA
>DATBSS010000660.1:0-3651 GCA_036559665.1 Myxococcaceae bacterium
GCGCCTTCACCTCCACCGACCGCCTGATGCGCTGGTGGGAGGGGAGGAGGAAACCAACGGCGGTGAGCACCACGGCGAGCGCCACCACGGACGCTCCGGCGATCTTCAGTTTCTTCATGATGGGACTGCTCCTTTCGGAGGGAAGGACACGCCCGGCCGGAGAATCCACCAATTTTTCCGGCGGACGGATCCGCCCCGCCGCGGCGCGAGCATTTCAGGCTCGGCGCCGCGTTCACCTGGCCGCCCGCGAGGGACGGCTCCTAGGCCGGCGGGAGGTCGGCCGGAGAGGCGGACGCCTCCTCCGGAACCCCGGCAGGCTCGTCCGCCGAGACCTCGGCGGGCGAAGGCGCCTCCGGCAGCTCGGCGGCGGTGGGCTCCGCGGCCTCCACCTCCATGGCCGCGGCTTCGTCGGCGGCGGCCGGAGCGGCGTCCTGGGCCCGCGCTTCCTTGGGCTTGGGAACGCCGGCGCCGGAGCGGCACGGCCGGCACCAGGGCTGGTTCCGGATGGCCCCGTCCGCCATCTTCCGCAGCCCGAACTGGGCCAGCGGCTTGATCGACCGGCACTTGAGGCACATCAAGGTGATCAGCACCTCGTGCCCCTCGTGGTCGTAGACCGCCGACTTGCGCTTCTTGCGCGGCTCCCCGGGCTGCCGCGGCTTCTTCGCGGCCTTCTCGGGGGGCGCCATCATCGGCGTCACCTTGTAGAGCATGTGTCGACTCCCCTCATCGCCCTGGACAGATCCCGCCCACCCGCTCTGGCGGAGATCGGTCCCAGGCTCCGCTCGAAGGTAGCGGGAAGCTCTGACATTCCGGCCGGACGTCGCCGAATCCCTTGGCGTCACGCCCGGTTAGCCAGGATCGGCAGCCAGCCGCGCGCTCCTGCCTCCCACGAGCCCCGCGCGATCCGGCCGACCGGGACGGCGCCGCTCAGGGCCGGTTGTGGAGGTCCAGCGCCGCGCCCGGGTTGCAGCTGGTGCCGTCGTCCAGGAACTGCACCCGGCCCAGCTTGGGCGGGGGGATGGTCTTCTTCCCCTGCCAGTAGGCGACGATCGCGTCGCGGAAGTTGTCCTCCCGCCCCATCCCCATGTCGACGGTCTCCGGCGCCAGCGAGGCCATCACCGGCCCCAGCCCGTCCCCGCCGCGCGCGAGGAAGTCCGGCATCACCACCTTGTACTTCTTGTCCTGCTTGAGCGGCTTGCCGTCCGGCAGCGTGAACGCCTTGAGCCGGGACTCGCCAGGGCACCTGGCGAGCTGAATCTTGAGCCCGGACACCTGGAACACGCCCTTGCGCGAGCCGTACGCCGACAGGAGCAGCCGGCGCAGGTCCTCGTAGCTCATGGTGATGGTGGCCACCGTGTTGTCGAAGGGGATCACCTCGTACACGTCGCCGTAGCGCAGCTCGCCCGCCTTGAGGTCCGCGCGCAGGCCGCCCGGGTTGAGCAGCGCGATGTCCGCCTTCTCCCGCTCGCGCAGCGCGTCCGCCAGGGCCGACCCCAGGAGGCTCTCCGCCTCGTAGTTCCGGGTCAGGGGCACCGCCGTCGTGACCCCCAGCGGCCGGTTCTGCATCTCCTCCACCCTCGCCACCGCTGGCGCGACCATGGCGGTGATCTGCTCGTCCAGCTTCACCGGTTCGCCCATGAAGGTGGTCTGGACCAGCTTCACGTCGGTCCGGCCCTTGAGGGACTTCTGGTCGCAGGTCTTGGTCTTCTCGTCCACCTGCTCGCAGATCGGGATCAGGGGGAGGATGTTCGTCTTGTCCTCCATCACCCGGTGCTTCACCGGGTCCACCGCCAGGTCGATGACCGAGAAGTAGCGGCCCAGCCCCCAGGTCTCCACCACCGGGGTGCCGTTGACGAAGTGGGCCATGGGCGCGTGCGTGTGCCCGGCCACCACCGCGTCCACCGTGTGCGGCGGGATCTCCTGGAGCATCTCGAAGACCTCCCCGTGGTCCAGGTCGCAGGTGGAGAGGTCGCGGGGGTCTTTCCAGGACCCGCACTTGCCGCCCGCGTGCACCACGGCGATCACGATCTCCGCGCCACGGTCGCGCAGCATCCGCGAGGACGCCTCCGCCTCCGGGGCCAGCGCGCCGAAGCGGAGCGACTGCACGTTCACCGGGTTGGTCACCGTGGGCGTGGAGGGGGTGGTCAGGCCGATCAGCCCGACCCGCACGCCCTTCATCTCGAGGATCCGGGTGCCGTCCCCGTTCAGCCAGGGCGGCCGGCCTCCCGTCTCTGCCTCGGCGATGTTGGCGGACAGGATGGGGAATTTGGCCTGCTTCAGCCGCGCCTTCAGCGCGCCGAACGGGTCCTGGTCCTCGCGCAACGCCACCGGCAAGGGGCCCTCGGGGCCGTAGTCGAACTCGTGGTTGCCGATGGCCGCCGCCGTGTATCCCAGGCGGTTCATGGCCTGGATCACCACCGAGCCCTCGGTGAGGTTGGAGGCCAGCGTCCCCTGGAACATGTCCCCGGCGTCCAGCAGCAGCGTGCCGGTGGGGTTCTTCTTGCGCAGGATGGAGACGTAGCCGGCCAGCGCCGCCATCCCGCCCTCGCTCGCCTCGGTCCCGTCCGCCAGCTTGTACCGCTGCGGGTAGATCCACCCGTGGATGTCGTTGGTGCCGATGATGGTGAGCCGGATCGGATCCGGCGCCTTCTGGGGGTGCCCCGTGCCCCCCGTCCGCCCGAACGGCGTGAAGGGGCAGGCGGAGGCGATCAAGACGGCAAGCAGGGCGGCAAATCGTGGAGAGCGCGTCATCGGAGGCCGGGGTACTCGATCCCTCGGCGGCATGGCAAGAGTGGTAGAAGCAAGGCGATGCGATCGGCGGCGCCCCTGCGGCTGGAACGGAAGCTGGACAGCCGCTTGTGGGGTGGGCGGTCGCTGGCGCCCTGGCTGGGGCTTCAGCAGGCGCCGGAGCGGCTGGCCGAGGTGTGGCTGGTCTACGAGGAGAACCGCGTGGACGGCGGGCCCTTCGCGGGCGAGCTCCTCCGCTCGGTGGTGGAGCGGGAGGGTGAGGCGCTGCTCGGGCGACGGCCGGTGGCGCGCGCGGCGGAGCGCGGCCGGCGTCCGGAGTTCCCGCTGCTGGCCAAGCTGATCGACGCCGCGGACCACCTCTCCGTGCAGGTGCATCCGGATGACGCCTACGCGCGCGACCGCGAGGCCCACACCGGCTTCCAGGGGAAGAACGAGGCCTGGTACCTGCTGCGCGCGCAAGACGGCGCCGAGCTGGTCCACGGCTTCGCGCGCGACGTGGCCCGCGAGGACGTCCGGCGCGCCGCGCAGGACGGCTCGCTGCTGGGGTTGGTGCGGAAGATCCCCGCCCGCGCCGGGGACACCGTGCTGGTGGAGGCGGGCACCGTCCACGCCATCAACGCCGGGGTGATGCTGTTCGAGATCCAGCAGAAGTCCGACCTCACCTATCGCCTCTACGACTACGGGCGGACCGACGCCTCCGGAAAGCCGCGCGAGCTGCACGTGGACCGGGCCCTGGACGTGCTGCGCTACGAGGCCGCGCCGCCCCGGGAGTCCGCGGCGCCGGCCGCGCTCGGGCCGGGGCGGGAGCTGCTGGTGCGGTGCGCGCACTTCGCCATGGAGAAGCTCTCCGGCGCGCGCGCCCAGGCGCTGGAGACGTCGCCGGAGACGTTCGAGATCCTCGCG
>DATBSS010000661.1:0-5933 GCA_036559665.1 Myxococcaceae bacterium
CCGGCCGCGCTCCAGGTGATGGCGTGGGTGGAGCCGGTGAGCCAGCTCTCGCCGCCATTGGGCGAGGTGACCGCCACCGACGCCGTCACGTCGCCCGGGACGAGGAAGTCCTTCACCACGCCCATGTGCTGCATGTTCACCGCGCCGCTGTCGCCGGCGAGCGCGGGGCTGATCTCCGAGATGGGCGAGTACACCCGCGTGTCCGCCACCAGCCCGTTGGTGAAGGTGGAGGCGCCGATCACCGTGCTCGTCCGGATCGCGTTGAGCCCGGAGCCCACCAGCACCCAGTCGTACGGCTTGTTCCGGCCGGCGTTGGTGTTGGTGTTGCCGTTGCGGTCGGCCGGGCGCGGCGCGGAGGTGACGACCACGGCGGAGAGCCGGGTGAGGCAGCTCTCGCTGGTGCTCCCGGTGTTGAAGTCGCCGCCGATGGCCACCCAGTCGCCTTGCGGGACGTTGGCCTGGATGAACGAGACCAGCGACTGCGCCTCGAGGTCGCGCTCGGAGGTGCTGGTGGTCAACAGATGGACGCTGATGGCCCAGAGGTTGACCGGTCCCGGCAGGTCGATCTTCGCCACCTCGAAGTCGCGGTTGGTCACCCGCGGGTCGTCCCACTCGAAGCAGGCGATGATCGGGTAGCGGCTGATCACCCCGTTGGGGATCTGGGCGCCGCCCTCGCGGCAGTAGGAGAAGGTGGGGCCGAACGCCTGGTCCACGAAGGAGCGGAGGTCCGCGGCGGAGTTCGACCCGTAGTTGAACTCCTGGATCATCGCCACGTCGGGGTCGGTGCCCTGGAAGATCCGGATCCCCTCACCTGGGTCGTACGACTGGAGGTTCCCGCTGGTGATGTTCGACGCCATCAGGCGGACGCGGACTTCGCCGGCGAGCGCCGTATCCAGCGTCCCGGTGTCCTCCTCGGGCCAGGACGGGTCGCCGGCGGGAGGCTGGCATCCGGAGAAGGCCACCGCGGCGGCGAGCAGGGACAGCAGGTTCAGCGTGACGAGGCTTCGAGCGGAGGGGCAAGTCATAGGGGCGCGCGGGCGAATACGCCACCCGAGGGCGCCGCGCAAGGGAGGGTCCAGATGGTGAATGGGGCGCTCCACCCCGTGGAAAGTCCCATCGCATTCCGTTTCCCAGGTTCTGAGTGCTCGTCATGTGGGTGCCGGTGCATTTGCATTTCATGAATCAAGAAGTTGCGCCCCGCTCACGAGAATCTCCCCGGAGGTCCCCCAGTGAGCGACCCACGTCTGGATTCGAGCGCGCCGCGCCCGGCGCCGCTCCCGCCATCGGTGTCCCCAAAGCCCGCGACCGGCGCTGCACCGCCGCCTCCCCCGAAGGCGAAGGGCTTTTCAGGTCAGTCGGGCTTCGATACGGGCAACAGCGCGGCCAGGCAGCGCCAGGCCACGCTCCTGGGAGGAGCACCACCTCCTCCAGCTCCGGCGATGCCATTGGCCTCGAATGACCAGGCCACGGGATGGCCGGAGGGGATTACCGAGGACGATGCCAAGCAGTTGGAGCAGTGGGGCATCACCCCGGGGCAGGCGCAGGAGGCGCGCGACGCCGTGCCCGAGCTGCTGAAGGGCGCCAAGGCGGCGATGGACGGCGACCCGGTCTCGGCGTTCGAACACCTCACGAACGCGATGCAGGCGGCGCCGGAGCTGACCGCGAAGGCGATCGCCGCGATGACGAAGGACATGCCGGACGGGCCGCTGAAGACCGCGCTCAACGACCCGCAGCTCCCCACGCTGCTCGGACAGATCGCGGATGGGGATTGGGCCGGAGCGGCGGAGACGTTCGCGGGTGACGAGACGCTGCTGGGCGCGGCCGGCGACGCGCTGGCGGAGATTCCCCAGGTGAAGCAGCTCCTCGACGGCCTCGGCATCCCGGATCCGGGGGCGGCGCTGGTGGACGCGCTCCGGCTGGGCCAGGCCGTGCAAGCAGGTGACGTGAAGGGAATCGCCGAGGCTGCGCTGTCCCTCGCGAGGCAGCTCGACCCGAGCGCGTTCCAGGGCCTGGTGGACAAGCTCCCCGACTCCGTGAAGGGCTTCTTCCAGAACCCGGACGTGCAGAACATCGCGAAGGCGCTGGCGGACGACCCGAACCTGCCCACGCTCATCGAGCAGCTCGTCAACCAGGACTGGGGCGGGGCGCTGGAGACGCTGGGACAGAACGAAGCGTTGAAGGGCGCGGTGCTCGATGCCCTGGGGAACATCCCCCAGGTGAAGCAGCTCTCCGAGCGCCTGGGGATCTCCGAGCCGGGTGAAGCGCTCGCCGACGTGCTGAAGCTGGGCCAGGCCGTGCAGGCGGGCGACGTGAAGGGAATCGCCGAGGCCGCGATCTCCCTCGCGGGGAAGGTCGATCCGTCGGTGTTCCAGGGGCTGGTGGACAAGCTTCCGGATTCGGTGAAGGGGTTCTTCCAGAGCCCGGACGTGCAGAACGTGCTGAAGGCGCTGGCGGACGACCCGAACCTGCCCACCCTCATCGAACAGCTCGTCAACCAGGACTGGGATGGAGCCCTGGAGACGCTTGGGCAGAACGAAGCGCTGAGGGGCGCGGTGATCGGCGCCCTGGCGAACATCCCCCAGGTGAAGCAGCTCCTCGACACCCTCGGCATCTCGAATCCGGGCGAGGCGTTCGAGGACGTCCTCGAGCTGGGCCAGGCCGTGCAGGCGGGCGATGTGAAGGGCATGGTCGAGGCCGCGGTCGACCTCGCCCGCAAGCTCGACCCGAAGCTCTTCGCTGGCCTCGTCGATCGGCTGCCGCTCCCCGACTCCGTCAAACAGTTCGTGCAGAAGCTGGCCGGTGACGACCTGGTCCAGTCGCTCCTCTCCAGCCCGCAGTTCGGGCCGGCGCTGGCGGAGCTCGCGCAGGGCCGCCCGGGCGAGGCGCTCAAGGCGCTGGCGCAGGACCGGGACCTCTTGCTGAAGGCGGGCGCCAGGCTGGCGGAGGTGCTCGGGTTGCCGCAGGGCGTGGTGGACACGCTGGTCGCCGCGGCGGACCTGCTCTCGGACGCCGACATCGGGCCCATCCTCCAGGAGCTGGGCTCGGCGCTCGCGAACCGGAGCCCGGAGGACGCGCTGGCCGCCTTCCAGGAGCTCGCCGGCGTCATCGCCGGCAAGGCCACCAGCTCCGACCCCGCTGACCAGGAGAAGATGATTCACCTGCTCGATGCCATGGGCCACCTGCCGGGCGGGATGGGCAAGCTCTTCCAGGACCCCGCGCTCAACGAGGCCATGGTCAAGAGCGGTTCGGCCGGGAAGCTGGTCGAAGCCGCGCAGCTCCTCGCCCAGGGCAAGCTGGAGGACGCGGCGGGGAAGCTCTACGACGCCGCCTCCGCGCTGCTCAACTACGGCGACGAGAAGATCGAGGTCGCCGGCCAGGAGCTCCCCTTCACCAAGGAAGGGCTCCAGCAGTTCGCGAACCTGTTCGGCCGGTTCTTCGACGCCCTGCCCAACGGCGTGAAGAACAAGATCATGGACATCATCGGCGAGGCGGTGGGGAGCGCCGTGCCGATCATCGGCGACCTCGTCACCGGCGCCATGGACGTGGGCGACTTCATCGACGCCATCCAGCACGGGGACGGGCTGGACCAGCTCATCGCGGGCGGCCAGCTCGCGCTGGATGCGGCGGGCATGCTCCAGCTCACCAAGGCGTTCACCCAGCCCCTCAAGTTCGCCCTCTCCGCGCTGGAGGCGGTGAGGACGGTCAACGACATGGCCCAGATCGTCTCCAACTTCCAGGAGGTGTTCTTCGGCATGGAGCCCGACCCGGACCAGGAGGCGAAGTCCCGGGACCAGGCCATCTCGCAGGCGTACTTCGGCACGGGCGACCTGGGCGCCCTCGAGGCGCAGTACGGCGTCGACGACCAGGGCATGGCCTCGCTCGTCGCGGCGGCGCAGGCCTGCCACGTCGACCCGGCCCACTTCGAGGCGTTCGTGAACGCCCTGAAGGATGGCTGGAACGTGGACGACCTGACGGGCTTCCTGAACGACGCGCGGGCCGAATCCTCGGGGCCGCCTGATTCCGAGCGCATGCGCAGGGCCGTCATGCAGGTCCTCCAGGACCGCGACCTCACCGAGCTGGGCGGGCGCTGGGGAACCACCGCCTTCGAGATCGGGAACCCGGACGGGTACGTCACTGGCCAGGGGCAGGCCGACTTCGAGGCCACCTTCGGAGACCAGATCCCGGCGGACCGCTGGGACGAGGTGGTGATCTCCCCCTACGAGGCGCTGGTCGCGCAGGCACAGGCGCTGGGCATCCCGGGCGACCAGTTCGGCGCCTTCTACGCCTTCCTCCAGCAGCAAGGCGTGGACGTGATGGAGCTCGCCTATCGGCTCAGCGACAAGCTCAACTGGCACTCCGCGGGCGGCGACCCGAGCCGGTCGACCTTCGATGCGGCGGAGTGGCTGAAGAACGGGTTCACCGGCGAGTTCTCCGGGCTGGTGGAGCAGTTCCAGCAGGCCCAGGCCCCCCAGCCCCTACAGGCTGCGGCGTAGCGCGAAGCACCCGGTTAGATTTCCGGGATGCCGGCCGCCGCCCCCACCCGACTGCGCGTCCTCTCCTCGGTGAGCGACGTGGACCGGGCGGCGTGGGATGCGCTCGCCGGGCCGGACCCGCTGCCCTTCATCCGGTGGGACTGGCTGGACGCGTTGGAGTCGTCCGGCAGCGCCACCGCGCGGACGGGGTGGGAGCCGCAGCACCTCACCCTCTGGCGCGGCGACCGGTTGGTGGCCGCGGCGCCGGCCTACGTGAAGCATCACAGCATGGGGGAGTACATCTACGACTTCGGGTGGGCGAGCGCCGCCGACGCCGTGGGCGTGGCGTACTACCCCAAGCTCCTGGTCGGCGCGCCGCTCAGCCCCATCACCGCGCCGCGCCTGCTGGTCGCGCCCGGCGAACCGGCGGAGGCGCTGCGCAAGGAGCTCGCCGCGGCGGCGGAGGGGGTGGCGAAGGAGGCGGGGTGCTCCTCCATCCACGTCATCTTCCCCTCCGACGCAGAGGCCGGGATGCTGGAGGAGCTGGGGTGGGCGCGGCGGCTCACCATGCAGTACCACTGGAAGAACCCGGGGTACCGGTCGTTCGACGACTACCTGGGGCGCTTCACCTCCAAGCGGCGGCACCAGATCCGGCGGGAGAAGGGCGCGGCGGCGGGGCAGGGGGTCACCATCACCACCCGGCGCGGGGAGGCGCTCACCAAGGAGCACTCGGCGCTGGCATTCCGGCTCTACGAGTCCACGTGCCACAAGTTCGCCTGGGGGCGGATCCAGCTCAACCGGGAGTTCTTCACCCGGGCGTTCAGGGCGCTGGGGCCGTTCATCGAGGTGGTGGAGGCGACCCGGAACGGGGAGGTGATCGCCGGGGCGTTCAACCTGTCGGCGGGCGGGAAGCTCTTCGGGCGATACTGGGGGTGCTTCGAGGACGTGCCCTTCCTCCACTTCAACGTGTGCCTGTACCACTCGATCGAGGAGAGCATCACGCTGGGGAGGACCGTCTTCGAGCCGGGTGCCGGCGGTGAGCACAAGATCGCCCGCGGGTTCGAGCCCACGGGCATCCACAGCGCGCACCTGATCTTCAACAAGAAGCTGGACCGCGCCATCCGGGACGCGCTCCGCCGCGAGCGGATGCAGACGGAGCCCTTGCTGGCGACGTCGGAGGAGATCTCCGGGATGAAGCCGTGGAACGGGGAGGGGACACGATGAAGATGAGGAAGTACCGGTGCCTGGCCTGCGGCCACATCTACGACCCGGCGGAGGGCGATCCGGTGGCCAAGGTCCCGCCCGGCACTGCGTTCGAGGCCCTCCCCGAGGATTGGGTGTGCCCCGACTGCGGCGCGATGAAGAGTGACTTCGAGCCGGTGGAAGAGTGAAGACGCGTTCATTCGAAGGGAAGGTCGCGGCCATCACCGGCGCGGCCTCGGGGATCGGGCGGGCACTGGC
>DATBSS010000662.1:0-29065 GCA_036559665.1 Myxococcaceae bacterium
CAGGTTCTCGCCATTCTTGGTGTCGGCGGCCACAGAGAAATTGTACGAGCCGAGGTAGACGCGAGCAGTGGGTTTGTCGAAGTCGATCACGACGAACTTGTGGTGCATCCGCGTCCCGCCACCCCCTGTCGGTTCCGATCGGAAAGGCTCGGGAGCGTCCTTCCCCAAGGCGGCCGCGAAGACGGGCGTGACGTTGCCGTCGGGCGTTTGCACATCGAGGCCACCGACCTTCTTGTCCGAGATCCCATAGACGAGCTTCGCGTCGTCCTCCATGACCGCCTTGATCGCGTCCTGCATTGCGCCGGGGGTCTGGTAGAGGAACGCAAGCGAGTACAAGAGGGATGACTTCGTCTTCGTTTTGATGTCCTCCGCTATCTCTGCGAGCAAGGCGTTCGACGAAGCGTGCGGCGAAAAGGAGACCTTTGCATCGATGGTCTCGAACCCGAGGTCCATCCACTCAGCGGTAGATGTGTGCCCGAACACCGAGGGGGTGTCGTCGCTCCAGTACGCGTCGAAAGCGTCCAGGAATGGCTGGATGGCTTTCGCTCCCCGAACGACCAGAGCGTTGTTGCCCTGCACGTAGAGGCCGCGCCAGCTGAAGTTCGTGGAGCCGCAGGCGGCAATCTTCGCCTTCGGGCCGTCAACGACGATGAACTTGTTGTGCTGCAAGCCGCCCACGTGCTGTCGCTTGACGTTTGCGTCCCCCGCCGAGGTGCGCAGCCGCCGTTCTGCTTCGCTCTCGGCGGACTCCGCGGGTCCATGGGTTCCCGAGTCGTCGATGACGATCCTCAATCGATTCTTGAGCCTCACCAACCGCGAGACGATCGCAGGCTCGTTCAGGTCGTAGGCTGCGACGAAGACCTTTGCTTGCTTGTCAGCGAACGCCTCGTCGAGCACCTCCAGGATTGCGCTTCGAGCCTCGAACCCCATCCACTCGAGAGCCTCGTCCGTCTTGGGATGTGTCGGTTGGAACGAGAGGCCGTCGTCGGCTTTGGCCGGAAGAAGGGTGGACACCGCGCCTGCGGACTCGTAGTTCTCGACGAATGCCTGCGACGAGACGAAGCCCCTGGTAAACGCGACGTTCACCTTGCCAGGGTATGTCTCGCGCCGCAGCTCGATCTGCGCGGTCTGCGACTCGCCGAAGCTGAGCTCGCCGAGGTCATTCATGAAGACTGGCGTCACGCGGTAGGTGAACGCTCCAGGTGATTCGGCGTTGCGAGGGAAATGCACCCACCGGAACTTCTGGATGGGGGACCGCAGAGAGGACCGATTGACCTTGGTCGGCGCGACGCCCGGAAACGTCAGTCGGTTTGCCAGCGCGAAGAAGCGATCACCACCGGGCTCCTGATACTCGATCGCGAAACCCACGAAGTCCCGCGGCGGCGTTGGCTTCTTCCAGTTCATGGCGATCAACGTCATCCCATCGCCGCGATGGAGCTTGAGAGTGAACGGCGCCGCAACGTTCGCCCCTGTGACCAGGAAATCGCTCATGTCGCGGTAGTATAGCTGGTCTGATTTGAGTCGAGATGTGTTCCGGGCGTGGATTGGCCATCCAACTAAGCGTCCGCCAGCGCGCGCTCGATGGCGGCCAGCTCCTCGATGGAGAGGGTCTCCCCGCGGCGGGTGGGATCGATGCCGGCTTGCTGGAAGGCGGCGGTGAGCTGCTCCGGCGTGGCGAGGTCGGCGTCGGAGCGCATGGAGTTGAGCAGGGTCTTGCGGCGCTGGGCGAAGGCCGCCTTCACCACCCGGCGGAAGCGTTCGTCGCTCCGGACCTCCGCGCGCGGGCGCGGGAGGCGGCGGAGGCGGACCACCGCAGAACCCACCTTGGGCGGCGGGTGGAAGAGATGGGCGGGGACGCGAAACAGCTTCTCCACCTCGAAGTAGAGCTGCAGGAGCACGGTCAGTACGCCCGACTCGCGTGTGCCCGGCGGCGCCGCGATCCGCTCGACCACTTCGTCCTGGAGCGTGAAGACCGCCCGGGTCACCGTCGCGCGCTGGTCCAGCACCTCGAAGAGGATCGGACTGGAGAGGTGGTACGGCAGGTTCCCGGCGACCGCGACCTCCGGCACCCCCGCCAGCTCGGCGAATTTCGCGTCCGCCGCGTTGCCCGCCACCACCTGCACGCCGGGGAACTTCTCACCCTCCAGCACCTTCACCAGGTCCCGGTCCCGCTCCACCGCCACCACCCGCGCGCCCGTAGCCGCCAGCGCGCGCGTGAGGTGGCCCAGGCCCGCGCCCAGCTCCACCACCGTGTCGCCCTCGCGGAGCTCCACCGCCTCGGCGAGCTGCCGGAGGAGGCCCGGGTCGCCGAGGAAGTTCTGCCCCCAGGAGTGCTTCGGGCGCAGGTGGTGCTTCCGCAGGAGGTCTTGCGGGGTGCTCACGGCGAAGCCTTTAACCCCTGGCGCTCAGAGGCGCCAGGAGGCATCCGCCCCGAGCGTCAGGTCCGCGCGTTCGCCCCTCCGGAAGGCCTCGTACCCGGCCACCGCGATCATCGCCGCGTTGTCCGTGCACAGCTTGACCGGAGGCAGGTAGACGCGGATCTCCCGCTCGCTCCCCCGCTCCTGCGCCAGCGCGCGCAGCCGGGAGTTGGCCGCCACCCCGCCGCAGATCACCAGCCGCTGCGCATTCAGCTTCCTCGCCGCGCGGATGGTCTTCTTCGTCAGCGTGTCCGCCACCGCCTCCTGGAACGAGGCGCAGAGGTCCCAGAGCGCCTGGCCTTCGGGGAGGCCGTGGCGGCGCACGTGCTGGAGCACCGCCGTCTTCAGGCCGGAGAAGGACCAGTCCATCTGGTCGGGCGCCGGGAGCGCGCGCGGGAAGCGGATGGCCGACGGGTCGCCCTTCTGCGCGAGTTGGTCGATGGGCTGGCCGCCCGGGTACGGCAGCCCGAGGATCTTCGCCACCTTGTCGTACGCCTCGCCCGCCGCGTCGTCCCGCGTGGAGGCCAGCATCCGGTACTGCCCCGGCGAGTGGACGTCGTAGAGACTGGTGTGGCCGCCGGAGACCACCAGGCCCAGGAAGGGCGTCTCGGGCGGGTCGTCCGTGAGCCGGATGGCCAGCAGGTGCCCCTCCAGGTGGTTCACCCCCACCACCGGAATGCCCAGCGCCGCCCCCAGCGACTTCGCCACCTGCACGCCCACCAGCAGCGCCCCCTGCAACCCCGGCCCCGACGTCACCGCGACGCCGTGCAGGTCCGCCAACGTCTTCCCGGCGCGGGTCAGCGCCTCGTGGAGCACCGGCATCACCTGCACCACGTGGTTCCGCGAGGCCAGCTCCGGCACCACGCCGCCCCAGCGGCGGTGGATGTCGATCTGCGTGGAGACGACGTCGGAGAGCGCGCGCCGGCCGTCCTCGACCACGGACGCGCCGGTCTCGTCGCAGGAGGTCTCCAGCCCCAGCACCAGGCGCGGGCCCGGAGCGCCTCCCGTCACTGCCCCAGCTCTTTGAGCATCGCGCGCACGTCCCCGGCGGCCTCGCCGGTCGGCGCCAGCAGCAGGTACTTCTTGTACGCCTCGCGCGCGTCGGCGTTCGCCCCGGTGAACTGCTGCGCCATCCCCAGCGACAGCCATGCCTTGGAGTTGTTGTCGTCCGCCTTCACCGCTTCCTTCAGCAGGGCGATCGCTTCCCTGTAGCCGGTGCCCGCGTTCACCAGCGCCACGCCCAGCCCCCCCTTCGCCTCGAGGGAGTCAGGCTTCGACGCCAGCGCTCCGCGGAAGGACTTCACCGCCGAGTTGTAGCGCTCGCCCGCCAGCGCGGAGTTGCCCTGCCTGATGAGCTTGGCGAAGTCCCCGTCGGCGGAGGCGGCCACCGTGGTCGCAGTGCTGGGAGTGGTCCCCGGCGGCGTCGTGGTGGCAGTCGGAGTATTGGGTGGCGTCGTGGTCGGCGACCCTCCCGGCGTAGCGGCGGCGGTGCCTGGCGTCGTCCCCGTCGTCCCTCCCGGCGTCGTTCCCGGCGATCCTCCTGGTGTGGCGGCGGCGGTACCCGGCGTCGTCCCAGGCGTCCCTCCTGGCGTGGCGGTGACCGCACCCGGCGTCGTCCCAGGCGTCCCTTCCGGAGTGGCGGTGGCCGCGCCCGGCGTCGCCCCGGGCGACCCTTCCGGCGTGGCGGTGACCGCACCCGGCGGCGTCCCAGGCAACCCTTCCGGAGTGGCGGCAGCAGTGCCCGGCGTCGTCCCCGGCGAGGCGGTGGCGGTACCCGGCGACCCTCCCGGCGTACCAGCGGCAGTACCCGGAGCCGTGGTCTCCGGCGTCTTCGGCGACGGCACCTGCGTCGAGGCGCGGTTGCGGACAGCCACTACCACCGCGCCCGTGGCCAGCAGCGCCCCGACCCCGATGCCGATCCACAGTGGCGCCATCCGCCGCCGCTTCCGCCGGATGCCCATCGCGGCGAGCTCGTCGCTGTGCCCCGGAACGGGCGTGGGGGCCATGGGCGAATCGAAGAAGGCCGCCTCCAGCGGCGCCGGAGGAGCGGCCGCCGCCACCGGAGCGGGCTCCGAGGCGAAAGCGGGGGGCTCAGCGGCCGGCGAGCTGCTCTGCGGCAGGGGCGGCGGAGCGCTGCTCTCGACCATTGGCAGCGCCGGAGGGTGGACCGGCTTGAGCACGGGCGGGGTCTGCGCCTCTGAAGCCAGCGCAGGCGTCGGCGTGAGCGGCACCTTGTCGGCGCCTGCAGCCGGAGTCATCGGGAGCGCCAGCATCCGCGGCTCGCTGGCCGCGCCGCCGAACACCGGACCGCGCGGCGGCGGCGTGGGCTTTGGGGCGGCGTCGCGGGCGGGCTCCAGGCCCGGCGGGGTGGCGCGCGCGAGGGGCGTGGAGAGAGGAATGGGATCCGGCGCGGAGAGGGGAATCGGCTCCGGCTCGAAGGCGGTGATCGGCGGCGGCGGCGGCACCGGCACATACGGCGGCAGCGGCCCCGAGAGCGCGATCGTCTGCCGGGGGGACCCGTTCCCCTCGGCGACAGCCTTGTGCCCGGTCAACATCGGGATCGCCGTCTCCACCGGCGTCGGCCTCGGTCCCGGCGTCACCGTCACCGCGGACATAGGCACGCCGATGGCCTTGGGCCCGGTCAACATCGGGATCGCCGTTTCCACCGGCGTCGGCCTCGGTCCCGGCATCACCGTCACTGCGGACATAGGCACGCCGCCGGCCTTGGGGCCGGTCAGCATCGGAATCGCCGTCTCCACCGGCGTCGGCCTCGGTCCCGGCGTCACCGTCACCGCGGACAAGGGTGTGGCACCCAGCGAGGACGCGGGCCGCGCCGTAGCGCTGGAAGGCACCACCAGCGCCGGGATCGTCCCCGGCACCGGCGTGGGCGCGTACGCGGACGGCGACCACCCGCTCGCCGTGCCCCAGGTGGGGCTGGCGATGGTGCCCTCCGAGTCGTCCTTCCCCCACCCCAGCAGGAACGCCTGCTTCGCGCGGTCCATCGACCGCGGCGGCGCGGAGGGACCCCCCGCGAATGGATTGTCCTGGGCCGCCGCCTGGACCTGCTCGGGCTCGGGCGCGGGCAGCGGCACCGGGGCCGGGGCGGCCGCGACCGCCGGCTCCTGCGCCAGAGGAGGCGCGGCGGAGGGGAGCGGCGGCGGCGCGGGGGTGGGCTCCGGCGCGGCGACGGCCGGGAGCATCGGATCCGATCCGCCGGGGGCGGAGGTCCGCGGGCGCGTGAAGACGATCACGCTCGCGGGCGCGGAGCCGACGGGAGCGATGCTGGGGGGGCGGTTGGATGGCATCGTTGGCAGACCCAGACCTTCGGGTACCTCGGGCTCGGCCCTGGCGAGCTGCCCATCCAGCTCGTCGTGGAGAGAAGTCGCATGGACCGCGGCGATGGCCGGGGCCTCCGGCGCGGGGAGCGGCACGGGCCGCTTCACCGGGTCCGCCGAGGCCGGGGCCGGGGCCGGCTCACCGGCGTGCCCGCTGCCGTTCAGCGACGCATTCACGGGCGCGGGCTGCGGCGCGGGCGGGGTGGGGTTGGCGATGGCCGGCCCCTTGAGCCACTCCTCGATGCCGGGCTTGGGCGGCGCCGTGTCGGCCGGGGACGACCCGGGCTCGCGGATCAACCCTTCGAAGTAGAGCTTGGAGATGATGCCCAGCGCGGCGAGGTCCTCGAAGTCAGACTCCTCCACCACGCGCTGGAGCGACCGCTTCCCGTCGAACAGTCGGAGCAGGCCGTTCACCTCGTCGGGGATCTCGGAGAGGCGGTCCGCGAGCTGGCGGTAGTCGATCTCGAACACCGTCTCCAGCGGCGGGAGCTGCTCCAGCATGCGGCCCCAGTCGTCCAGCCGGCGCATGCCTTCCATCAGCAGGCCCTGGGTGGAGACCTCGATCCGGTCGCCGCGGTCCACCGGGCCGAACTGCACCTCGAACTTCCCCTCGAAGGTGTTGAGCATCCGGTAGAACGCGTTCTCGCCGGCCAGCCGGCCCAGCTCCGCGTCGATCACCTTGCCCTCGCGGAAGTGGATCATCCCGCGCGAGCGCTCGCCCTCCAGCGCGATGGTGCCGGTCTTGCGCCCGATCTCGAAGGTCTGGACCAGGTCCACGACCCCCATGTCCGACAGGTTCCCGGAGAAGCCGCCCTTGGTCTCCTTCTTCTCGATCCTCTCCTTCTCCGCCTTCTGGAGGATCATCTTCACCCGGGTGACGATCTCCTTGATGTAGATGGGCTTGGTCAGGTAGTCGTCCCCGCCCAGCTCCAGCCCCTTCACCTTGAACTCCACCGACTTCTGGTTGGTGAGGAAGACGAAGGGGATATGGCGGAAGCGGTCGTCACCCTTGAGGACGCGGCACAGCTCGAACCCGTCCATCTCCGGCATCTTGGTGTCCGCCAGCACCAGGTCCGGCGGGGAGATCTGCACCTTCTCCAGGGCGTCGCGGCCGTGGACGGCGGTGGTGACGGAGAAGCCGGCCTTCTTCAGGCTGACCTCCATCACGCGCAGGCTCTTGGCGTCGCTGTCGACGAGCAGAAGGTGCTGCTTGGCCACGGGGGGATGATCGGGGTGGGCTATCAGCGGTGTCAACGTTTGCGGCCGAGTGGAATGCCGCCTGGCGACAGCGTCACCGAGCGAGCATCATGCCGGGCGGCATGAACGGGGGAGTGAGATGAAGGGGCCAAAGCGGCGCTTCACGCGCAAGTCCCTGCAAGTGGAGTTCCGGGGGCGCCACGCTGAAGGGGCCGGGGTCCTGTTGTTCGAGACGGCGGACCTTTCCGCTGGGGGCACCTTTCTCAAGAGCGACCTCCTCCTGGAGGAGGGTGAGACGTTCTCGTTCGAGTTCCGGGTTCCCGGCGCGGACCGGCCGTTCATCGCCCAGGCCCGCATTGCCTGGGTCCGGCGCTTCCCGTCGAGCGGGCAGCCGGCCGGCATGGGAGTGGAATTCCTGGCGATGAACGAGGAGGACCGCAGCGCGCTGGAACGGTTCCTGGGCCAGCCGACCGGGTAGGTCAGGTCCAGGCCCACCTACCGCCCGAAGAGGCCACCGCCCTTCTTGGGCGGCGCATTCTTCCGCCGCATCTCGATCAGCCGCAGCTCCTGGTTGGCCTCCAGGTGCTTGGGGTTGGCCTTGACGGCCTCGCGGAAGTGGCGCTCGGCGCGGTCCATATCGCCCTCTACGCGGGCGATGACCCCCAGTTGGTAGTGGCCGCGGTCGCACAGCGGGTCGGTCCTGACCGCGTCGTTCATCATCTGCTTGGCGCGCGCGCCGTCCGCCTTGCGGGCCGGGTCCATGTAGATGGCCCACGCCTTGGCCGCCAGGTAGGTGGCGCGCGGGTCGAGGGCGTAGGCGCGGTCGTACTGCTCCTCGGCCGCCGCGAAGTCGCGCTTCTTGAAGAAGATCTCGCCCTTTTTGTAGATGTCTGCGGCCTCGGTGGCGACGCGGCCGCCGGGGGCGGGGGCGCCGGGCGAGGTGGAAGCGCGGCCGGGCGGCGGCTGCGCCAGGGCCTGCGACCTCAGCGTCATGAAGTACGAGGTGCGCTTGGCGTCGTCGTAGAGGACCTCGTAGGCCTCGCGGATCGCCTCGAAGACCGAGGTCATCCGGGGGGCCAGGTCGGACATCGAGGGCGGGAGCCGGTCCGGGTGGAAGACCTTGGCCAACCCCAGGAAGGCGTTCTTCACCTGTTCCTTGGAGGCGTCGCGGCCCAACCCGAGCACGCCGAAGTGGTCGGTGCCGCCGCCGCGGATCTGGCGGTAGCGGGCTTCGATCTGTTCCGCCAGGTGCTGCTCCTCGGGCGGGCGGGCACCGGAGGGCGCCGCGGGGGCGCTGGGCGAGGGGGTCGGTTCGGGGAGCGGCTGATAGGCCGGCGTCTGGCCGGACGGCCGCTGGCCGATGGGCGCGCCCAGGTTCTCCATCGCGCGGCGCAGCAGGCGCTGGCGCCTCAGCTTCGCTGCCTCTGCTGGATCGGATGGGTCGCCTGCCACGAGCTCGTCCTCGCCCAGGAACTCCTCTAGCTCGGAGAGCTCCTGGTCGCTCCAAGTTTCATCGCTCGGGGCCGGGATGTCACCCGGGCTGAGGCTCGGGATGGGCGGCGGCAGCGGGCCGGAGGGGACGGGCTCGATCTCGGCCTCGACCATGGCCTCGGGCGGGAGCTCCTGCTGGGGCTGACCGGTGGCCTGCCGCACCGCGGGCTCGGTGAGGCCGACGATGTTCTCCAGGTGCGCGTCCACCTGCTTGAGGGCCTCTTCGAAGGAGGAGCTCAGCTGGTCCTGGCTGCCCTGCTCGAAGCTGACGATGCGCCAGAGGTCGGCCTCGGGCTGGCGAGCGGGCGGGGTCGGGGTAGGCGCAGGGCCGACCTCTCCCGGCGAATTGATGGTCCAGATCTTCTCCGCGGGCGCGGCGGTGATCGGTTGCCAGGGGAAGACGGGGGCGTTCGGATCGGTCGCGGACTCGTTGGACGACCCGATCGGCTCCAGCTGCTGCAGGGATGGACGCTGCGGGGTGAGGCTGACCTCCAACGGCGTCAGCTCGATGGTCGCCTCGTCGAGGGGGCCTGGCTGAGGGGGAGGCTCGGGGAGGGGCGCGTTCGGCGGCACCTCCTCCATGGGGAGCCACGCCGCCGGGGGGTTCTCCGGGAAGTGGGTGTCCCAGCCCGGCTCCGTCGCGGCGAGGGGTTCGGTGGGCTGGATGGCGGGAAGTGGCTCGATGGGCGCGGGCGGTTCGGCCGGCGCGCCGGCCCACTCGGGGACCGCGGACCAGGCGGGCGAGTCCTGGAGCCAGGCGTCGTCCTCCGGCGCCGCCGAACGCAGGAGGGCGTCCTGGACGTCGCGGAGCACGTCCTGCTGAGCGCGGGCGCGGGCCTCGCGCATCGCCTGCTCTTCGTCCTCGTGGGACGCCAGTTCCAGCAGGGGCTGGGGCACCGCGACGGGCTCGATCTGGGTGGAGCCGAAGACGATGGGATCCGGCTCGGCGGCAGGGGTGGGCGCGGGCGCTTCCTCCTCGGGGAAAGCGACGCGGACCCGGTCCGTGTCCGAGGAGGTGAAGTGGCCGGAGACGGTCGGCGGGAGACCGGGGTCGGTCTTGAGGCCGGGGTCGGTCTTGAGGCCGGGGTCGGTCTTGGAGCCCCAGTCGCCCTCCTCGGGGCCCGATTCCAGGTCGGGTAGCGAGCCCAGGTCGGGCAGGAAGCTGGCGGGGGTCGCCGGCGCGGCGAGGAGGGGACTGGCCGGCGTCGCCGGCGAGACCTCCGCAGCGGTGATCAGCGGGAGCGGCGTGAGCGGCTGCGGGGGTGGAGGGACGTCCGGAGCGCCCAGGGATTCGGCGGCCAGGCGCATCGCCTCGGCGAGGCGCGCGGCGTCCTCGGTGAGGTCCCGGTGGCGGGCGGCGTCATCCTCGGCAGGCTGCTGCTCGGCGGGCTGGGACCAGGTGGACTGTGGATCGGGAGTGAACCACTGCGCTTCCAGCGATTGCTGCTCCTCCGCGCGACGCTGCTCGGCGGCGGCCCACTGCGCCTCGGCGAGGCGCTGCTGCTCCGCCTGGTGGGACTCCTCCTCGCGCCTGGCTTCGGCCAGCCGTTCCTCTTCGACCCACTTCTCTTCAGCGAGGCGGGCGGCCGCCGCGAGGCGCTGCTGCTCGGCGAGGTACTGCTCCTGGGCGATGCGCGCGTCGTCGGCGAGCCGCTGGGTCTTGGCGGCGCCCGGTTCCTCGGCGAGGTGCGCCACTTCCTCCTGCTGCTGGTCCTCCGAGAACCACGCCTCTTCCAGGTGCCGCTGGTCGGTGAGTCGTGCTGCGTCCGCCCGCCGGGCCTGTTCGGTGAGCCCCGCGGCCTCTGCTTGACGCGCCTCCTCGGCGAGCCGCGCCTCCTCCTGCTGCCTCTCCTCGGCGAGTCGCGCCTCCTCGGCCAGTCGCGCTTCTTCCGCGAGCCGCGCGGCCTCCGCCTGACGCGCTTCCTCGGCGAACCGGGCCTCCTCGGCCAGCCGCGCCTCCTCCTGCCGCCTCTCTTCCGCGAGTCGCGCCTCCTCGACCAGTCGCGCTTCTTCCGCGAGCCTCGCCGCCTCCGCCTGACGGGCCTCCTCGGCGAGCCGCTCTTCCTCCTGCCGCCTCTCCTCCGCGAGCCGGGCCTCCTCGGCCAGCCGCGCTTCTTCCGCGAACCGCGCGGCCTCCGCCTGACGTGCCTCCTCGGCGAACCGCTCTTCCTCCTGCCGCCTCTCCTCCGCGAGCCGGGCCTCCTCGGCCAGTCGCGCTTCTTCCGCGAGCCTCGCCGCCTCCGCCTGACGTGCCTCCTCGGCGAACCGCTCTTCCTCTTGCCGCCTCTCCTCCGCGAGTCGGGCCTCCTCGGCCAGTCGCGCTTCTTCCGCGAGCTTCGCGGCCTCTGCCTGACGCGCTTCCTCGGCGAGGCGCTCTTCCTCTCGCTGCCTCTCCTCTGCGAGACGTGCCTCCTCGGCCAGCCGCGCCTCTTCCGCGCGCCGTTCCTCCTCCCGCCGCTTCTCTTCGGCGAGTCGTGCCTCTTCCGCGCGCTGCTCCTCGGCGAGCCGCGCCTCCTCCGCGAGCCGTTCTTCCTCCCGCCGCTTCTCTTCGGCGAGTCGTGCCTCTTCCGCGCGCCGCTCCTCAGCGAGCCGCTCCTCTTCCCGTCGCCTCTCCTCGGCGAGCCGCGCTTCCTCCGCCTTCCGCGCCTCTTCAGCGCGCCGCTTCTCTTCGACGATCCGCTCCTCTTCCGCGATCCGTCGCTCCTCGGCGAGCCGCGCCTCCTCCGCCAACTGCGCGGCCTCGGCGGCGCGCTCCTGCTCCTCCTTCAACCGGCGCGCCGCCTCTTCCCGTACGGCCTCCTCCTGGAACCACGCCATCGCCTCTTCCGCCTGCCGCTTCTCCTCCGCCTTCCTCGCCTCCTCGATCCGCCTCGCCTCGGCCAGGCGCTCCGCCTCGCGGCGGCGCCACTCCTCCCCCTCCACCCGCTCCAGCTTCCCGGACCGATCGAGGACCCGCAGCAGCGCCGCCTGCGCCGGGGTGAGCCCGCTGAGCGGCGCGAGCTCCCGCATCCTCAGCAGGAGCTCCCGCTCACCCTCGTCCTGGAGCCAGCCCTCGCACGCCGCCACATCCGCGCACCGGAAGACCGCATCCCCCAGCTCCGAACCACCCGCCTCGAACGCCGCCCGCACCACCCTCATCCCGGGCAGCGGCTCGAACGCCGGCTCGACCGCGGTCTCCTTGAAGCTCGCTTCGCTGGCCAGCTCCGCCACGCTCCGCACGTTGGAGAGCAGGTGCAGCTCGCGCGCGGTGCCGGTGGAAGTCCCCAGCTCGTGCAGGTCCTCCTCGCCCAGCTTCCCCGCGTCCCCGCGCGCCCAAAGCGCGTCCAGGATCCCCAGGTCGATCCGGCGGCCACCGAGGAGCGACTGCGCCATCCCCTGGTACCCGAACGTCACCTCCGCGGCGACCAGGTCCCCGTCCCGGAACCCGAGCACGGAGACCCGCCCGCCGGCGCGCATCCGGACCTCGCCGGTGGCGCGTGCCTGGTGGGCCTTGAAGACGGCTTCTGCGGCGGGGGAAACGGACATGGGCCTTCCAAGTCTACCCCCAGCCCATGGGAGGACGAGTTCACCCCAAGGATCCGATCTGTCGGAGGGCCTCGTACGTGGCGATCCCCACCGCCGTGGAGAGGTTCAAGCTCCGCCGCTGGGGAAGCATGGGGACACAGAGGGCTTGCCCGCTACCTCCCTGTAGCACCTCCTCCGGCAGCCCGGTGGTCTCGGACCCGAAGACCAGGTGATCCCCCTGTTCGAACCGCGCCGCGTACAGGGACGCCTCCGCGCGGGCGGTGAAGAGGAACCGCCGCGCCGCGGGGAAGGCCGCCAGGTACGCGCCCCAGTCCCCATGGAGGGACAGGAACACCTCCGGCCAGTAATCCAGCCCCGCCCGCTTCAGCCACCGGTCCTCGATGGAGAACCCGAGCGGCTCCACCAGCACCAGCTTGCACCCGGTCACCGCGCACAGCCGGGCCACGTTCCCGGTGTTGGGCGGGATGCGGGGCGAGACCAGCACCACGTGCAGCGGGCTCTGGAGGGGCTTCAGCATAGACTGCGCGCCGCGATGCTCCGGGTGGTGAACGCGAGCCGAGGCACTGTACTGGCGGACCGGGCCGGGTGGGCGCGCTCGTTCGCCGCGCGCCTCAAGGGCCTCCTGGGGCGTTCGTCGCTGGCGCCCGGCGAAGGCCTGCTCATCGAGCCCTGCGACGGCATCCACATGTTCTTCATGCGCTTCGCCATCGACGCGGTCTTCATGGACGCCGAGCGGCGCGTGGTCCGGCTCTTCCCCCGGCTGCCGCCCTGGTCGGCCACTCCCAGGGTGAGGGGCGCGCGGTCGGTGCTGGAGCTCCCAGCGGGCGCCGGAGAGGCGACCGGCACCCTCCCCGGCGACCTGCTCCGGGTCGAGACCGTGGAGGCCCAGACGCCGGGCCAGGTTCCGGCCTAGCCCCTGCGGTGCGAGGCGATGAGCCCCGCGAGCGCCTGCCGCGCGTCCTCGATGGTGGCCGGCTCCTGGGTGTTGAGCGCCGCGCGGAACCGGGCCAACAGGTCGGAGAGGTGCTCGCGGGCCGCCCCGGCCAGCTCGACGTACAGCGCACCCGTCCGCGGCGATGCTGACCGCGCTCGGCGTCAGCAACTCGCCGATGGCGTTGGGGAGGACCGTGGGAGCGCCGTCGCGCAGGACGGCGACGAGCGAGAAGGTCGTGCCCAGATCGATGCCCACGATGGGGGGACGGCTCATCGGGGCTCTCCTCGGGTTTCGCTGGGGCAGGCGGCGGAGCGGGCGGCGCGCAGGAGCTCCAGGCCATTCGCGGAGCGCCTGCCGGAGGGTCCATCCGCCTGCGCCTCGAGTTGATCCAGCAGGAACCGGGCACCCTCGCAGTCGTTGGACTCGAGGGCCCGCGCCACCTGTGTCGCCAGCCGGCAGTCTCGCACCGAGCTCGCCGAGCACACGTCGATGCACAGCGCATCGACGCCCTGCTGGGCCGTGGGGCCATGCCCGGAGTGGGCGATCGCCCAGGCCGCCCAGAGGAGCACGGCCCCAGCGAGCGCGCCGAGGACCACCTGATCCGGCATCCAGCGGCGTCCATCCGACACCCAGCGCAGGAAGCGCTCGACCGCGGAACGCGGGCCTCCGGAGGTGGAGCTCTGGACGAAGAGCGGCGGGCTCGGCTTCTCGGCGTCGGTCGAAGCCTGGGGTGGAGCCTCCGCGGACGCCGGGGCTTCTGCAGGTGGCGCAGGCGCCTCCGCCGGCGCGGGGGCCTCCTCTTCTTCTTCGGCCCACCCGGTCTGGAGCGGGCCCGCGTATTCCTCGAAGAGCGCGGGCGCGTGGAGCGCCAGCATCTGCCACGCCCGGTGAGCCTCCCTGGGATGGCTGGAGGCGAAGGCCCGGAGCTCCTGGTCGGCGTTCCGGGGATCGTCCACCGCGCGCGCGATCATGCTCCTCACCTCCCTCGGAAATTCGGCGGGTTCGAGCTGCGCCAGGTCATGCGCCCACGTCCACCGGCGCCGGAGCGGTTCGTCATCGAATGGCCACCGCCCCGTCCTGCCGAGCCACTTGCGGAACGTGTCCAGCAGCTCCCTCGCTTCGGCACCCCACCCCTCCGAGTTCAGGGCGAGGAGGAGGTCCAGGATGCGGGCGGGCTCGAAGGGGAGGATGAGCGGGTTGACCTTCTCCTCCTGCAGCAGCGCGCCGACCATCATGGCTGCCAGCCGGAAGCTCCCCTCGCTGATGCGTTGCTGCGCGAGCTTCCAGCAGAAGTCCCTGCCTGACTCGGGCGCGAGCTGGTCCCAAAAAAGCGCGTGAAGGGTGGGCGCGCCGCGGGCCAGATCGGCGAGCACGGCCCGCGCGGCGGCCGGATCGGCGAGGGCAAGCTTGCACAGGGCCCACTGCGTTTGGGAGGGGTCGTCCGCCCTCACGGACTCGACCATCAAGCGGCGCATCGCATGCGGCGTGCGCAGCGGGTCGATCCGGGTGAGCTCGCCGCAGACCCGCCACTGGAGCTCCGACCCGCGCTCCGGCTTGCGCCCGGCCTGTTCCATCCAGTGGGCGACCGCGCGGAAGAGCTGGCCGGCGTCCTCCGAGAACCCCTCGGCGTGCAGGTCGAGCAGCAGCTCCAGGAGCTGCCGGGGCGGCACCTCCAGCCTCAGCGCCTCGGCTTCGCCCAGCAAGCGCCGCACTGCGCGGGCCGCCGGCTGGAGCTCGCCCCGGCGCCGGGCGCTCCAGGCTTCGCCCCAGCTCTCCTGGAAGCCGCCGTCATCCGGGGCCGGCTCCTGCTTCGCGGGCTGGAGGCGCTCGGGCTCGGGCAGCGCGGCCTCCGGCGAGCGGGCCTGCCGGGTGACCAGTTCGAAGGCCTCCCGCAGGCGAAGGAACCCGGCCTTGTCCCGTTCGGGGTGGTACTTCTTCAGGAGGCGCAGGTAGGCGCGCTTGATTGCGTCCTCGCTGGCGGAGGGATCAAGCCCGAGGAGCTCAATCGCTTCAGCCAGGGTCACGCGCTTGGAGTCCCCCTCGTTCTGGGGGATCCTGGCAGACCAGGGACGTGGCCGGAAGCACCACCGGCCGGCGGCTGGGCGACCTGCTCCGGGTCGAGGAGGCCTGACGCTTTCTCGCTTTGACCCATTCCCCCGTGGTTTTGTTACTGTTCCCCGCCGCGCTGGGTACCCCCAACCGAAGAAAGTGAGAGATGCGCATCGAGGTCGCCGGGCTTTCCCACGTCGGGATGAAGCGGAATCACAACGAGGACTCCTACCTCCTCCTCCCGGACGAGATGCTGTTCTGCGTCGCGGACGGGATGGGCGGGCACTCCTCCGGTGAGATCGCGTCCAAGATCGCCGTGGACGAGCTGGCGGAGTTCTTCCGCCTCACGTCGCGCGACCTGGAAGCCACCTGGCCGTTCAAGATGGACAAGACGCGGAACTACGACGAGAACCGGCTGGCCACCGCCATCAAGCTCGCCAACGTCCGCATCTTCGAGCGCTCCAACACCGAGCAGAAGTACAAGGGGATGGGCACCACCATCGTCTCGGTGCACTTCGCGCAGAACACCGCGTACGTGGCGCACGTGGGGGACAGCCGGGTCTACTTCTTCCGCGCCGGCCAGCTCCGCCAGGTCACCGAGGACCACTCGCTCCTCAACGACTACCTCAAGGCGAAGAAGCTCTCGCCCGAGGAGATCGACGCCTTCCCCCACAAGAACGTCATCGTCCGCGCGCTGGGGATGAAGGACTCGGTGCAGGTGGACGTGAGCCGCCTGGAGCCGCAGGAAAACGATGTCTTCCTGCTCTGCTCGGACGGGCTGTCGGGCATGGTGCCGGACGGGCAGATCCAGGAGGTCCTGCAATCTCAAGTTGACCTGGAGCGCGCCTGCTCCCAGCTCATCGACCTGGCCAACGCCGCCGGCGGCAACGACAACGTGACCTGCATCCTCACCCGCTACCACGCGGCGTGAGCCTCACAACGGCGCGGGGATCCGCTCCGCGCCCCAGGCGATCGCCTCCACCAACTCCTCCCCTCCGGCGATCCGCGTGCCCTCCAGCACCGCCACCCGGTTGAGCCGCGCGCCAGTGGCGACCTCCGCCCGCGGGCCGACGTAGACCGCCGAGCCGACGCTCGCGCCGCGCGCCACCGCGCAGGCCTCGTCGAAGAGCGCGGGTCCCGCCACGCCTCCCTCGACGCGAGCGCCCGCCCGTACCCACGCGTTGCCCTCGCGGGCGGCGCCGTCGAACGGCGAGGCGCCCGGGAACCGCTCCACCGGGACCTGGCCGAAGAGGAGGTCGCGCTGCGCGGCGAGGTAGCGGGACGGGGTGCCCAGGTCCGACCAGTACGCGCGCGCGACGGTGCCGCCGACGCGCAGGCCCCGCTCCATCATCCGCGGGTACACCTGCCGGTTGATGTCCTCCGGACCGGAGGGGGACATGGCGTCCAGCACCGCGGGCGACATCACGTGCACGCCCGTGAAGTGCCAGGGGGACAGCGATGGACCACCCGGGCCGTGGCCGGCGATCCTCCGCACCTCGAAGTCCGGCGAGCACTCCACCGCCGCGAACTTCTCCCCTTCGGGCATGGGGAGCAGCACCATCGTGGCGGCGGCGCCCGAGGCGCGGTGCGCGGTGACGGCCGCCGGCAGGTCCACCGCGAAGAGGATGTCCCCGTTCACCACCACGAAGGGGTCGGACTCCCGGAGGAAGCGGCGGAGGCCGCGGATGCCGCCACCGGTCCCCTGGATCTCCCCCACCTCGCGGTTGACCTCCAGGCGCATCCCGGCGCGCGCGCACTCCGCGGCCGCCACCGCCTCCATCACCTCGGGGAGGTGGAAGGTGTTGATCCCCACCTCGGTCACGCCGGCGGCCTTCAGCGTCGCCAGGTGGTAGCGAAGCAGCGGCGCGCCCAGCAGCGGGATGGCCGGCTTGGGCCAGCGGTTGGTGAGCGGGCGCAGCCGAGTGCCCAGCCCCGCGCACAGCACCATCGCGCGCATCGCGTCTCCAGGCCCCCTACCCGACCTCGGGCACGTAGCGGGCGATGAGCTCCCGCATCGAGGACAGCTCGCCGCGGCGGTCCAGCGCGGACTTCACGTAGCGCAGGGAGGCGGGGATGGAGACGAGGAAGCCGGGGTTCCCCTTCACGCGGTTGATGAACTCGAAGCGGCCGGCGTCCTTCAGCTTGCGCTGGACGGTGAGCAGGTCGAAGAAGCCCTTGAACGGGCGCGGGTCGACGGCCTCGCCCGTCTCGCGCTGAAAGGCGGCCAGGTAGCGGTCGAGCATCCGGTCCACGAATTCCCACTCCAGCTCGACGTAGCTGTCGCGCAGGAGCGCCACCAGGTCGTACTGGCGCGGGCCCAGCAGCGCGTCCTGGAAGTCGATCACCACCAGGTCGCCGTCCTTCACCATGATGTTGCGGCTCTGGTAGTCGCGGTGGGTGAAGCCGCGCGGCTCCTCCGCCAGGCGGCGGGCGATCTGCCGGAAGTGCTTGTCCAGCTCGGCGCGCTCGGCGGCGGTGGGCTTCTTCCCGCTCCACGCCTCCAGGCCCCACTCCCGGAAGTGGTGCAGCTCCCAGTCGTAGAGGTCCTCGTCGAAGGCGCGGGTGAAGGCGAGGCAGGACGGGTCGCGGTCGCGTTCGGCGCCGGCCCGCAGGCGCGCCAGCAGCTCCACGGCGCGGCCGTACAGCTCGTCGCGGTGCTTGCCGCCGTCCAGCGCCGCCTCGAAGGTGACGTCGCCCAGGTCCTCCAGCACCATCATCCCGGCCGGCTCGTCGTAGCGGAGGATGGAGGGGACGCGGACCTTGAGGCGGTCCAGGTAACGGTGGACGTTGACGAAGGGCAGCTCGGTCGGGGCCTCACCTTTGGTGGCCTCCTCGCTCCTCTTCGAGGCGTCGGGGGGCATCACCATCACCACCCAGGAACGGGGCGGTTCGCCGACGCGGTAGTAGGAGCGGTTGGAGGCGTCCCCTTTGAGCTTCTTGATCGGGGCGTCCCCAGCGCGCACCCCGGTGGCCTGCTCAACCTGGGCGCGAAGGGCGGCGTCGAGGTCCATCTGTACTCTGACGTTAGAAGGGGGCGGCACTCAGCTCAAGTTCGCTTCAAGGCTTCATCGCCGGGGCGGTCCGCTTGAGCGGCAACAGGTCGAACGGGAGGGCGACGAGGGCCTTGTAGCCGCGGACCTCGGCGGGGACGCGGCGCATGCTCTCCTCGCCGAAGCCCTGGGTGGTGGCGATGATGATCACCTTCTCGCCGGCCTCGTTGGTGCCGGGGCCGATGTGGTGGATGCCGCGCACACCGAAGAGGCGCTGGATGCACTCCTCCACCGCCTCCATCAGCGCCGGGTCCTCCTCTTCCTCTTCGCCGCCCTCGCCGGCGTTGCCTTCGTCGTCGTCCTCCTTGAAGAGGACGCCCGGCTCCTTGGCGTTCTCCAGCAGCTCGTAGAGGGTGCCCTTGGGCGCGGCGGCGCCGGGCATCGGCGGGGGCTGCATGGCCAGCTTCTGGGACGGGCGGGCCATGCCGGAGCTGCCCAGGGCGCGCTTCTCGGCGGTCGCCTTGGCGTCGGCCTCGCGGCCCTTCTGGGTCTCGCGGGCCTCCCGGGTCTCGTGGGCGGAGGGGCGCTCCGCTTCCGCCCAGGCGCTCTTGCCCTGGCCCTCGGCCTGGGGCGGCGGCTGGGGCTGTTCGTGGACCGCGGGGATGATGAGGGTGCGGCCGCGCTTGGGTGCTTCCTGGGGCTTCTCGACCTGTCCGGCCTTCTGGAGGCCGTCGCCGTCGAAGTAGCCCTTCTGGGACCAGTCGAGGTCCTTGAGCTTCTTCTTCTGGACCTTGGGGTCGGGGGGTGGCTGGGCGGCGGGCTTCACCGCGGGGAGGGACGGCTGGGTGACGCGCGCTTGGGTGCCTCCGGTGGGCACCGGGGGCTGACCGCCCAGCTTTGGTGGCAAGGTCTTGGCCACGGCCGCTATCTTACGGGGCCTCCATGTACCTCGACTACGGCCGCTGCCCTTGTTCGGGCGTCTACGAGCGGAGGTTCGTGGAGGTCCGCATGAACGTGGGGAACAAGGTCGTCGTCCTGACCGGCGTCCCCCAGGGCGCCTGCCGGACGTGCGGGTCGCGCGTGTACAAGACCGACATCCTGGAGCGGATCGAATCGCTCATGAAGGGCGAGCGCTTCCTCGTCGGAGTCGGGGGCGAGCGGGCGTGAGCGCCCGCGTGCGCACCATCATCCGCCCACCTGGCGACGCCTTCCGGGGGGCCCTCGCCGGTTACCACGGCCCGAGCATGCTGGACCCGGAGCGCGCGCGGAGGCAGCACGCGGCGTTCGTGACCGCGCTCGAGGCCGCCGGTGCGCAGATCGAGCGCCTTCCGCCCGAGCCCGACCTGCCCGACGCGACCTTCGTCTCCGACACCCTCCTCGCCTTTCCGCTGGAAGGCCCGACCCGGCTCCTGGTCATCACCCGGCCCGGCGCGCCGTCCCGGCGGGCCGAGGTCGCGGCCGTCGCCGCCCGGGCGCGCGCGCTGGCACCCGGTGCGCGCGTGGTCGAGCTCCGCGAACCCGGCACGCTGGACGGCGGCGACGTCATCTGCTTCGCGGACCGGGTCGCCATCGGCCTCTCGACGCGGACCAACCGCGAGGGCGCCAATCAGCTCGCCGAAGCGATCCGGCCGCTCGGGTACCGCGCGTTCCTCTGCCCGGTCCAGAGCAGGCTCCACCTGGCGACGGCGGTGACCCCGCTCGGGGGCAACCGGATGATCGGCACACCCGCCGGCTTCGAATCGCTCGACGCCGCCGGCGCGTCGGATGGCGTCGAGCGCCTGGTGCTCCTGCCGGACGAGCAGCCGGCCGCCAACGTCCTCGCGCTGGGGAGCCACTGCCTGATGGTCTCCGGCCACCCGCGCGCCGCCGATCTCCTTCGCCGGGCGGGGCACACCGTCACCGAGCTGGAGCTCGACGAGTTCGTCCGCGCCGACGGTGGCCCGACGTGCCTGGTGGCGCTGGTCCCTTGACCCGCCGCGCCATTGATCACCCCTCACAGGTCCGGCTACAAGCGCGCGCCCATGACGATCCACAAGGACATCCTCTCCGCGATCGGGGACACGCCCCTGGTGAAGCTGAACAAGCTGGTGGGCCCGAACGACGCCACGGTGCTGGTGAAGTGCGAGTTCATGAACCCCGGCGCGTCGGTGAAGGACCGGATGGCGCTCCACATCATCGAGAAGGCCGAGAAGGCGGGCCTGCTCAAGCCGGGCGGCACCATCGTGGAGAACACCTCCGGGAACACCGGGATGGGCGTGGCGCTCTGCGCGGCGGTGAAGGGCTACCGCTGCATCTTCACCATGCCGGACAAGATGTCCCTGGAGAAGATCAACCGCCTCAAGGCGCTGGGCGCGCAGGTGGTGGTCACCCCGACCAACGTCCCCGCCGACGACCCGCGCAGCTACTACGAGACCGCCAAGCGCATCGCCCGCGAGACGCCGGGCAGCTTCTACCTGAACCAGTACCACAACGCCGACAACATCGAGGCCCACTACCTCAGCACCGGCCCGGAGATCTGGGAGCAGACCGGCGGCAACTTCGACTACTTCGTCGCCGGCCTGGGCACCGGCGGCACCATGAGCGGAGCGGGCAAGTACCTCAAGGAGAAGAAGCCCTCGATCAAGAACGTGGGCGCCGACCCGGAGGGCTCCATCTACCTGGGCTACTTCAAGACCGGGAAGCTGGGCCAGCCGCACGTCTACAAGGTGGAGGGCATCGGCGAGGACATGCTGTGCAAGGCGATGGACTTCTCCGTCCTCGACGACGTCCGCCAGGTGGACGACAAGCAGTGCTTCGTGGCCGCCCGCCGCCTCGCCCGCGAGGAGGGCATCTTCGCCGGCGGCTCCTCCGGCGCCGCGGTGCACGTGGCGCTGGAGCTGGCGAAGGAGGTCGGCCGGGGGAAGACCATCGTCACCCTGCTCCCGGACGCCGGCTCCAGCTACGTCTCCAAGTTCTATTCGGACGAGTGGATGCGCGACAACGGCTTCCTCGACGAGAAGGGCCTCACCGTCGCGGACATCATCAAGAACCGCAAGGGCGAGGTGCTGAGCGCGCGCCGGGGCGACCGGATCGACAAGGTGGTGGAGGTGATGCGCAAGCACGGCATCTCCCAGATGCCGGTCACCGAGGCGGACAGCGCCGCCTACGGGATGATCCACGAGTACGACCTGCTCAACGCGCTCATCGCCGGGTCGCACAAGCTGGGCGACACCATCGACGCCATCGTCACCCCGCTCCAGGGCGTGGTCACCCCGGAAGCCTCCGTCCAGAAGCTGCGCGAGGTCTTCGCCCAGGACAACGTCGCCGTGGTGCGCGAGGGGACGAAGGTGGTGGCCATCGTCACCAAGATCGACCTCATCGAGCACCTCGCCGCGCGCGTGTAGCGGTCGCTGCTACCCCAGCGCCTGCTTGAGGTCGTCGATCAGGTCCTGCGCGTCCTCCACGCCCACCGAGAGCCGGATCAGCCCGTCCGAGATGCCGAGCTGCTCGCGGGTCTCCTTGGGAACGGAGGCGTGGGTCATGATCGCGGGGTGCTCGATGAGCGACTCCACGCCGCCGAGCGACTCCGCGCACGCGAACACCTTCACCGCCCGGAGGAAGCTGCGCGCCGCCTCCAGGCCGCCCTTGATGTCGAAGGTCATCATCCCGCCGAAGCCCTTCATCTGGCGGCGGGCGAGGTCGTGCTGGGGATGGGAGCGGAGGCCGGGGTAGGTCACCTTCGCCACCTTCGGGTGGCCACCCAGGAACTCCGCCAGCTTCATCGCGTTCTCCTGGTGGCGCGGCATCCTCAGATGCAGCGTCTTCACCCCCCGGAGCACCAGGAAGCTGTCCATGGGCGACGGCACGCCGCCCACCGCGTTCTGCAGGAAGTACATCCGGTCCGCCAGGTCCTTCCGGCTGGTCCCGGCGAAGCCGCCCACGCAGTCCGAGTGGCCGTTCAGGTACTTGGTGGTGGAGTGCACCACCACGTCGAACCCCAGGTCGAGCGGGCGCTGGAAGAACGGCGTCATGAAGGTGTTGTCGCAGACGGAGATCAGCCCGCGCTTCTTCGCCACCTCGGCCACCCGCTGGAGATCGATCAGCTTCAGCATCGGGTTGGTGGGGCTCTCCACCCAGACCAGCTTCGTCTTCGGGGTGATCGCCGGCTCCAGGTTCTCCGCCTTCGACAGGTCCACGAACGAGTAGGAGATGCCCTGCCGCTTGAAGACCTTGTCGAAGATGCGGAACGTCCCGCCGTACACGTCGTCCGAGCACACCACGTGGTCGCCCGCGTCCAGCAGGTGCATCACCATGTCGGTGGCGGCCAGCCCGGACGCGAACGCCAGGCCGTGCTTCGCGCCCTCCAGCGCCGCCAGGCACCCCTCCAGCGCGAACCGGGTCGGGTTGTGGGTGCGGCTGTACTCGAAGCCCTTGTGCTCGCCGGGGCCGGCCTGCACGTAGGTGGAGGTGAAGTAGACCGGCGTCATCACCGCGCCGGTGGTGGGGTCCGGCTGCTGGCCGGCATGGATGGCGAGCGTGTCGAAGCGCATGCGCCACACAGACCACTTCCGCCCGCGGATGGAAAGTACCAGTCCTCGGATCAGCCCTCGTCCAGCAGAGCCAGCCAAGGTATGGACGGGGCGTGTCGTTCGCCAACCGACTGCGGAAGAACTTCAAGCACCTCAAGCGCTGGGCGGAGCGCGAGGGGACGGACGCCTTCCGCGTCTACGACCGCGACATGCCGGAGCACCCGGTGGTGGTGGAGTGGTACGCGGGCCGCGTCCTCGTCCAGCTCTTCCCGCGCCGCGAGGGCGACGCCGAGACGATGCGGGCGGAGGCGGGCTCGGCCGTCCAGGAGGTGCTGGGGGTCGCGGACATCCACTGGAAGACGCACCGGCCGCACCGCTGGGGCGAGTCCCAGTACGAGCGCGAGGGCCGGGGCGGCGAGCGCTTCGCCGTCCAGGAGGGTGGCCTTCGCTTCCGGGTCAACCTGGACGACTACCTGGACACCGGGCTGTTCCTCGACCACCGGGGGACGCGGGCGCGGGTGCGGTCGGAAGCTCGCGGGAGGCGGTTGCTCAACCTGTTCTGCTACACGGGCGCGTTCACGGTGCACGCCGTGGCGGGCGGCGCGGCGGCCACCACCTCCGTGGACCTCTCCCCCACCTACCTCGACTGGGCGCAGGACAACCTCGAACTCAACGGGCTCGCGGGGCGGGAGCACCGGCTGGTCCGCGCGGACGCGGCGGAATGGCTGGAGGCCGAGGCGACCCTGGCGAAGTCCCCCCGGTTCGACCTGATCGTCCTGGACCCTCCGTCCTTCTCCGCCTCCAAGCGCGCGCGCCGCTTCGACATCCAGCGCGACCACCCGCGGCTGCTGGGCCGGGCGCTGGACCTCCTCGCCCCGGGCGGCGCGCTCTACTTCTCCACCAACTTCCGCGGCTTCCGCCCGGACGAGCGCGCCTTCCACGGCGCCCGCTCCGAGGAGCTGACGCCCCGGTCGCTGCCTCCCGACTTCCACCAGCGGGACATCCATCGCTGCTGGCGGGTGACTCGATAGCTCACGTATCGTGCGCCGCTCCCCATGCCCCTGCGCGCCGGTAGGTTCGAGCTGCACGAGGTCCGCGACGGCACCTTCGCCCTCGACGGCGGCGCCATGTTCGGCGTGGTGCCGCGGGTGCTGTGGGAGAAGAAGTTCCCCCCGGACGAGAAGAACCGGATCACCCTCGGGCTGCGGTGCCTGCTGGTGCTGGAGGGGAAGCGGAAGATCCTGGTGGACTGCGGCATCGGCCGCCGCTGGGACCAGAAGCACAAGGACATGTACCGCATCGACCAGGCCGCGATGGACCTGGACCGCGAGTTGGCCCGCGCCAAGGTGAAGCGCGAGGAGATCACCGACGTCATCCTGACCCACCTGCACTTCGACCACGTGGGCGGGCTGACCCGAGACGAGAACGGCAAGGTGGCGATGTCCTTCCCCAACGCCACCGTCCACCTGCAACGGCGCAACTGGATGTGGGCACACCACGCCTCGGAGAAGGACGCCGGCAGCTTCCGCGCCGCCACCTACGAAGCCCTGGAGCGCAGCGGGCGGCTGCACCTCCTGGAAGGCGCCACCGAGCTCTGTCCCGGCGTGGACATCTTCGTCTCGGAAGGCCACACCGTGGGCCTGCAGCTGGTGAAGGTGAGCGACGGCGACAAGACCGTCGCCTACTGCGGCGACCTGGTCCCGACCACGGCACACCTGCGCGCGGCGTGGGTAATGGCATATGACCTGTATCCGCTCACCACCATCGAGGAGAAGAAGATGCTCCTCGCTCAGGCAGCCGAGGAGGGTTGGGTCCTGTTCTTCGAGCACGACCCGAACGTGGCCGCATGCACCGTCAAGGAAGACCAGGGCGAGGTAGTGGTGAACGAGGTGGTCAAGGTCTGAAGCCGCGGACCGGGCGGCCCTCCAGGCCTCCGGAGCCGAAGGCGCCGCAGCGGCCCCCCACCCGCATCGAGGCGCGCGGCCCGGAGGGGACGCCGCAGGTGCAGGTCGGCTTCCGCGGCGCGGAGCGGTGGACCCGCGGCCACCCGTGGATCTACCGCAGCGACGTCGAGGAGGGCGCCGGCGCGCTCGAGCAGCTCCAGGGCGGCGAGGTGGTGCGCGTGCTGGACGGGCGCGGCTGGCTGCTGGGGCAGGCGCTCTACTCGAAGCACTCGAAGATCACGCTCCGCTGGCTGTGCAACGACGACGCGAAGGTGGACGCGGACTTCTTCCGCGCCCGACTCCAGCGCGCGGACGAGCTGCGGCGGCGCGCGCTCCCCGGCGAGGACACCTACCGGGTGGTGCACGGCGAGGCGGACCTCATCCCCGGCCTGGTGGTGGACCGCTACGGCGACTACCTCACCGCGCAGTTCCTGGTGAAGGGGGCCGAGGACCGCAAGGAGATGTTCGCCGACCTCCTGGTCGAACACTTCAAGCCCCGCGGCCTGGTCAACCGCTCCGACGCGGGCGTGCGCGCGCTGGAGGGGCTGGAGGCGGAGAAGGGCGTGATGCGCGGCGAGGTGCCGCCGGCGGTGCGCTACTCGACCGGGCTGGTACGGATGAAGGCGGACCTGCTGGGCGGGCAGAAGACCGGCGCGTTCCTGGACCAGCGCGAGAACCACCAGGTGGCGGCCCAGTACGCCTCCGGCGAGGCGCTGGACTGCTTCTCCTACTCCGGGGGCTTCGCGCTCCAGCTGGCCACCCGCGCGGCGAAGGTCACCGCGGTGGAGATCTCCGAGCCCGCCGCCGACCAGCTCCGCGAGATCGCCCAGGAGAACCGGATGGAGAACGTGGAGGTGGTGCTGGCCAACGCCTTCGACTACCTGCGCGACGCGGTGGACGAGGGGAAGAAGTACGACACCATCTCGCTCGACCCGCCGTCGTTCGCCAAGAGCAAGGACTCGATCGCGGCGGCGGTGCGCGGCTACAAGGAGCTCAACCTGCGCGCGTTCCAGCTCCTGCGCCCCGGCGGCCACCTGATCACCGCCAGCTGCACGTACCACGTGAACGAGGCCATGTTCGAGGACATGCTGGAGTCCGCCGCCTCGGACGCGAAGCGGCGGGTGCAGATCATCGAGCGGCGCGGCGCTGGGAAGGACCACCCGGTGCTGCTCCAGCTCCGCGAGACGCGCTACCTCAAGTGCTTCGTGCTGCGCGTGCTCTGAAGCGCCCCGCCCCGCTCAGTCCTTCGACTTCCCGCGCGTCGGGCGGACCACCATGGGCTGCCCGCCGCCCATGATGCCGGACGGCTCCGCCAGCTCCTCGATGGAGGCCTTCAGGCGCCGCTGGATGGCCATCTCGAGGTCCTTGGCGATGGTGCGGCGCACGAACGGGCGGAAGAGCTTGAACGCGAGCTGATTCCAGTCCAGCTCAAAGTGTTGCGTGACCTGGCAATCCTCCGGGCCCTGCGGCGTGAAGGCGTATCTGCACAGGTAGTGTCGCTCCGGGCCCTCGGGACCCACGGCCTTCACGGCGAACACCGCGTCCGGACTGAGCTCTACGACCTCGAAGGTTCGCCCGTAGTCCTTGCCGCGGATGCGCTGCACCTCCCGGCCACGGGTCCCCACCGCCACCGGGCCGTCGGTCAGCTTCTTGAGCTCCACCACCGCCGGGTTCCAGCGGCGGAGATGCTCAAAAAATCCGCGAGCCACGAAATCGAAGCAAACGGAAACAGGCCGGTCGACCCGGACACTCGTATCGATGACAATCACCCGCGTACCCTCACTGGAGAGCCGGTCGCGGAGGGACTTTGCACGAGAAGTGCCCGCCTGTCCGCAACGACGAGGATGAGGGTACCCCGCGGCGGCCCACGCGCGCCCAGGCGCTCCGCCGGCTGGCGGCGATCTACGGGCAAGCGGACTCCGCGTACGCGCGCTTCTCCTGCCCGTCCAGCGCGGAGTGCTGCCAGCTCCAGCGCCGCGGGCGGCAACCCTGGCTGTGGCCCCTGGAGTGGGCCGCCGTGGAGGACGCGCTGAAGCGCCAGGGGCGCGAGGTCCCGCCCCCGCGCGCGGACGGCGGTTGCGCGCTGCTGGACGAGGGTGGCCGGCGGTGCACCGTCTACGCGGACCGGCCGTTCGGCTGCCGCACCTACTTCTGCGAGCGCGCGTCCGGCGGGCGGCACCCGCTGGAGGCGACCACGGAGATCGCCGCGCGGCTGGAGGCGCTGGCCATGGAGGCGGATCCGGACGCGGCCGGCGGAGGGCCCCGGCCCATCCTCGACTGGCTGGGAGGCGCGCGGTGAAGGTCCTGATCGCGCCGCAGGAGCTGAAGGGGACGCTCACCGGGACGCAGGCCGCGGAGGCCATCTCGCGCGGCATCTTCACGACGCTGGAGGGCGCGGAGATCGACGTGCTCCCGATCGCCGACGGCGGTCCCGGGACGGTGGACATGTTCGCGCGCGCCACCGGGGCCAGGGTGGTGGAGGCCGACGCGGAGGACGCGCTCGGGCGCAGCCTGGGGTCGTTCTTCGCCGTGAAGGGCGAGCGGGCGGTGATCGAGATGGCCGCCGCCTCCGGCCTGGGCCGCCTCTTCCCCGCCGAGCTCGAACCGCTCCGCGCCACCACCCGCGGCACCGGGCAGCTCATCGCCGAGGCGCTGAAGCTCGGGTGCAAGGAGCTGTGGGTCGGCCTGGGCGGCAGCGCCACCACCGACGGCGGAGTGGGCGCGCTGGAGACGCTGGGCGCGCGCTTCTTCGACGCCGAGGGGAACTGGCTCAAGCCCGGCGGCGCCCCGCTGGCGCAGCTGGAGCGGCTGAAGCTGGAGCGGGTGGAGGCGAGGTTCAAGGAAGTGACGTTGACCGCGCTGGCGGACGTGCGCGCGCCGCTGCTGGGGCCGGAAGGGGCGGCGGCGGTGTTCGCGCCACAGAAGGGCGCCACGCCGGACGAGGTGAAGGAGTTGGAGGGCGCGCTGGAGCGGCTGCACCAGGTGGTGCTCAAGCAGCTCGGGCGCGACCTGGCGCGCGCGCCGGGCGCCGGCGCGGCGGGCGGGCTGGGGTACGGGCTGATGCTCCTGGGGGCCACGGTGAAGGACGGCTTCGGCACGCTGGCCGAGCTGTGCGGTCTTCCCGAGCGCATCCGCCGGGCGGACGTGGTGGTCACCGCCGAGGGACGGCTGGACGCGCAGACCGCCATGGGCAAGGCGCCCGCGGGGCTGGCGGCGATGGCGCGCGCGATGGGGAAGCCGGTGGTGATCCTCGCCGGGTCGATCGAACCGGGCGCGCCCCTGGATCTGTTCTCGATGGCCGAGGTGATCGACCCGGCGGGTGGCCAGAAAGCCAAACTGCCGTCAAGCGCCGACGCCGCCGCGCTCCTGGTGGAGGCCTCGAGCCGGATCGCGCCGCGCTTCCCGAGCCTCGTCCCACCGAAGCAGGATTGAGCGCCGGATGGGAGCTTCGATTGCAGCGGTCGTGGCGCTGGCCGCGGCTCGGAGACCGGGTCGCCACGCCGGCCGAGCTGGCGGCGGCGGCGATCGACGCGGACGTGGGTGGCGCGGCGGCGAAGGGACAGGTGGCGCTGGTGCCGGGCCCACCGGCCGTGGGGCGGATCGCGTTCGACGCCGCGCAGGCGCGAGGCGGCGGGTGGGCGCGCGGCTGGCGGGGCTGGGAGTGGCGGTCGGGCCGGGTTCCTGTGGGAGCTCCTCTGAAGCGGTTCGGCGGCCGGGTCCTGCTCGGGGGGCGACGTGCGCGAGCCCGCCCGTCGTTCCGTGCGCTCCTCCGTCACATCGCTGGTGACCACTCCGCGGGTGTGGTACCTGCTACCCGCCGCCGTCCTGGCGGCATCCCAGGGGGGAAGCCCATGTCACGCCGTCAGAACGCCCGTTTCTTCTGGTACACCTGCCTCCTCGCGGTGATGACCGGCTGCGCCCAGTGCGCGCCGGATCGCGTGGCGGATGGAGTGTCGAAGCTGACCATCCGGAACCTGGGCGCGATGGTCAGTTTGCTGAACGCGAACACCACCTGTGGCTTCGCGAGCCCGTCCGTCCTCGCCAACCCGACCGCCACCGGGACCGTCGGCTCGACGGGGACGCTGACCTTCACCGTCACCAACTGCACCATCGACCTCGGCACCGCCGCCAGCGCCGTCTCCCAGGACTGCAGCGGCAACGCGACCACCGGGACCGGCAAGTTCACCATCAGCGCCACCCGCACCGTATCGGGCATCCTCACCGGGAACCCGGCCAGCCCCATCGTCCCCGCCTCGGCGGACGCGGTCACCGTCGCCATCAGCAACGCCACCTTCGAGAACTTCGAGGTGACCTCGTCCGCCAGCGACAGCCGGCTGAACATGAAGAGCGGCAGCATCAGCGGGACGCTCAGGCCCCGCCTGGCGGTCTCCGCCTCCACCGGAGCCTGCGCGATCGCCACCCCCAACGTCACCTTCACCGGCGTCACCTACACCGACGCCGTCGTCCACGTGACCACGCCGGACAACTCGTTCGACGCCGACGTGAGGACCAGCAACCTGTCCGCGCAGAACGGCAAGAACGGGACGAGCGAGAACTCCGTCGGCGGCACCATGACGGTCTTCGGCTCGCAGCAGACGGTGGCCAACTCCCTCGATCCCGACTACGCGGCGAGCGCCTTCACCGCCAACTATGCCTGCACGCCCGACCTCGCCACC
>DATBSS010000663.1:0-31197 GCA_036559665.1 Myxococcaceae bacterium
GGCGTGCTGCCAGTGCTGGCGGATGGCCTCTCCCTTGATCAGCGCCACCTCGTCGATCAGCGCCACCACCGGGTAGGCGATGTCCTGGGCGTCCTGGTTGGAGAAGCCCTCGTCCGCGCCCTTGCGGATCATCTGCTCCACGAAGCCCTTCAGCCGCGCGTGGAGCTGCTGCGGCGGCGGCAGGGCCGCGGCGTCCGCGGAGCGAAGCTGGACCACCGCGTCCAGGCAGTCCTTCACCACGTCATTGAGTCGGTCCATGCGTTATTTGGGGGCGGCCGGGGGGACCGCCAGGATCTCCAGCTCGGTTCTGGCTGGCTCGAAGGGCGCCGGCAGATAGAGCGCCACCGCGCCCTCGCGCAGTGCCTGCTTCCACCGGTCGTCCTGCGTGCCGACCGTGAAGTACACCACTCCGGGGCGGATGGGGATCTCGGGCGGAGGCCGGAAGGTGACCGTGAGAGGGACCCCCGGCACGGCTGCCTGGACGACGCGCTGGATGTCCTCGCGCGCGCTCATCTTGGCCCGCTTGGGGAACTGGTCCGCCACCATCCGCTCCGCCAGGTCGCTCTTCACGGACACCACCAGCGCGGACGCGCGCCCCAGCCGCTCGTCGCTGAGCCTGCCCTCGTAGAGGCCGTCCGGGCGGATGGCGAGCGGGATGGTGATGCACTGTTCGAGCGCGATGGGCCGGAGCAGCTCCTCCAGGCGGGTGAACAGGTCGGTGAAGGTCGCGCGCAGGTTGAGGAACTGGAACTTGGGCAACCCGGAGGGGTCTCCGTCCGCGGCGAAGGTGTAGAGCGTCCCGGCGATCTGGCTGAGCCAGAGGTACGCCGGCTGCGGCGGCACGTCTGCGGTGTCCACCAGGTGGCTGAGCACCGGGATGGCGGCGTTGAGCGCGTTGAGCTGGAGGAAGCGGCCCACGTCCGCGGAGGTGAACTCCACCGAGGACTCGTCGCGGTGGCGGCGGGTGGAGGAGAGCGCCCGCTGCTTGGCCAGCACGGTCTTCTGGAGCGCGCGCAGCACGCTGATCACCCACGGCGAGGCCCCGATGCGCAGGCAGGGCGGGACGTAGTTCTCCACCGCGGAGAGCGCGCCCGACTTGTCGCGGGTCAGCTCGCAGATCTTGATCGCGTCGTAGTCCTCGCGCGGCTCGTCGCTGAAGAGGACGGCGAAGTTCCGCTGCCCGAAGGCCACCGGCACGGTGGAAGAGGCGGCGGAGAGGTCCGGCACCGGGCGATTCACCGGCGTGGCGCGGACCAGCCGCTGCGCCTCCGCCTGCACCGCGCCGCCCTGCTCCAGGATGCGCTCTTTGGGCAGGGCGAGGAAGACCTCCAGCACCCGCGTCTGCGCCTTGAAGTGCGGCTCCACCGGGCGGGCGGAAGGCGCCTCCGGCTGTCCCCGCTCCAGCGTGGCCGGGGTGCCGTCCGGGAGCACGCCGGAGAAGCGCAGGATCTCGAACTGGCCGGCGGCGAGCGCCTCGACGTCCAACTCCAGCGCGCCGGCGCCCCAGTTGTAGGGGGACAGGGCGCCCACCCGGGCCTCCAGCATGGCCTCGTGGTAGAGGTCCTGCTGCTGGAGGTGCTGGGGCGTCATGAACAACCCCTCGCTCCACAGCACCCGCTGCAACGGGCTCACGAGCCGTTCTCCGCCGGGTCCGGCTGGTCGTCCTTCGAGGGCGGCGGCGCGGCCTCGTCGGTGGTGACCTCCGAGCGGTTCAAGTAGAAGCGCATCTGCTCCTCGCTCGAGTACGGGCGCCGTCCGGCGAACGACTCCACCGCCACCTCGCGGCACTGGAGCCCGCCCACCCTCTTCATCTTGTGCGCGGACCACCACTTCTGGCTGGGGTTCTGGAACACCCCCACGACCGCCACGTAGCGGGCATCCTTGTCGCGGGCCACCCAGCGCGTCTCGACCTCACCGGCGTTGACCCACATCTCGGTGGGCGGACCCACCATGGTCTCCCCCAGCATGCCGGCCGGGTCCTTCCGCAGGGAGTTGAAGTCCGCCTCCACCAGCGCGGTCGTCTGCTTGAGCTGGAGGATGAGCACGCGGGTGGCGGCGCCGGCGTTGGCCGAATGGTCCGCTTCCAGCGTGACGAAGAATGGCGGCGGCGTCTTGCAGGTGGCGCAGCCGCTGGACGCCGCCAGCGCGCAGGCCACCGCTGCCGCCCACCACCACCGCGCCCCCCCAGCTCCCCTCGACTCCGTCTCGTCCAGGACCCGACCCACGGTGCTCGTTCTCCCGCTCTTTCAGTTCTCCGAGATCTTGGAGGCCTTGAGGACCAGATCGCCGGAGGCGTTGAGCTCCACCTTGCTGCCCTTGACGACCACGTCCCCGCTCTTCTTCAGCGTGATGGTGGCGGAGCCTACCTTGATGGTGATGGTGTCTTCGGCCACCAGGTTCAGCTCCTTGGCGGTGACCGAATAGGTGTTCTTGACCACCTCGTTCAGCTTGCCGCCGACGCTGATCTGCAGGTCCTTGGCGACCTTCAGCGTCCGGTTCTTCGTCACCTCTTCGGACATGTCGCCCTTGACGTGCAGGGAGCGCGTGCCGCCCACGTTCTCCTTCTCGTCGCCGCCCACCGAGAGCGTCTTGCCGCCGCCCACCTGCTCCGACTTGAAGGCGCCCACCACCTCGTTCATCGCCCCGCCGACGGCGATCTCGTAGGCGCCGCCCACGGTGAGCATCTTGGCCGCGCCCACCTGCTCGGTGGCGGCCGCGCCCACCGAGAGGCTGTGGGCCATCCCCACCGCCACCGACTTGTCCCCGCTGATGGTGGCGGAGTCGTTCCCGGTGATGGTGGCGTTGCGGTTGCCGGAGACGGTGATCGCCTGGTTGCCCTTCACCTGCCAGTCGTCGTTGCCGTCGACCTTGTGGGCCTGGTTGCCCTGGATGAGCAGCGACCGGTCGCGCCCCACCTTCAGCTTCTCGTCCCGGCCGACCGTCTGGCCCTTGTCGTTCTCGATCGCGACGGCGAGGTCCTTCTGGGCGTGGAGGTAGACCTCCTCGGAGCCGGCGGCGTCCTCGAAGCGCAGCTCGTTGGAGCCTGAGCCGCCGGGGCTGGAGTTGGAGCGGACCAGGCTCTTGGTCTTCTGGCCGGGGAGCGGAACCGGCGGCGGATTGGCCCCGTTGTAGACGCTGCCGGTGATCAGCGGCCGGTCCGGGTCGCCTTCCAGGAACTCCACCACCACCTCGTGGCCGATGCGCGGCAGCCAGAGCGCGCCCCAGCCGGCGCCCGCCCAGGCCTGGCTCACCCGGACCCAGCAGGAGGTGAGCGGGTGGCTCTTGTCCGCGCGCGACCAGTGGAACTGGACCTTCACCCGGCCGTGCTCGTCGGTGTCGATCTCCTCGCCGGAGGCGCCCACCACGGTGGCGGTCTGCGCGCCGTGGATCTGCGGCTTGGGCGTCACCCGCTCCGGCCGGAAGGGCACGGCGGCGGGGACGGCCAGGAAGCGGTTGGTGAAGGCGCGGGCGCGATCGCCATGGGGCCCGCCGCCGCCGTCGCCTGCGGCTTCATCCGCCAGCCAGGGCTGGTTGCCCTCGTGCTCCACCTCGAGCAGGAGGAGGCGCTGGTTGAGGGACTCCTCGGGGTGCTCGGAGAGGGTGAAGAAGGCGCCGGCCACCAGGCGCCGCACCTCGGCGTCCCCCTCCACCACGTCCGCCCCGGTCCGCACCTCCTGGAGGCGCACCTTGGCGAGCGTCTTGCCGTCCCCCGACTCCCAGTACCCGCCCGGGTAGTCGTAGATCTGCAGCTCCTTGGGGGCCTTGTCGGCGTCCTCGTTCGCGCCCAGGTCCTGCGCCGGGCGGAGGAAGTTGAAGTCGCGCAGCGCCACCGACCCGGCGCGCAGCTCGAGGGTCCGGCTGAGGGAGGAGACGACCTCGGTCTCGGTGAGCGACCCGCCGGGGTTGAACACCAGCGTCGCGTCCCCGGCCACGTCCGGGTAGGAGGTGTTGGCGTCCACCAGCACCAGCGTGTGCTTGTCCTGCTCGTGCTCGAACCGGTAGGCGATTCCCTCTTCCTCGAGGAGCCGGGAGACGAAGTCCAGGTCCGTCTCGCGGTACTGCACGCAGTAGTCGCGGATCCGGTGGACGGCGTTGAGGTCCAGCCGGTGGTCGATCTTGTGCTCGTTGAGCAGCTTCTCGACGATCTCCGGGACGGTCTGGTCCTGGAAGATGCGGCAGTTGCTGGCGTGGCGGAGGACCCAGAGCTTGGGGACCACCGTCACCTCGAAGCGCTTCGGGTAGCGGTTCCCCGGGTTGCTGCCGCCCTGGCTCATCCGGACGACGATGCCGTGGAAGAAGCGCGACTCCACGCCGGAGTGCACGGTGAGGACGGCGGGCTTGCCGATCAGCGCGGCGGGGTCCACGTCCACGTCATGGGCTGCGGCCACCTCCAAGCGCACCTCGTACAGGCGGGAGAGCGCCTCGCGGGCCTGGAACTTCAGCACCAGGAGGGTCCCCGCCTGGGACTCGATCTCGAAATCGAACTCCGGCTGATTGGCCTGGAGAGGCGCGGTGAGGCTCATGGAGTCCCTTTCCCGGGTTGAGGAGGGTCAAAGCACAAAACCCGCGGGGAAGCACCCCTTGGCCATCCCCAAGACATGGCGATCAGACCCGGAGAGGCAGCTCGAAAGCAATGGTGAAGGGTGTGCCGGCGTGGGCGGCGGGGAGCGCGGCGCGCACCGTGATGCGTCGAGGCTCCCCGGGCATCAGCTCCGCCTCCACCCGGCCCATCCCGGAAGCCCCGGCAAAGAGGAAGATCTGGGCGGCCTCGCCGAACATCGCGTTCACCTCCTGCTCGGTGGCGGTGGGAGGAAGCTGGTCGCGCACCCACTGGGAAAAACGGACCAGCCGGCCGGTGACGATCTGCCCGGGCAGCGCCGCCGCGTCCGGGCCGCCTCGCGCGGTGGTGGCGCTGGTCAGGGCCACGAGGTCCTTCCCGCGGACGCTGCCCAGCGCCAGCAGGCCCCGCCCGGCCAGCACCGACTGGCGCGCCGCGGAGACGAACAGCTCGGTGGGCGCGAGGGCGCCGCCGTCCTGTGGCAGCGTGGCCGGCGCCTGGAGCGACCCGTTGGGGCCGATGATCCGGCCGAAGCCGTCGGTGCTGGAGAAGCTCTGGGCCAACATGGCGGCCACGCCCAGCGCCGGGCTCCCCAGGCAGGTGTGACCGGGCTCGGCCAGCAGCACCACCGGGTTGACCGCGGCGCTCAGCCAGCGCGAGCTCTCCTCGGCCCGGAACGCGGCCCAGGCCTCCGGGACGGGCGGCGGGTTCGGGCCCTCCAGGTCCGCCTTCAGTCCGTCCGCGCCCAGCGCCAGCGCGGGGGCCACGTCCGCTACCACCGGGATGTTGTAGGACTCGGCCAGCTCCGCCAGCCTCTTCGCCAACCCGGCGTCCGCCACCGGCGAAGCGACGAAGATGGCGTCGGGCCGGTCGAACGCCTCCTCGGGCATCTCCTTCTCGAGGAGGTCCGCCGCGGCGGCGGGCTCGGCGTCGAACACCTCCACCAGGATGCGGGCGGCGGTGGGGCACTGCTCGGTGAGGAGCCGGAGCGCGCGCCAGGTGGCCTCTAAGCTTGAGATGGGCCGCGTGGAGAGGATCTCCCGCGAGGTGCCGTCCACCGCGGCCTGGAGCACGGCCCGCAGGCGGGCGACGCGGTCCCCGGAAAGGGGGGCCGGGGCCGCGGCGCTGGACGGCCGGGTGGAGCGGAGGAAGCTGTCGATGGCGGAGGCGGCGGCGCTCTTGAGCTGGAGGTCCTCGGCGGTGAGCGGCGCGTTCGAGGCGGCGGGCGCCGGGGCCGGGTCCTGCGCCACCGCGGCGACGGCGGCAGCCAGCGGGCCGTCCCCGCACAGCTCCTTCACCTTGGCGGCGGCGGACTCCGGGGAGCCCGGGCTCTCCGCCAGCGCCTTGAGCGAGCCCAGGAGCGGAACTGCCGAAGGGAGCGAGGCGATCTGGAAGCCGCGCAGCTTGCCGAAGGCGATGGAGAAGGTGCGGGTGGGGCCCGCGCCCAGCTTGTCCGGGATGGTGACGGGCACCTGGGCGGTGACGGAGGCGAGCTCCGCGGCGAAGCGGTCGTCGTTGACGGTGAAGCGGCGGCCGGAGGGAACGGCGCTCGCCGGGGCGACGACCCAGAAGCGGACGCGGGCGGTGGAGGTGTCCATGCGGCGCGCAGCCTCGCACGAATCACGGCATGCCGGTCCACTGAACGGAGGGGTGACGCCGCGGGCCTTCGCCTCAACTCGCAATGGTTGCGCCGCGCCTTGCCGCGCGCGCAGCCCGTTCGCGCCGGGCCCACCAGATCGCCTGATCCCCCCGTGGCGCGTCCCTTGCTCCCCCGTCCTCGACCTGCGCTCGCGGATCCGCCGCGTTCGCCCGCACGAGGAGTCTGCCGCCATGAACCGCCTCATCGTCGCCGCCATCGTGGCGATGCCGTTCGCCGCCGCCGCCGCGCCCAAGGCGGAGGACATCACCGGGTCCATCGCCCCCGGGCTCCGCCGCAAGGTGGAGCTGGTCTACGTAGAGAAGGTGCCGGGTAGGTTCCCCGCCCCCGCCGAGCCGGCGGTGATGAACCAGGCCAGGAACACCTACGTGCCGCGGCTGCTGCCGGTGCTGGCCGGCACCGCCGTCGTCTTCAAGAGCGAAGACCCGGAGCTGCACAACGTCTTCGGCCGCGCGGAGAAGAAGGTGCTCTTCAACCAGGGCGTCCCGCCCAGGACCAGCTCCACGGTGAAGATGAACGACCTGGGCGTGGTGAAGCTCTCCTGCAACATCCACCGGGAGATGACCGCGTTCATCCCGGTGCTCCAGAACCCGTACTTCACGCAGCCGGACGCGAAGAGCGGCACCTTCACCATCAAGGGGGTCCCCGCCGGCAGCTACACCCTGCGCCTGTGGGGCGAGAAGCTGACCGACGAGGAGAAGGCCCGCGCCTACCCCGTCACGGTGGGCGGCCCCAAGCCCACCCATCCCGAGTTGGCGGCCCTATGAAACGGCAGGTCCTGGTCGCAGTGTTCGCGCTGGTTACGCTCGCGGCGGTCCCCGCGATCGCGGCGCTCACCAATGGTCCCGTCCTCACCACCCACCCGAAGAAGACGCTCCACCTCTACGTCAACGACGGCGAGTGGGAGATGGCGGACGGGACGAAGACGTACATCGTCAGCTTCGTCGCCTGGAACGACAAGTTCGAGCCGGCCCCCGAGGGCGCCACCCTCCCCAAGCCGCAGATCCCCGCCCCCACCATCCGGGTAAAGGAGGGGGACGACGTGACGGTGTACCTCCACAACACCGGCCACCATCACCTGGACGCCTCCAGCGCGTTCTCCAACGTAACGCACACCATCCACTTCCACGGGCTGGACGTGATGGCGGTGTACGACGGGACGCCGGGCGTCCCCACCGAGGGCATTCCAGAGAAGCTGCTGGCCGGCGTCCCCGTGGGCGAGTCCTACCAGTACCGCTTCATCGCCAAGCACGAGGGCACGTACATGTATCACTGCCACGTCGACACCTCGACGCACGCCCTGCTCGGCATGTACGGCGCGTTCATCGTGGAGGGCGCGAAGCCGAACACCATCTACGGCCGCCACTACGACCGCGAGTACACGCTCTTCTTCTCGGAGATGGACACCGAGCACAACGACTCCATCCGCGACGTGGGCGAGTACGACATGAGCAAATTCAAGACGAACTACTTCATGGTCAACGGCCGCATCTTCTCGTCCGACCTCACCAACAAGCTGTCGACCGTGGCGGACCCGCGCACGCTGATCAAAGGCAAGGAGGGCGAGACGGTCCTGCTCCGCATGCTGGCCATGGGCTGGGACCACACCTTCGCGTTCCACCCCCACGCGTACCACCTGGAGGTGGTGGGGACGGACGGCCGCGCCCTGCCCGCGCCCTACTGGAAGGACACCCTGCCCATCGTCTCCGGCGAGCGCTACGACGTGCTGGTGCACATGGACCAGAAGAAGGACGCGGTCTGCGTGAGCTGCCGGCTGGGCAAGGGCCTCTCCATCGCCCACGACCACAACCTCCACGGCGAGACCTCCGCCGGGAAGTACCCGCTGGGCCCGCTGGTGGTGTTCGCCGTGGAGTGACGGGGGCCGCTCGCCGCTAAGGCCCGCTGCCGCCCACGCCCGGCTCCGCGGCGATCTCCTGGAGCAGGGAGGCGTCCACCAGCTTGGACGCATCGGCCTTGGGCACGTACCCCAGGGTGGCGGCGTGCTCGGCCTCCACGCGGAGCTGTTCGGTCATCGGGTCGGTGAGCAGCTCCAGCCGCCCGAAGGCCTCCTTCACCACCGCGTCCGGGAGCCGCTTCCGGGTGAGCGCCTCGAACCCGCCGTTCACCGCGGCCTGGAAGGCCGCCGGGTCGCGCCGCGCGCGCCGGGTAAGGTCCAGGTGCGCGCGCAGGACCGCCTTCACCTCCTCGCGCCGGTGCTGGAGCGCCTCGTCGGTGGCCACCAGCACGGTGGTGGGGAAGCGCCCGCCCGGCCAGAGCGTGCGCTCGTCCACCAGCAGCGTGGCGCCCTCCGAGACCAGGGTGGACACCCACGGCTCCGGCACCCAGGCCGCCTTGAGCAGGCCCTGCCGGAAGAGGTTGACGATCTCCGGGTTCTCCAGCGGCGTCACCTGGACGTCGAGCCGCCCCTGCCCCTTCAGCCAGACCCGCAGGGCGATGTCCTGGGTGTTGCCGATCTGCGGGATCGCCACCCGCTGCCCGGCCAGCGCGTCGGGGCCGCTCACGCCCTTCACCACCAGCCCGGCGCCGCCCGAGGCCGATCCGGCGATCACCTTCACACGCCCGCCCGAGCGCAGGTGGGCGACGATGGCCGGGCCAGGCCCCACGTAGGCCACGTCCAGCTCGCCGGCCATCACCGCCTCCATCGCGGCTGGCCCGGCGTTGAACGTCCGGGTCTTGAGCGGCTTGCCCTTCAGCTCGCGCTGGAAGGTCCCGTCGCGCACGCCGACGATCGCCTGGGCGTGGGTGATGTTGGGGAAGTACCCCAGCACCAACGGGCCCTCGTTGGCCTTCCGGCGCGAGCACCCCGAGAGCGCCACCACCGCCGCCAGCGCCCCCACCGCGAACAGCACCTTGAGCTTCATGTCGCCTCCAGTCCCCAGCGGCGTCGGACCCGGACCTCGACCGCCTGAAAGATGACCCGATCCATCACCACGCCGATGATCACGATGGCCGCCATCACCGCCATGACCTGCGCCACGTCCAGCAGCTCCCGCGCGGTGGTGAGCAACTGCCCCAGCCCGCCGGAGACGAAGAGCAGCTCGCCCGCCATCAGCGCGCGCCAGGCGAAGCTCCAGCCCAGCTTGAGCCCGGTGACGATGCCGGGCAGCGCGGCGGGGATCAGCACGCCGCCGTAGAAGCGCGCCCCGCGGATGCCCAGCGTCCCGGAGACGCTGAGCAGCTGCGGCTGGATGGAGCTGACGCCGTCCTCGGTGGAGATGGCGACGGAAAGGAGCGACCCCATCACCACCACGAAGAGGATGGCCGCCTCGCTCAACCCGAACCAGAGGATGGCCAGCGGCATCCAGCAGATGGAGGGCAGCGACTGCAAGCCCATCACCACCGGCTTGACGGTGCGGCGCAACAGCGGCACCCGCGCGGTGGCGATGCCCAGCGGCACGCCGATCAGCACCGACAGCCCGTAGCCCTGGAGCAGCCGCGCCATCGAGCGCGCCGCCCCCTGCAGCAGCGACCCGTCCCGCGCCATCCGGACGAAAGCCCGCGCCACCTCCAAAGGGCCCGGGAAAAGCGCGCGCGCCCAGGGCTCGTACCTAGCCGCCAGTGCCCAGATGAGTACCAGCGCCGCCAGGAACCCCACCCGCTGCAGCGCGGCCGTCCAGGCCCGGCCTTCGTCCGGCGCCTTCCAGGTCCTCATCGTCTCGTCCCTCGCCCCCGGCCCCGGACATCGGCCGACTCTGGGCCTGGGCTTCCCGTAGCGCCGCGCTGATCTGCCGCGAGAGCGTCACCAGACGCTCGTCGTCCGGATCGCGCGGGCGCTCCAGCCGAACCTCCAGGTCCTGGAGGATCCGGCCTGGCCGCCCGGCCATCACCACCACCCGGTCACCCAGCACCAGCGCCTCGCGGATGTCGTGGGTGACGAACACCACCGTCTTTCGAGTCCGCATCCAGATGTGCTGCAACAGCGTGTGCATCTGCGCCCGCGTCTGGGCGTCGAGGGCGCCGAAGGGCTCGTCCATCAGCAGGACCGCCGGGTCCATGGAGAGGGCGCGCGCCAGGCTGGCCCGCTGCCGCATCCCGCCGGAGAGCTGGTGGGGGAGCGCGTGCTCGAAGCCGTCCAGCTGTACCAGGTGGATGAACTCGTGGGCGCGGCGCCCGCACTCCCGCCGGTCCAGCTTGCGGGCTCGCAACGCGAAGATGATGTTCTGGCGCACGGTGAGCCAGGGGAAGAGCGCATGGTCCTGGAACATCAGCAGCCGGTTGGGGCTGGGGCCGCGCACCTCCTTGCCGTCGATGGTGACGTGCCCGCCGGAGGGCTCCACCGTCCCCGCCAGCGCGTAGAGCAGCGTGGACTTCCCGCACCCGGAAGGGCCCAGCAGGCACACCATCTGGCCGTGGTGGATGTCGAGGTTGACGTTCTCCAGCGCCACCACCTCGCCCCGCCCGCGGTAGGTGTGCCCTACGCTCTTGACCGCGATCTTCGCGGGGTCGGAGCGCTCCCGGAACGGCACCAGGAGCCGCCGGCGCGACCTCGACAATCGGCCCAACAGCTTTCGCAGCACGGCGTCCAAGCTATGGGCGCGCGAGCCGAGCGGCCCGGCCGTCTGCTCGGCGACCGCGGCGGTGGACATTGCGGATGTCCGCCACCCAACCCCTCGCCACCGGGCCGTCTAGCCGTGAATGGTCGGGGAGAGGGGCCGGTGGCCGATCAGCCCGGCTTCTGCCCGAAGGAGGTCATCCAGGCGGGCGCGCGCCGCGGCCTCCCCGTGGGCACCGGCGGCGAGCCGGAAGAAGAGCGACTGGTGGCCGTCCTCGGATTGCGCCAGCTCGGCGTAGAAGCGGCGGAGCGGGCCCTCGGGCAGCGCCCCGGCCAGCAGCGCCAGGCGCTCGCAGCTCCGGGCTTCGATCACCGCCGCCACCAGCAGCCGGTCCAGGCGGCGCTCCGGCTGGTTGCGCCGGACCAGCGCCTGCAGTCCCTGGGCGTAGCGGTCGCCGCGGTCGCGCCCCAGCGCCAGGCCCCGCTCCTCCAGCAGCTCCAGCACCCGCGCCAGGTGCGCGCTCTCCTCGCGCGCCAGGCGGGCCATCTGCGCGGGCAGGCCGGGCACCTCGGGGTACGCCTGGAGGAGGGAGAGCGCGTTGGCGGCCGCCTTCTTCTCGCAGTGGGCGTGGTCCACCAGCACGCCGTCGAAGCGCTCCATCGCCAGCGCTACCCAGGCCGGGTCCGTAGCGGCGAGGAGGACCACCGGCCCCTCGCCCTGGAGCGGCCGGAACGCCTTGGCGCCGGCAGCGGCGGCGGCCGGCGGCGGGCTCATTCGCGCACGACCAGCCGGCAGCTCTTCCCCGCCGTGTAGCCCACCTTGCGCGCCACGCCGGCCAGCCACGGGTCGCGGTCGTCCACGCGCAGGGTGAGGCGCGGCAGCGAGGAGAGCAGGTGGCGGGAGATCTGCCCCAGCGAGAGCATGGCGTGGTCCTCTCCGCGCGCCTCGGGGACGGTGTACAGCCCCTCCAGCTCCGCGCCGTACTGGGAGCGGCTGCCCACGTCCACCTTGAACACCAGGCGCTTGCGCTCGTCCGCCAGCACGTAGGTGCGCTTGCCGCGGACGCGCTGGGCCACCCGGGCCTTGAAGCCCTCCGCGTCCTCGCGGAGCGGGTCGCGGTCGATCTGCTCGCGCACGCTGGCGGCGGCCAGCTCCACCAGTTGCGGCAGGTCGCGCTCGGAGGCCAGGCGCAGCACCGGGTTGGTGAAGGGGCCCAGGTCGTCGGCGGTGACGCTGTAGAGCTTGTAGGCGCGGGAGACGCGCGGCCGCTCCGGGCAGAAGTGGCGCATCAGCCCGTCCACGGCGCTCTTCTCGCCCAGCGCGGCGCGGAGCTTGAGCGTCCCGTGCGCGGAGACCTCCTCGGCGATGGCGGCGATCTCCTGCGGGTCGGAGGCGGACGGGAGCAGCAGCCCGCCCTCGCCGCCCACGAAGAGCGCCGCGGAGAGGTCGCGGCCCCAGAAGCGGCCCCAGAACGAGCGCCCGGCGTGCGGGGCGATCCCGAACTCTTCGAGGATGCCCAGGGCATACATGTTGTGGGTCGCGTCCCGGGTGAGGAACGCGCGGAGAAGGCTCGCGTCCTCGGGAGCGAGCGGCTCTACGGTGCGGGCCGACATGCCGGGCCCCAGAACCTTAGCCCGGCGGCGGCGCGGGAGGCTACGCCAGCAAGCCGATCGGTCCGCCCAGGTAGCGGAGCACCCGCGCATGGTGGGTGGTCAGGCCGCGCGTCCGCACCTGCGGGCCTTCGCCGCCCATCCGGGCCAGCGCCTGCGAGAGAACGGCGAGCGCGAAGTCGTGGCACTCGCGGGTGCGGAGAAAGTCGATCACCACCTGGGACGCGGGCGGCAGGCCGGCGATCTCCGTCGCCACCCGCATCGCCGCCGGCACGTCGAACAGCAATCCCGCTTCCAGCACCGCTTCCGTCCCCGCTGCCCGCTCCGCGTCCATGTCGGCGCAGTGTCATCGCGACCGGCGCGGGCGACAATGACCCGCGGGGGCAATGGAACGTCGGCCCGCGGACATCCGGGGGCCGATCCTTACACTCCCAGCGCGGCGCGGAGCTCCGCCTCGCGGGCGATCGCCGGCTGCCGGGAAATCTTCTCCAGCGAGAAGCCCGCCACCAGCCCGGCGGCGGAGATGGGCCCGCCGCTTCCCAGCCCGCTCCACGACGCCAGCAGGCCGATCACCTTCTCTGCCGGCACGCCCATGGCCCGCAGGTCCGTCACCGCCAGTGGGCCCTCGCGCTTGGCCAGCCGCTTCCCGTCCTCCCCGAGGAGGAGCGGGACGTGGGCGTGGCGTGGCCGCGGCAGCCCGAGCGCATCCATGAGCTGGAGTTGCCGGGCGGTGGAGGAGAGGAGGTCGTCGCCCCGGAGCACGTCGGTGACGCCGGAGGCCGCGTCGTCCACCACCACCGCGAGCTGGTAGCTGGCGACGCCGTCGTTCCGCCGGACCACGAAGTCGCCCACCACCGCGTCCACGTCCTGCGCCTGCGGCCCGCAGAGGAGGTCGTCAAAGCGGGTGGCGGTGGCGGGCCTGGGCCGGAAGCGCAGCGCGGGCCGGCGGTCGCGCGCGCGGGCGGAGCGCTCCTCGGGGGAGAGCTGGGCGCAGGTGCCCGGGTAGCGGGGGCCGTCGTCGGAGGCGCCGTGCGGCGCGGTGGCGGCGCGGGCGATCTCCGCGCGGGAGCAGAAGCAGGGGTAGAGGCGGCCCTCGCGGTCCAGGCGCGCCAGCGCGTCCTCGTACGCCGCGCCGCGCTCGCTCTGCCGGACGAGCGGGCCGTCCCAGCCAAGGCCCAGGTACTCGAGGTCGAGGAGGAGGTTGGCCTCGTGCTCGGGGCGGCAGCGGGCGCGGTCCAGGTCCTCGATGCGGAGAAGGAATTCGCCCCCCAGCGCGCGGGCCTGGAGCCAGCCGAGCAGCGCCGAACGCGCGTTGCCCAGGTGCAGCTTGCCCGTCGGGCTGGGGGCGAAGCGGCCGCGCGGGGGCGATGGCATCCGGCGGACAGCGTAGCCCCGGCGGCGCTTGCGCGGGGCGCACCCGTGCACACGTTGAGCAGTTGCCGCGCGGATCCGACGAACGATGGAGGTGCCCCGGTGGCGGATGGTGGAGCGCTGATCCTCCTGGCGGAGGACGACGAGGCCCAGCGAGAGGTCCTGGTGGAGGTGCTGGAGGTGGAAGGCTACCGGGTGCTCACCGCGTCCAACTCCGCCGAGGTGCTGGTCGCGCTGGGGCAGAACCCGGAGCTGGTGCTGCTGGACCTGGTGGGCGTGGCGTCGCCGCAGGTCATGAGCGCGCTGCGGGCGCTCCACCAGCAGCCGGCGCTGGTGGTGATGAGCGGGGACGATTCGCTGCCGGAGGTGGCCCAGCGGCTGGGCGCGGACGGGTACCTCACCAAGCCGTACGACCTGGACGAGATGCTGGCGCGCGTGCACGACGCGCTGGGGCGCGCGGGCTGGCCGGACTCGCGTGCACCGGCGCCCGGAGCTCGATAGACAAGGGGAGCCCCCGCGGCTTGCCCACGTGCGAATCCTCCACTGCTCCGATGTCCACGTCACCCTCGACTACCTGAAGCTGCCGTTCCTCAAGCTGGGCTGGCGGCGGTGGATCGCGCTCGGCGAATTGCAGCTCCGCGGGCGGCAGACCGCGTACCGGGAGGCGGGTGACACCATCCGGAAGATCGTCCGCGACTTCCGGGAGCTGGGCGCCGATCACCTCATCGTCTCCGGGGACCTCACCGCCTACGCGCTGCCGGGGGAGTTCGCAGGCGCCAAGGAGGCGCTGGGCGAGCTGGCGTCGGACCCGAAGCGCTGCACCGTCATCCCGGGCAACCACGACGTGTACACGCCCGGCGCCTACCGCGACCACCGGTTCGAGAAGACCTTCGCGCCGCTGCTGGAGTCGGACCTGCCGGAGTACCGGCGCGAGGGGATCTGGCCGCTGGTGCGCCTGCTGGGGGACGAGGTGGCCGTCGTCGGCCTCAAGAGCGCGCGCGTGCCGGCGGTGCCGGGGATGTCCTTCGGGGTGATTGGCAAGCGGCAGCTCTCAGGACTGCGGGACGCGGCGAACGACCCGCGGCTGAAGGACCGGGCCGTCGTCGTCGTGGTGCACCACGCGCCGCTCAACCGGCGCGGGAAGCGGGACAAGCTCCTCCACGGGCTGGCGGACAAGAACGCGCTCTTCCGCATCGCGCGCGGACCGCGGTTCGCGGTGCTCCACGGGCACATCCACCAGCGGTACCACCACGCCGCCACGGAGACGCGGCCCCACCTGTTCGGGGCGGGGTCGTCCACCCAGCGTGGAAAAGAGGGCTACTGGCTGATCGAGGTCGAGCGCGGCCGGATCTCCGGTGGCCAGATGCTCCAGATCGGCGCAGCCACCCACGCCGCCCCCGCGGCCTAGAACCCGGAAATTCCTGGCGTTCTGGCGCTTGCCCGAAAGGGGCGCGCTGCGCGAATCTCCGCCGGCCCTTCTGGCGTAGTGCAGCCCAACATGATGGATGTAGAGGTCTCCGTGGACCACCCCCCACACACGGAAGAACCTGGCCAGCTCCCCGCGCGCTTTGGCCCGTACACGCTCCTCAAGAAGCTGGACGCCGGCGGCATGGCCCAGGTGTACCTGGCGGAGAAGCAGGGCCCCGAGGGCTTCGCGCGCACGCTGGTACTCAAGATGATCCACCCGCACCTGGCGGAGCGGGCCGACTTCATCCAGATGCTGTTCAACGAGGCGCGGCTGGCAGCGCTGGTGAACCACCCCAACGTCGTCTCCATCTACGAGCTGGGCGAGGGCGGCGACCAGGGCCGCTACTACATCGCCATGGAGTACCTGGACGGGCTCAACCTGCTCCGCTTCCGCCGCGCGCACGTCCGGCACCTCCGCCGCTTCCCCAGCCCCTCGCTCTGCGCGCACGTGGTGGCCAACGCCTGCGAGGGCCTGCACTTCGCGCACACCCTCACCGCGCAGGGCCAGCCGCTGAACATCATCCACCGCGACATCTCCCCGGAGAACGTGTTCCTGACCGCCGAGGGGATGGTGAAGATCCTCGACTTCGGGATCGCCAAGGCGGCGGCGCTGAAGGGCATCACACTCGCCGGGCAGGTGAAGGGGAAGGTCGGCTACATGAGCCCGGAGCAGATGCGGGGCCGCCCCATGGACCGCCGCAGCGACGTGTGGTCCATGGGGATCACCCTGTACTGGCTGCTGGCCGGGCACCGCCCCTTCCGCGGCGAGAACGAGGCGGAGGTGCTCCACCGGGCGATGAACATGGACCCGCCGCCCCTGGCCACCGAGCACCGGCCGATCCCCCAGGGGCTGGAGCACATCGTCCTCCGCGCGCTGACGAAGGACCCGGACCACCGCTACGCCGGCGCGGACCAGATGCAGGCCGACCTGCACGAGTGGATCGACAGGCACGGCGAGCGCATCACCCGCGCGGAGCTCTCCTCGCTGGTGCAGAGCCTCTCCACCGCCGTGGCGGAGGCCAGCGCCTCCTCGGGTGGCTCCGGCGAGCCGGGCACCCCGCTGAGGCCCGGGTCGCGCGCCACGCCGTACACCGGCACGCCCCCCAAGCGCCTCTCCGGGACCCCGGGCCGGACCGTCGCGACCGCGCCGCTGTGGCGGCGGCTGGCGGCGGTCGCGCTGGAGCTGCTCCCCGCGCTGGCGCTCTGGCGGTTCACCTACTTCCGCGCGCCCTGGGCACCCGCCCTGCTGCTGTTCGGCGCCACCGCGCTCGCGCTGCCGCTGGCGAGCGCCAGCCTGGGGCAGTGGGCGCTGAGGCTGCGCCTGGAGCGCGGCGGCCGGCGGGCCGGGTTCGCGCGCGGGCTGCTCCGCTTCGCCCTCTGCTACGCCTGGCTGCCGCTGGCGTGCGCCTTCCTCGCCACGGCCTACGCGTCCGCGCCGTCCAGCACGCCGCTGGGACTGGCGGCCGGGGCCCTGCTGGTGCTGTGGTTGGCGAGCGGCCTGGGCGTGCTGGCGCCGCAGCGGACCGGCTTGTTCGACCAACTCCTGGGGACCGCCGTGGTGCGGCGATGAGGGGATCTCTTTCGATGACGCTCCGACTCCTGATGCTCTCACTGCTGGCCGCTGCCCCGTCCGCGCGCGCGGCGAGCACCACCTTCCTGCTCACCCGACCCGGACAGGCGGAGGTGCGCTTCTCGGTGGAGGCGCCGCTGGACACCATTGGCGGGCTCGCCTACGGCGTTCTCGGCGCGGCGCAGCTGGACCCGGAGAGCGGCGCCACCACGGGCCGGCTGGTGGTGGACCTCGGCTCTTTCCACACCGGCCTGGACCTGCGGGACGAGGACCTGCGGGACCAGTTCTTCGAGACCTCGCGCTTCCCCAACGCGGTGCTGGAGCTGAAGCAGGTGGAGTGGGCGCAGAAGCCGGCGCCGGGCGCCAACGCGCAGGGCACCGCCATCTTCTCGCTCAACCTCCACGGGGTGACCCGGTCGCTGGCGGCGCCCATCACCGCCAAGCTCGGCGAGCGCGACGGCCACCCCGCCGTCCACGTGCGCACCACCTTCGACCTCAAGCTGTCCGACTACCAGATCCAGCGGCCCCGCCGGCTGTTCCTCAAGCTGGGCGACGCCGCGCACGTCACCTTCGAGGGGACCCTGCTGGCGCCGGACGCGCCCGCCCCCGCGCAGGCCTCCGGCGCCGGGGAGATCCGCCTCCCCGAGGTGAAGCGGGCGCTGATCTCCGTCGCGCAGGTCCCGCGCAAGCCGGCGCCGCCGAAGTTCAAGTTCGGGGCGGGCTCCGTGGAGGGCAAGGGCGAGCGGCTGTTCGCCGACCGGAACCTGGGCGGCGCGGGCAACGCGCTCACCTGTGCATCCTGCCACCCGGTGGTGGACGAGCGCGGCGGCATCTACGCCGGGGGCGGGAGCGTCCGCCCCAGCCACACCCTCTACGACGCGGCCCACCGCGCCTCGCTCTGGCAGGGCCTGGCGCCTACGCCGGGGAAGGCCGCCTCGCTCTGCGTCCGGTTGTTCATGCTCAACCCGCAGGGGCTGGGGCCGGCGCAGGAGACGCAGTTGGAGGCGTTCCTCAAGGCCATCGCCCCCGACGACGCGGTGCCCGCGCTGAGCTACGAGGCGCTGGCGCTGACGCGGCGGACGGCGCTGGCCAAGGCCACCAGCGGCGACAAGAAGGCGGGCAAGGCGCTGGTGGAGAAGTTCTGCGCCGGCTGCCACGGGAAGGGGAGGGTCCGGCCGGAGCTCACCGTCGGCCTCTACGAGCCGGACTACCTGGTGCAGCGGGTCCGCTGGCTGCAGGGCCACGACGCGCGGCAGATGCCGCCCATGTACCTGGACCGGCTGGTCGACTCCGACCTCCGCCACATCGTCACCTACCTGGCCGGCGAGAAGTCCGAGCGCATCTTCAAGCGCAAGCGCACCTGAGAGAGGGAACGAGGGGAACCACATGTCACTGTCCCTGAAGAATTGGCTGGCGGTCGCCGTGCTGGTCTCCGGGCTCGGGGGGCTCTCCGGGTGCGCGGGGGCCAAGCCGGCGGCGAAGCCCTCGGAGGCGGCGCCTTCGCCCGCGAAGTCCGAGCCCGCAGCGGCGGAGAAAAGCCCCGCTCCGGCCCCCGCGGAGGCACCCGCCGGGTCCGGCAGCAGCCTCTTCGACCGACTGGGCGGGATGCCGGCCATCGAGGCGGTGATCGCCGACTTCATGGGCAACGTCGCCGCGGACGAGCGCATCAACGCGCCGTTCGCCGTGTCGGACCTCAAGCTGGTCCAGAAGCGGCTGGTGGAGTTCGTCTGCGTCGCCACCGGCGGGCCGTGCAAGTACGGCGGCCGGGACATGAAGGCGGCGCACCGCGGGATGGGCGTCACCAACGCGCAGTTCGACGCGCTGGTGGGCGACCTGGTGAAGACCCTGGAGAAGTTCAAGGTCCCGGAGCGGGAGAAGTCGGAGCTTTTGGGGGCGCTGGGGCCGCTCAGGGAGCAGATCGTCGAGGCGGAGTAGCCGCGCCGCCATCCACCCCACGGGCGCGGTCTCGAAGCTCACGGGCGATGGCCAACAGCTCGGCCGCGCCGCTCGCGGGGTCCAGCGCCGCGGCCTGCTCCAGCTCCGCCACGGCGAGCGCGTAGTCCCCCTTCTCCTCCGCGGCCAGGCCGGCCTGCTGGTGCGCGCGCGCCTGCTTCTGCGCCTCGGTCAGCTCCTTCGGCCTCGGTGGCGTGGGCGGCGGCGGCGAGAACAGGGCCACGAGGGCGTCCATCGCGGGGGGATGCAGCCGGAGGAAGGCGCCGGAACCCAGAATGACGATGGCGACGGCGGCGCCCACCACCCTCAGCATCCGGGGCCAACCGACCAGGTTGGCCGGTTCGGTGTTGGTGCCCTCCGGGTTGAGCGTGTCCCGGTAGTCGCGCCAGTCCGGGGCCACCTCGGCGAGGAGGGCGGACAGGCGCGACTTGCCGTCCTTCCAGCCGTGCGCGGAGCGCAGCCCCTCCAGCGCGGTCAGCATCTCCCGCGCGGAGGCGAAGCGGCGGGCCGGGTCGGGCGACAGCGCGCGGAGGATGAGCAGCTCCACGTCCGGCGGGAACTGCGCGACGAGCGAGCGGGGCGTGGGGATGGCCGGGGGCTCGCCGGTGGCGCGCGGCTTCACCCCGGTGGCCAACTCGTAGAGGATGGCGCCCGCCGAGTACACCGCCGTGCGCGGGTCGGGCGGGGGCCCGGTCGCCGTCTCCAGCTCCGGCGCCGCGTACACCAGCACCGATCGCGAACCGCTCAGCTCCAGCTCGCCGAAGTTGGTGAGCTTGAGGTCCATCGAATCGAAGCTGATGACGGCGTTGGCCGGCACCAGGCTGGGGTAGACCGCGCCGGGCGGCGCGCCCGGCGCGCCCTCCGCGTAGGCGAGCGCGTCGCAGAGCCGCAGGCCCAGGTGCACCGCCAGCTCCGGCCCGGGCGGGCGCTTGCGCTCGCGGGCCATGGCGAGCAGGACGTCCAGCGCCAGGCCCTCGGTGAAGTCGACGGCGACGTAGTACTCCTCGCCGACCTTCCCGAAGTCGAAGGCGCGGGCGATGTTCGGGTGGTTCAGCTCGGCGGCGATCCGCGCGCGCTCGGCGAAGGCGTCCGTGAGGCCGGCCTTCACGCCCGCCGGGGTGAGCCGCTTGAGCACGCAAGTGCGCTCGAAGCCGCCCGGTCCGGCGAGGGCGGCCTGGTGCGTCTCCACCAGCTTGTTCGACGGGAGCGTCCGGAGGAGCCGGTACTTCCCGAACGTCGGGGGGTCGCTCACTTCCCGTTGCGGTGGAAGGTGCGGTCGATGTCGAGGGTCAGGTTGTAGGTCGTGATCCAGGTATTGGTGACTGAGAACCCTATCGTGAACCCGCCGTTCGAGCACGACACCATCGAGAGCGCGAATGCGCCAGCGGGTACGTTCACGCCTTGGTTGACGGTTAATGCGACCGTCGCCTGGACGGCACCATCAACGTAGATCTTGGAGGGCCCATCGTCGAAGTATCCCTGGATGACGATGGTCTGCGCCGTCGAGGAATTTAGGAAGAACGTGATCGGACCCACGCACGGATTGGAGCAGGTCGCGACGCCTGGCCCTCCTGCTTGGGTCAAGTTGAACTGGCCGCCTGATGTGTAGATGAGCTCGCCGTAGGTGGCGTTCCCGTTCGAGACGGTCGTGCTCACGTCCAGCGTGGCGGGAGCCCCGCAAGTGAGGTGACCCATGCCGAAGTTCCCGTTGTGCCCGAACACCGCAGGGTAGAGCCCTGCCATCGACGCGGCGAACAGGTCTTGCCCATTGATGGTGACCGCGCCGTTGATGGCCGTGCCGCCGCTAATCGTCGCGCCACCGCTGAACGTCACCGGGCTGCTGGTGGTGCCGGAGAAGGTGCCCGCCGGTCCCTGCTGTCCGGCCGGCCCCGCGGGCCCCGGGTCTCCCTGGTCACCCTTCGCTCCCTGACACGCCAGCGCCAGCAGCGCGCCCGACACCACCACGCTTCGCAACCCGGCTCGCATCGTCTCTGCCCTCCTGAAGTTGGGGCGAAGTTGTATCCGCTTCCACGCCTATAGTCGCGCCCATGGCCGACGAGGACTCGCCGCCGCTGGAGGAGCTGCAGCACCTGTTCCGGCTCAACCGGCTGGTCGACGACGCGCTGGAGGAGAGCCTCAAGGCGCGCGAGAACCTGGCCCAGACCTTCCGCCGCCTCTTCCCGCCCCTTTTGGAGCACACCGGCGCGCGCGCGGTGGCGGTCACCACCCGGAACGAGGACCTGCTCGAGGAGACCTACGTGGGCGGGACCTGGGGCGAGCGCTTCCCGGGCGACGTGCTCCGCGATCACTCCAGCGGCGTCACCTTCGTCCCCGAGGGCACGCTGGTGGCACAGGCGCTGGACGTGGCGGGGGTGACGGTCGGCACCATTGGCCTGCTCTTCGAGGGGGACCGCACGCCGCGCCGCGAGGCCGGACGGCTGGGGAAGGTCCTGGACGTGGTGGCGGAGGAGCTGGACACCGTCCTGGTCTCCATCCACACCGCCGCCGAGAAGCACAACCTCATCCTCCAGTTCAACCAGCTCCTCTCCAACCCGGTCTTTGAAGTGGGGATGGACCAGGCGGTGCTCTCGCTGTCGCAGCGGGTGCGGCTGCCGGGCTTCATGCTGGTGTACCGGGACGCGGTGCAGCACGGGGTCCTGCACTACCGCGTCTACCGGAACGGCCACCTCCACCAGCACTCGCGCGAGCAGCCCTTCGCCGCGCTGGACGAGCTGATCCTCCGGCGCGGCGTGGAGCTGGTGCGCACCGACAACCAGGAGCTCAAGGCGCTGGTCCTGCCGGCGGGCCGATCGACCGAGGCGGTGCTGATCGCTGGCCCGGCGCAGGTGGAGCCGCTGGGGAAGATCCTGGTCTGGTCGGAGCAAGACGGCTTCTCCGCCTTCACCATGGACCTGATCCGGGTGATGGCCTCCACGCTCACCCAGCGGCTGCTGGACTACAACCGCGAGCGCATCCACCTCTCCCAGTTCTTCTCCGGCGTGGTGATCGACGAGTTGCTCAAGGACCCGCGCTACGCCCAGAAGTACCTCACCCCGCGGGACGAGGAGGTGGGCATCCTCTTCGCGGACATCAACGGGTTCACCCGCATCTGTGAGCTGGTCCTGGAGGCGCCGGCGCGCATCGGCCGCTTCGTGGACCGCTGGTCGGACGCGGCGGTGCGGGTGCTGTGGAAGCACGGCGGGGTGTTCGACAAGATGGTGGGCGACTGCGTCATCGGCCTCTTCGGGCCGCCGTTCTTCCGGTCCGGCCCGGTGACGCGCGCGGAGGCCGCGGTCCGCGCCGCGCGGGAGATCCAGGAGCTCACCGCCGCCATGAGCTCCGACCCGGAGGTGGCGCGCGTGTCGGAGCTGGTGAAGCTGCCCGGGTTGGGCGTCGCCATCGGCGTCAACCTGGCGCACACCTTCTGCGGCATCTTCGGGCCCAACCAGCAGTACACCGGCTTCTCCATCGGGATGAACGCCACCGCGCGCCTCCAGTCGCTGGGCGGGTTCCGTGAGATCCTGGTGATGGAGTCGGTGAAGGCGGCGCTCCAGCAGAGCCAGGATCCGGCGCTGCGGGCGCTGCGGTACGGCGAGCTGACCGAGACGCCGGTGAAGAACGTGGCGCAGCCGCTGCGGCACCACCGGCTGCTGCCGCCCGCCTAACGGGGAGCCTCCCGGACGCCCAGGCGGCGCATCATGGCCCGCACCGTCCCGCCCGGGTCTGATGACTTCCCGCGCCCCACGCTGCCCAGGTAACGGGCGGCTCGGGTGGGGCTGCCGCCGGCGCGGCGGAGCGCCGCTTCGAGGGCCAGCTTCTCCAGCCGCGCCACCTCGTCCTTGAGGTTGAACGCGCCGGCCGCCACGCGGCGGTCGATCTCCTCGGTAGAGACCACCTCCACGCCGCTCGCGCGGGGCGCCGGCTCCTCGCGGGTGAGGATGCGGCGCGGGAGGTCGGAGAGCAGCAGCTCGTCGCCGCCGCGCTTGTAGACCAGCGCGCCGAAGATGGCGTTGCGCAGCTCGCGGATGTTGCCGGGCCAGGGATAGGCCGCCAGCGCCGCCAGCGCCTCCGGGTGCACCGCCTTCACCGCCCCGCGCGCCGCGGCCGCAGGCTCCTCCTTGTAGAAGCGGGCGATGAGGTGCTCGACCAGCGCGGGGAGGTCTTCGATGCGCTGGCGCAGCGGCGGGAGCTCGACGCTGACGATGGCCAGGCGCTCGTAGAGGTCGGCGCCGAAGTGGCGGGAGGCGATCAGCGGGCGGAGGTCGCGGTTGGTGGCGGCGAGGATGCGGAAATCGACCTGCCGCCAGACGGATTCGCCCAGGCGGCTGACCACCCGGTCCTCCAGGACGCGGAGCAGCTTGATCTGTAGGGGGAGCGGGGTGTCGTCGATCTCGTCGAGGAACACGGTCCCGCCCTCGGCCGCCACGAGCTGGCCGTCGTAGCGGCGGACCGCGCCGGAGAAGGCGCCGCGCTCGTAGCCGAACAGCTCTCCCTCCATCAGCTCGTTGGGGATGGCGGCGCAGTTGACCGGGACGAAGCGGCCGCTGCGGCGGGCGGACCACTCGTGGATGAGCCGGGCGGCGACCTCCTTGCCGGTGCCGGTCTCGCCGGTGATGAGCACGGGCATGGAAGTGCGCGCCGCCAGCGCCAGCTGCTTGAGCACGGCGCGCGAGGCGTCGCTCCTCCCCACGAAGCTGGGCGGCGGCGCCGGCTCCGGGTCCTCGGCGCCCAGCTCGGCCAGGCGCCGGAGCAGCCGCGCGGGCCCATCCGCGCTCCCCAGCGGCACCACGTCGTACGCCCCCGCCAGCACCGCCACCCGGGCCGCCTCCACCGGGGGCGCCCCGTCCGCCACCCAGATCCACCGCGCCGACGGCGGGCGCGAGGGCGGCGACTCCGACCGCACCACGTGGGGGAGCGGGCTGCCGGGCGGCGCGCGCCCAGGCCTGAGCTGGATCGACTTCAGCTCGGCGGCCAGCCGGGGCTCCGGCGCGCGGCCGATCCAGTGCACGGCGAGTGGGGAGCGGGGATTGGGCGTAGGCATGATCGATTGCGCCCAGGCGTAATCGATTTCGGTCAGCTTCTCCAGGCTACCGCTGGATGCGCTCGACCAGATGGCGCGTGACGAACGCCTGATCGGCCTTCGACATCCCGGCCAGACCCCCGCACGCGATCGAGAGGATGTTCTCCGGGCTCGGCGCGATGTCGACGTCCTCGCCGTAGTGCCGCCGCAGCAGCGCCAGCACCTGCGCCTCGAAGCTCCGGCCGCAGCGCTGGGCGTCCGCGTCGATCCGATCCCGGAGGCGCCGCGGGAAGCGCACCGTGCGCGCGACGACCTGCCTCGGCTTCGAATGGCGTCTGGCCTTCATCACGACCCTTCGCGCAGCAACCCCACCAGGCTGGGGTCGAGGTGGGAGGGGGCGACGCGGATGAGGGAGGAGACCTCGGTGGCGGGCACGCCGAGGGACTCTTCCAGCGCCCGCCGAGTCTCTTCCAGCAGCCGCTCCCGCACCTGCGCCACGCGCCGCGAGATGGTGGAGCGGTGCGAGCCGAAGAGGACCGCCATCTGCTCGAAGTTGAGCTGGTCGATCAGGTGGTAGCGCAGGAGCATCCGTTCGTCCGGCTCCAGCGAGCCCAGCGCCGTGGAGAAGGCCCGTTCGAGCAGCCCGGACTGCGCCTCGCTCAGCAGTCGCCGCTCCGGGTCCCGCGTCTCCGCCGGCGACAGCGCCTCCGGACCCAGCGACTCGTCCGCCGCGTGCGGCACCGACTTCGCGTTCACCGCCAGCCGCACTGCGATCACCCGCGCCCAGGCATGGAGCGCGCCGCGACCCCGGTACTCCAGCAGCCGCGGCCCCCCGTCCCGCGAGCCGATCAACAGCCGCTCCCGGAGCTGCTGCGCCACCTCGTCGATGAATGCCTTGTTGCTGTCCACCCGCATCGCGGTTTCCGCCGACAGCGTGATGAGCTGGTCCAGCGCCCGCGTCGCCGCACGGTCGCCCTCCATCGCGGCGCGCGCCATCAGGAAGTCCCCTGCATGGAGCACCTCCAGCGCCGGCAAAGGCTCCGCCTCCCCCTGCACCGCCGCCGCCAGCGCCCGGGCCGCCGACGGGGGTGAGAACGCCACCTCGGGGTAGGCCTCTCGAGCGCGCTCCATCAGCCGCGCCAGCACCGGCTCCAGCGCGTCCACCTGCGGAGCGCGCCCGGGGTTGCCGCGCCAGGAGGCCAGGAACTCCGCCGCCATGGAAGTGGGTGACGCCATGCGGAGGATCATCTCACGAAGGTTCCGTGCACGATCGGCTGCACCGTCACTTCAACGGCGCCTGGATGGTGCGTGACCAGCGCTTCCCTTCTTGTTGAAAGCGCGCCGCCTGGAAGGCGCTCGAGTGGCCGCGGTGGGTCGAGGAGATACCGGCCGTGTCGAACGGGTAGCCTTCCACGACTTCCGCCCCCTGCCGTTCCGCGTACGCCACCGCTCCCTCGATGAGCGCATGCGTCACGCCCTTCCCACGATGCGGCCTCGCGACGAAGAAGCACAGGATGGTCCAGGTCGGCGTCGCGGGCGGCGTCACGCGCAGCATGGTTCGCGATCTCTCGAGACGGTCGTACGTCTCGCGCGGCGCGATCGAGCACCACCCGATCGGATCGTCGCCGTCGTAGGCCAACACGCCGATGGGCGTCCGGCCCTCCACGAGCTGCCGCATGTGGACTTTCTTCTCGGGGTTGGGCAATTCCTGGCCAGCCCGGAGGCGGTAGGGCGTGCACCAGCAGTAGTGGGGACTGCCCTTCGTCTCGAAGAGGCGGACGAAGTCCTTCCAGTTGGCCTTGGTGACCGGCCGGACCTCGATGGCGGGCACGGCCGATTCTCTACACCGGAGACGGGGACCTGTGAACGCGCTACTTCAGCGCCGCCAGCCACCCCGAGACGTCCCGCTCGCGGTCCGGCTTCTGCGCCGCCGCGAAGTGGTCCCGCGCCGCGCGACCCAGCACCAGCGCGCGCGACCGTTCCCGCCCCAGCGCCCACAGCACCCGCGCCAGCGCGTACTCCGTCTCCGCCCGGTCCGGCGACGGGTCGCCCGGGATGGCCATGGCCGCCTCCAGCTCCGGCACCGCCTCCTGGGGCCGGCCCAGCGCCAGCAGGCACTGCCCGATGCCGTCGTGCGGCCAGAAGAGGTCCGGGTCCATGGGTGGGCCTGACTTGGTGCGGATCTCCAGGCTCTGCCGGTACGCCACAATCGCCTCCGACCAGTTCCCCTGCGCCTGGAAGATGGTGGCGCGCAGGTCCAGGTACCCGGCAATGCGCGGGTGCTGCGGCCCCAGCCGCGCGCGGGCGATCTCCAGCGCCCGGTCCAGCGTCTGGTGCGCCTGCGCCAGCTGGCGCAGCGAGAGCTGGCACTTGGCCACGCTCCAGAGCGCGGCGGCCACTTGAGGGTGCTCCGGCCCGCGGAGGCGGGCGATGAGCGGGATGGCCTCCTCCAGCAGGTGCAGCGCCTGCGCCGGGTGGCCGGTGGCCTCCGTCGCGGTGGCGAGGTTGCTGAGCGCGCCCAGGTAGAGCGGGTGCTCGCGGCCGACCGATCCGTCCAGCAGCCGCACCGCCCGCTCGTACGAAGCGCGCGCCGCCTCCATCCGGCCCTGGTCCAGCTCCAGCGTGCCCAGGCTGGTGAGCAACGCCCCCTCCTGCCGCGCGTTCCGCCCCGCGCGCTCCAGCATCGCCTCGGCGGCGCGGGCCCACTCCCGCCCGGCGTCGAAGCGCGCGGACTCGCCGGCGAGGAAGACCAGTTGACTGGCCACCTCCACCTTGAGCCGGTCGTCGTGCCCCGCCTCCGCCGCGTTCACCGCCGCCACCAGGTGGTCCCAGCCCTGCGCCGCCTCCCCCGACGCGCCCTCCATCGCCCCCTGCAGGTAGAGCGCCTCCGCCTCCATCGGCCGGTAGCCCAGCCTCACCGCCTCCGGCATCGCCGCCTTCGCCTTCTCCAGGCCCTCCGCCCAGCGCCCCGCCAGCCGGAGCGCGTCCACCTCCGCTAGCCGCCGCGACAACTCGGCCACCGCCGCGCGCTCGGCGGCGCCCGCAGGGGGAGGCACGCGCTCGCGCAGGGCGGCCAGGTCCGCGCAGAACGCCACCGGCGGCAGCCCCAGCGCCGCGTCCACCGCGCGCCCGGCCAGCTTCTCGTCCGCCGCCGCCAGCAGGTCCGTGAGGTACCTCAGCTCGGTCAGGCCCCGGTCCAGGCATGCGGTGCGCAACTCCAGCTCTGCCTCCGTCTGGTCCCTCCGGACGCGCGCGGCGATGCAGGCCTCCTGGCGCATCGCCACCCAGTCCGAGGCGTACCGGTCCAGCGCCGCCTCGGCGCGCCCGCCGCCCGCGCCCACGTTCGCCAGCTCGAGCGACCGGTGCACCGCCCCGCGCCGCGCGGCGTCCCACGCCCCCTCCAGCAGCTCCTCGCCACCCCGGCAGCGCCGCGCCGGCCCCAGCGCCAGCACCGCCACCCCGGCCAGCGCCGCCGCCACCGCGCCCCCGGCGATCACCCTCGCCCGCAGCCGCGCGCGCCGGGCATCCGGTTCCAGCGCGTCCAGCAGGGCGTCCATGCTGGGGAAGCGCTGTCCGGGGTCGGCGGCCAGCGCCCGCCGCAGCGCCGCGGCCAGCCAGTCCGGCGCGGTGCGGCCGGATGGGGGCGGGTTCAGCTCGCCCGCCTCGATCTGCCGGAGGCGGTACTTGAGCCTCCGGCCGTGGAACGCGTCCACCTTGTAGACGGCCTCGTACATCACCAGCGCGAAGCTGAACTGGTCCGCGCGCGGGTCCAGCGGCTCGGCGCGCATCTGCTCGGGCGGCATGTAGCGCGGGGTCCCCAGCACCGCGCCCTCCTCGGTGAGCGGCGAGAGGAGTGAGCCGGCGGCCGGCGGCGGCGCGGGGCTGACCGGGGGCGACGACGGTCCGGAGCTCTCGTCCGGGCGGGCGCCATCCGCCGGCCGCGCGAGCCCGAAGTCGGCGACGCGCACCCGGCCGTCCCGCCCGATGAGCACGTTGTCCGGCTTGAAGTCACGATGCACCAGCCCCGCCTGGTGCGCGGCGGCCAGCCCACGCCCGGCCTGGACGCAGACGCGGCGGATGGCCTGCCAGGTCCGCGGCTCCGCCTCCAGCCACTGCCGCAGGGTGGTCCCCTCCACGAACTCCATGGCCACGAAGACCTGGCCCTCGAAGGTCCCGGCGTCGTGGACGGCCACCACGTTCGGGTGGGAGAGCTGGGCCAGCACCTGCGCCTCGCGGAGCAGGCGGACCTGCCGGTCCTCGATGTCCAGGGGCGAGCCCGACCTCACCCGCATCACCTTGAGCGCCACCCGGCGGTCGAGCTGCGGGTCGTAGGCGGAGTAGACCGCGCCCATCCCTCCGCTCGCGACGTGGGCCAGGATGGAATAGCGCCCCACCGCGGTGCCGGCCACCAGGGGCCCAGGGAGCGGCGCCGGGTCCGGTGCGGGCTCCTCCTCGAGCGACGCGGTGACGGGCTGACCGGACGCGAGGCCTACCAGCGCCCGACGGCAGTCGCGGCACGTCTCGGCGTGCGCGTGGATCTGCTTGATCTTCTCACCGCCGAGGTCGCCGGCGATCAGCGCGGCAAACTCCTCGTCTGAAGGGCACATCGAACGGCGATTCTAGATCTCCGGCGCTCCGAGCCATGGCCCGCTGCCGCCGGTCCCCTGAAGACGACGGGCGGGGTGGCTCGGAGCGCCGGTGGAAAGCGATGAAGGAGGATCAGCGCTGCAGGCCGGAGAACTTGCGGCCATTGTCGCGCTCCCACATGGAGACGGCCTGGTCGTACGGCGTGCCGACGCCCTGGCGAAGCGGGTTGTACCCGTACTTGGTCAGGCCCTTCACCTCATCGGTGATCCACCCGCTCTTGCAGGTGTGGACCACGCCCCAGTGCCCGCCACCGCCGCCGCCACCCGCGCGCGGGGCGCCGCCGCCCATGGCCGGCTGGCCGGCGCGGGCCGCGTCCGGGGTGATGACCGGGGCCTGCTCCATGTTGTCCGGGTTGTCCTGCCCCGAGAGCAGCCGGGCGAAGAGCTCGAGCGCCGACTGGAGGATCCTCAGGAGCTGGGCCACCACGTCCTGCGATCCCGCTGCCGCCGGAGCCCCGGCCGCGGGGGCCGGGTTACCGGCCATGGTCAGCGCCTGCGCCTGCGCGGGCGCCTGGGCCCTGGTGGTGGCCGCCGCCTGAAACGGCGCGGCGGTCTGCTGGAGGGTGGAGAATGGGTTGGTGCGGGAGAGGGACACCATGGTTTCGCTCCTGGAGTGTGGGAACAGCAGGAGACAACCAGGGGTGGTCAACCGTGCACGCTGACCCGCAAGTTACCGCTTACAGGGCATATACAGTCCCGCCTGGGCATCCACGGTCACGTAAATCCTGAGGAAATGCTCGTGGGGGAAGATGCCGGTGACCTCGCTCCGGAAGACGGTGGCGCGGACGCAGCCCAGGTCCTGTGAGAAGGACAGCTCGGTGGAGAGCTTGTCCTTGACCGCAGCCAGGCGCTCGGACACGTCCACGCGCATGGCGGAGCGGGCCTGCTCCACCAGCGAGTCGTGGTCCACCGCCAGCTTGAGCTTCAGCAACTCGCCCGCGGTGCCGGGGGTGATGTCCAGGTCCGGAACGGTGATCTGGTTGTCGATCACCTTGGGATGGCCGGAGAAGAAGATCTCCCCGTCCATGTCCAGCTTGGTCCCCCCGACGCTCGCCTTGCCGCCCAGCAGCACGCGGAACACCACCTGGTCCTCCGAGGCGTAGACCTGCGGGTGGTGGATGTAGAGCTCGGGGTGGCTCTTGGAGAAGAACAGCTTCCCCTGGATGGTCTTGTCGATCGCCGCGGAGAGCTCCTCGTAGCGGGCGGCCACCGGCACCACGACGGTGAAGGGCCCGGTGGGCAACGAGGCCACGTTCTGCAGGAGCGGCAGCTTGAGGTCCGGCACCGGCATCCCCGCGTCGCCGGGCGGTGCCGTCCCCGCATCCGCCATGCCGGTGTCCGGCGCGCCGGCGTCCGGGGCGGCCGTGGGCGCGATCAGCGACGCCGCCGGCGTGCAGGGCAGCGTGACCGACGGCAACACCACCGCCGCCAGGTCCTTCTCCACGCCGTCCGCCAGCACGGTGGGCCCGGCCTCCAGCGAGACGATCTTCAGCTCCACGCACGCCACCTGGTCTCCCACCGGGAATTCGATGGGCTTGGCGATGCGCGCGAAGGCGTTGAGCACCAGCGGCCGCACGTCCATCCGGAAGTCGTCCAGCGCCTTGGCGAGGAGGTCGTGCAGCTTCTCCTCCACGGCGCGGTTCACGGTGTCCAGGGAGCCGGTGGCCTTGACCATCACCTCGGAGGACTGGAGCGCCGCCTTGAAGTCCGCGGTCACCACCGGCTCGCCGTAGATGGTGACGGTGATGGGGATCAGCCGTTCCCCCATGAATTTGGCGCGGGCGTTCACCGTCACGCCCACCACGATGCGGCCGCGGTCGAACTTCAGCGTCACCGGTTCGCGCTGCCAGGAATAGTGGAGCTTCTGCCCCGCCACCAGGTCCACGTCCCCGTCGCCGGCGCGGGGCAGCGCGGAGGCCAGCGACCTGGTGAGGCCCTCGCGGAAGATGGTGGCGTGCACCACCACCCGCGACGGCGGCGGGTCGGAGACGGGCCGGCCCGAGCTGGGCGGCGGCGGCGGGCGGACGTGCCCTCCGGGACCACCGCAGCTCAGCAGCACCGCCGGGACGACGACCGACCACCGCAACCAGGACCTGGACCGCCGCACGAGCACCCCCTCGGGTCGAAACCGGCGCCGCATGATAGGGGCTGACCCGGCCCCCCGGAACCGCGCCGCGCACCCCGTATTCCACTGCGCCTTCACGCATTGCGCTTCGGCCGGCGCGTGGCCGCGCACCCGCGAGGCCCAATCGGCACGCCCGCTTGCCGGATGGCCGGCCGCGTGCAGTGGAGGGCGGCCCGGCCCCCGAAGCCCAGGGGGCGCTGATGCGGCTGGCCTGCGGCCAGCTTCCTTCGGGCTCAGGAGGTGGCACGCCATGTTGCAATTCATGCTCGACAACCCCGTGCAGTTCGCCGGGTACTCAGCGCTGAGCCTGCTGCTGGGCGCACTGCTTATCGTCCTGCTGGGGGCGTGGGTCATCGGCGAGCAGGAGTCCGGGCTCGTCATCAAGAAGTTCGGACGGCCGCTGCCGCCGGGCCGGCTGATCGCGCTGAACGGCGAGGCCGGCTACCAGGCGCGGATGCTGCCGCCAGGCTGGCACTTCGGGCTGTGGCGCTGGCAGTACAAGGTGTCGCGCATCCCGGTGGTGCAGGTGCGGCCGGGGGACATCGCCCTGGTCCTGGCCCGGGCCGGCGAGGCCATCCCCTCCGAGCGCATCCTCGGCCAGGAGGTGGAGTGCGACCAGTTCCAGGACGCGGAGGACTTCCTGCGCAATGGCGGCGAGCGCGGCCGGCAGATCGCCTTCCTCACCGCGGGCAGCTACCGGATCAAC
>DATBSS010000664.1:0-2410 GCA_036559665.1 Myxococcaceae bacterium
GGCCAGGCAGATCACCGCCGCCGGCGCCCGCCGCGCCACCGGGCTGATGGAGCTGGGCCAGAAGTCCGCCGCCCTGGACGAGCGCAAGAAGGCGCATGCCGGGGAGGCCGCGTCGGTGCGGGACCAGGAGGCCGCCTTCCGCGAGCTGCGCACCCACCTGGACCTGCTCACCGCCGGGCTGTCGCAGATCTCCCTCAAGGAGCGCGAGCTGACCCTGGAGATGCAGCACCTGGTGTCGCAGATCCAGGAGCGGCACCAGGCCGACCTCCACCACGAGCTGTCCCGCTACCACCTGGCCCCGGGGCTCCCCGCGGGCACCGACCAGCGGCTCAAGGACCTGCGCGGGCAGGTGGAGCGGATGGGGGAGATCAACGTCACCGCCATCGAGGAGCACCTGGAGCTCCAGCAGCGGTTCGAATTCCTGTCCGGCCAGAAGAAGGACCTGGAGGCTTCGCTCCAGCAGCTCACCCTGGCGATCAAGAAGATCGACCGCACCTCGCGCGAGCGCTTCCAGCAGACCTTCGAGGTGGTGAACGAGAAGTTCCAGCAGGTGTTCCCGCGGCTGTTCGGCGGCGGGCGCGCCGGCCTGGTGCTCACCGACGACCCGCAGGGCGGCGAGCAGGGGGTGGAGATCGTCGCCCAGCCGCCGGGGAAGAAGCTGCAGTCGGTGTCCCTGCTCTCCGGCGGGGAGAAGGCGCTCACCGCGGTGTCGCTGATCTTCGCCATCTTCCTCATCAAGCCCACTCCGTTCTGCCTGCTGGACGAGGTGGACGCGCCGCTCGACGAGGGCAACGTCGGCCGCTACAACGAGATGGTGAAGGAGATGTCCAGCCAGTCGCAGTTCATCCTCATCACCCACAACAAGCGGACCATGGAGTATTCGGACACGCTCTACGGGGTGACCATGGAGGAGCCGGGCATCTCCAAGCTGGTCACCGTCAAGCTGAAGGAAGCCGCGGCGGCCAACGACGACGCGGCCGTCGCCTGATCAGGGCCGGGGCGGCTTGACCGTCCGCCACACCGGGCGGCCGGGGACGTACTTCCAGCTCGTCTTCGGGCAGGCCTTCTCGTCCTCCTTCCGCACCTCGGAGGCGGAGGCCAGGGTGCGTTCGGTCTCGGCGATCTTGGCGGACACCGTCTCCACCTTGCCGACCTGTTCGGCGATGGCCAGGGACGCCCTCTCCGTCTCCAGTTTGCGCGCCGCCGCCACCGCCCAGGCCTCGTCCGTCTTGAGCAGGCCCTGGCAGGACCTGGTGAGCGCGTCCACCTTGACCGACTTGTCCTGCTCCCACCGCTTCACCAGCGCGTCGTAGCTCCGCGCCGCCGAGGAGCGCGCGCCCATGGCCATGGCCAGCTCCGCGAAGCGCCGGGTGCGCACCGCCTCCATCTGCTTGTGCTGGAGCCACGGGGCCAGCCCGGGCACCGGGCCGTCGCGCCGGGAGTCGATGAAGGAGAAGAAGAACGGGACGTCCACCTCCAGCCTCGGGACCTTGAAGGACATCTGCTTGATCTGGTCCTGGAGGCAGACCGCCACCGAGGCGTCGGCCTCGGACAGGTTGGCCGGCATGATCACGCTGTGCGGCGCCGCGTGGACCGGGGCCAGCTCGGCGCGCCCATCGGTCATCGGCGACTTGCGCAGGTTCACCATCACCTCCATCTCCCGCGGCGGGGCGGTTCGCCAGGGCTCGAAGCAGGGGCAGAAGGAGGGCAGGGCCATCCGGATCTTCCCCGCCTCGTCGGAGAGGTCGTTCACGCCCTTCTTGACGCCGGGCAGGGTGTCCTTGGTGTGGACGAAGTCCACCTCCGCCGCCACCGGCGGCCAGCCGCGGGGCAGCGGCGGGAGCGTGGCCACGGTCTTCTGCAACGCCTCCAGCACGCAGCGCTGGCCGGCCTCGGTCAGGTTGTCCCCGCTCACGGCCGCCTCCACCTGGCTACCCGGCGCGGCAATCACCATCACCACCGCGTGGGTCTCCTCGCCCGGCCCGCGGCGCTCCGGCGCCACCAGGCACTCGAGGATGTGGGGCCGGGCGGTGGTGATCGCCGCCATCAGTTGCTCGTCGGTGTAGATGTCGTTCACCAGCTTCGCGGGCGGTTCGCAGGCCGCCAGGTCGAAGTAGGAGATGTTGGTGACGCGCATCACCGAGGAGGTCTGGACCGCCTGGACGTGGCGCTCCAGCTCCATTTCGGCGACGCCGCCGGAGGTGCTCTGGACCGCCTTGTCTCCCGGCCGGCCGGAGCTCCGGTGGACCGGGATGCAGCCCGGCGCCAGCACCAGCACGGCGACGAGGATGAACAACCCGAGGACGACCGCCGAGGCACCACGCATGACGCCACCTCCCGCTATCCCCCGAATGAGACGCGGGAAGCCGGACGTGACTGAGCCCGGAGGAAGCGGCCGCAGGCGGGGACC
>DATBSS010000665.1:0-1611 GCA_036559665.1 Myxococcaceae bacterium
TGCCCAGCGCGGGCGTGAAGCGGGCCGAGGGGCGGGCGGAGGCGACTCCCGGCCCACCCACCGGCGGCCCGGGCTTCGGCGCGGGCGGCGGCGGGGCGGGCGCCTGCGCGGCGAAGGGAGCCTCCTCGCGCTGGTCCTCCAGGTCCTTGAGGCTCTTGACCACCGTGCGGCCCTGCGCGTCGACGACCTTGAACGAGCCCTCGAAGTCGGACAGCTCCTCCTGGCCCTCGTAGAAGCGGGCGAAGGCGCGCAAGATCGAGGTTCGCCCGGCCAGCTGGGGAATGATCCGGCACTTGCTCACCGCCCGGAGCGTGTCCAGCTGGCCCATGTTCTGCGGGTCGATCATCGCCACCACCAGCGTCTTGCTCTCGTCGCGGAGCTGGAGCGGGATGACCCCCAGGTCGCGCGCCTTGTCGCGGGGGATCTTCACCTTCACGTGCGGGGCGATCCCCTGGATGGAGTCCAGGTTGGCGGCGGGGATGCCCAGCTGCTTGGAGAGCGCCTTGACCAGGATCTCCTCGGTGATCAGGTTCATCCGCACCAGGATGTCCCCGAGCTTGCCGCCCCACTTCTGCTGTTCGGCGAGCGCGCTCTTGAGCTGGCTTTCCTGGAGGACGTTCGCCTTGATGAGCAGCTCGCCGAGCTTGATGGTCGCCATCGCGCGCCCTCGATACTAGTCGCTCATTCGAGGCTTGGCGAAACGAGAGACTCCCATTTCGCCGACCGGTGACTCACCTCGATCACCCTGACGCCGTCAGGGGCTTCGGGCGAGAAACGGGCCGGATCGATGGTCTCGTTGAGCGCCAGCTTCGACGCGCGCAGCTCCAGGCGTGCGGGCGAGCCGGCGCCCAGCGACTCCAGCGAGATCATCCGCGGGAACGGAGCCGGGGCGGGCTGCACGTCGCCGAAGCGGGCGCGGTACCCGGCGCCTCCGCGGGAGGTGACCTCGCTCCTCACCGGGCGTGCGGTCACGGGGTCGATCCACAGCGACTGGGAGCGCTGGCCGTCGGTGCCGCTCAGCCGGTACGCGCCCTCCTGGCGATCCACCTCCAGCGCCCACCCAGGGGCGGCGATCCGCGGGGCGCGGCCCAGGAGCAGCGCCACCACCTCCTCCGGCGGGAGCGGGACCCGGATGAAGCGCGCCAGGTTCTCCGGCGTGGCGGGCCCGGTGTAGTACGCCTCCTCCTGCGCGACCCAGAGGCCGAAGCGCTGGCCGTCGCACGCGAGCACCGACTGCGGGCGGCCGAAGAAGTCGTTGGCCTGGATCTGGAGGGAAGCGGGCGCGGAGGCGGAGACGAAGGCGCCCACGGTGGCCTGGCCTTCCGGGAGATCGAAGCGGACCTGACCCTCGGCGTCGATGGACGTGGCGGCGCCTTCGGCCTGGTCCACCAGGGCCAGCAATTCCCTGGAGTCGCGCACCTCGCCATGGGGGCCGAAGTCGATTCGCCGGGGGCAGCCGAGCAACCCGGCGAGCGAGATCAACAGCGCGGCGTAGAATGGCTTGTGCATGGTGTGGGAGCGGGGCAATAGAGTTCCCCGCACCTGCGGAGCGCAATGAACTTCGACGAGATCCTCCACTACCTCAGGCTGGGCGGCGTCACCATCGCCCTC
>DATBSS010000666.1:0-16527 GCA_036559665.1 Myxococcaceae bacterium
GTACCGCCGGAGCGCGGGTTTGAAGCGGTGGTAACGTCCCGAGTCCAGCGATGAGCAGTTCTGGAATTCCCCGCGACGCAGGAGACCGCCCCCCTTCCGGCGCAGCCAGCGGCGGCCGCATTCGCCGGTTGAGCCTGCGCAGCAAGGTGGTGCTGGTCAGCGTGGGCACCGGGGCGATGGTGGCGGGGGTCCTGGTGTGGGCCTTCTTCGTCCAGGCCAGGGAGGTGATGACGGAGGAGCTGCGCGCCCGCGGCCGCACCGCCGCCATCGGTCTCTCCTCCAACCTGTCCTACGCGCTCACCGCCGGGGACGCGCTGGCGACGTCCAGCAGCGTCCAGGCCACGCTCGAACAGGTGCCGGACGTGGCCTACGTGGTGGTGCTGGACCGGGGCGGCGGACCGCTGGTGGAGGCCTTCAAGCCGGAGCTGCGGTTGATGGGCTTCTCCACCGCCGACATTCCCTCCCTGGGGCCGGTGGACCTGGCGAAGAACCCCTCGGTGGACCAGGTGGTGGAGCTGCGCGGGGTGATGCTCCAGGCGGTGGAGGTCCCGGTGCTGGAGGACACGCACCACGCCAGGGCCGGCAAGGAGGAGGCGCTGCTGGCGCCCGCCACCCTGCAGGACCTGATGTCGGGGCCGGAGGGGCCGGGGACCCGGGTGATTGGCAAGGTGCAGCTCGGCATGAAGCTGGGATCGCTCCAGGGGAAGGTCTCCAGCATCACCAGCCGGGCGTTCCTGGTGGGCCTGCTGGCGATGGTGGGCTGCGCGCTGGTGGCGTACCTGCTGGCGCGGCTGGTGACGGAGCCGGTGGAGCGGTTGACCCGCGCCGCCGGCGGCATCGCCCGCGGGGACCTGGAGCAGAGCATCCACGCCACCGGCAACGACGAGATCGCCGAGCTGGCCTGGAGCTTCGAGACCATGACATCCGGCCTCAAGGGGATGATCGCCGACCTCCGCCACGCCTCGTTTGACGTGGAGCGGGAGGCGGGGCGGATCCTGCAGACCTCCAGCAAGCAGACCGTGGTCGCCAACCAGCAGTCGGTGGCCATCAACGAGACGCGCTCCTCCGCCAACGAGATCGCCCGCGCCTCCAAGACCGCCACCGGCTACGCGGACTCGGTGATCATCACCGCCCAGAAGTCGGAAGAGCTGACGATGGAGGGGCAGCGGGTCGTCCAGCAAAGCGTGGACGGCATCGAAAGGCTGGGCGACCAGGTGGCCGCGCTGGCCTCGGAGATCGAGGCGCTGGCCGGCCGCACCGAGAAGATCGTGGAGATCATCGGCACGGTGAAGGAGGTGGCCGAGATGTCCCACGTGCTCTCGCTCAACCTCTCCATCCAGGCCGCCCACGCCGGCCCCAACCGCCGCGGCTTCGACGTGGTGGCCATGGAGATGCGCAAGCTGGCCGCGCTCTCCAGCGTGGCCGCCACCGAGGTCCGCACCATCGTCCAGGAGATCCAGGCGACCATGGAGGGCGCGCTCAAGTCGGCGCGCGAGGGCACCCGCTCGGCCGCCGACACGGTGTGGCTGTCGCAGATGGCCGGGCGGACCATCACCGGCCTGGCGGACGTCATCCGCCAGTCGTCCAAGGCGGCGCGGGAGATTGCCGACCACGCCCGGCGGCAGACCACCGGCATCGAGCAGATCCTCGGCGCCATCAACGAGCAGGCCTCCGCCATGGAGGCCTCCGTCCACGGCAGCGAGCAGGTGGAGGACGTGGCCAGCAACCTGGCGGAGCTGGCCAGGCGCCTGTCGGGGATGGTCCTCCGCTACGGCCACCGGGGCGCGTCGTCCACCAGCGTCAGCATCTCGTCCACCAACATCACGGTCTCGTCCACCAACGTTGGTGGCGCCGGGCGCCCGCCGCCGAATTCGTAGGCCCTAGGCCGCCGCCGGGCCCCGCAGAATCAGCTCCGCCCGCCGCCGCACGAAGGCCGACTCGTCGTCCTTCCGGGAGTCCGCCAGCGCGCCCGCGCGCTCCGGGGCCAGGCGGGTGCAGGAGAGGAGCGCCACCTCGCGGACCACCGGGTTGCCGTCCGTCACCCCGGCCACGATGGCCTCCAGCGCCGGCTGGCAGCCGATCTGCGCGGCGTAGTGGACGGCGCAGGCGCGCACCCAGGCGGTCTCGTCCTGGCAGAGCAGCACCAGGGTGTCGGTCCGCGGCGGGCGGGTGAACTCCACCAGCCCCGCCACCGCGCGCAGCTTGTCGGACCGGGGGCCGTCTTCCAGGAGCGGGAGCAGCTTCCGCTTCAGGCCGCGCTCCAGCAGGTTGTCCAAGAGCTCCACCGCGTTGGCGCGGCGGCGCTGGGCGTCCTGGGCCTGGGCGTCGCGGATGCCGGCGAAGATGCGCTCCATCCCGGCGTCCGGGTAGAGCACGGAGAGGAGCAGGAAGACGCGCTGTTCGGTCTGGAGGACCTTCTCGTGGAGGGCGGAGGAGAGGAGGGCGGCGGCGGCGCGCGGGCCCTCGCGCGGGGTGTCCCCGGAAGGCCCCGGTCCCAGCTCCAGCACCTCGGCGGCGGCGTGCGCGCGGCAGATGCGGGAGAGCTCCTTCTGGAGCGCGGCGTCGATGGGGCGGCGGTCCAGCGCGGCCAGCTGGTGTCCGCGGACCGCGCGGGAGAGCGCGCGGTAGAGGCGGGTGCGCAGCTCCTCGTCCGGCTCGTCCAGGAAGCGGGCGATCACCTCCACCGCCTCCTGGGTGCCCAGCTTCCCCAGCACGCGCGCCGCGCCGCGCCGGATCAGCGGGTCCTCCAGGTGGTTGCCCAGCACCTTGGCCAGGGTGGGGATGATGGGCGGGCCGTAGGCGGCCAGCGCGTCGATCGCCTCGCGCCCCACCTCCGCGGACGGCGTCCGGTAGATGAGCGGGATGACGAACTCCGGCGACTTGAGCGCCGCCGCCGCCACCACCGCCTGCCGCCGCACCTCCGGCTCCGGGTCCGCCATCAGCTCCAGGACCGGCTGGTAGAAGTTCTTCACGCCGATGTTGCCCAGGATCTTCGCGGCGTGCGCGCGCATCCGGGCGTCGGGCTCGGCGATGAGGGTCTTGAGCGCCTCCGCCGCCATCAGCACGCCGTCCAGCCCGCCATAGCGGATCATCCCGGTCACCGCCGCCCCGCGGATGCCCGGGTCCGGGTCGCCCAGGAAGGCCTTCACGCTCTTGACCGACTTGTCGCGCCCCAGCGTGCAGAAGGCGTCGATGGCGGCGGCGCGCACCCGCGGGTCCGGGTCGTCGAAGCGGCGGAAGACGGAGTTGGCGAAGCGGAGCGTCTGCCGCCGGGCGTAGTACGCCAGCGTGGCGATGCGGACCTCGGGCGCCGGGTGCTCCAGGAGCGCCTCCACCCGGTCGTCCATCTGGATGGCCTCCAGGTGCGGCAGCAGCTCCAGCGCGCCCAGCACCTCGCGCACGTCCGCGCTCTCGATGGCGCGGACCAGCACCGCCTCGGTGGACCCGTCCTGGACCTTGTACCGGGCGATGTCCAGGCCCAGCCGGCGCTGGCGCAGGTTCTCTTGAAGCGAGCGGATGTAGTGGGAGCGCGAGGCCAGCACCAGCACCACCCAGCCCGCGGAGAGCGCCAGCGTCACCCACGCCAGGGAGCCGACGTTCTCCCCCACCCACCGGCGGTACCCCAGAAGGAGGATGCCCCCCAGGCCGATGGAGAGGGGTTTCACCACCCCGTCGATGAACGCCTTGGCGGCGGTGCGCGCCTGGGGCGGCACCGGGAGGTAGAGGATCTGGGTGGTGGCGTCGTTGATGGAGTAACGGAAGAGCGTGTCCGCGCCCTTGGCGGTGGAGGCCGCCCACAGCCCGGGGAAGAGCACCAGCGCGCCGTTGGAGAGGAACAGCGAGGAGGGCAGCACGGCCAGCGCGCCGATCACCCCGGCGCGGTTGAGGATCCGCCCGGTGCCGAAGAGCTGCATCGCCACCGCCACCACGCCCACCACCGCGTAGAAGCGGCCGAAGTACGCCGCCAGCTCGTCCTTGGCGAAGGACTGCGAGGAGATCACCTTGAAGTCGAAGTCCACCAGCGTGGTGGTGAAGAAGGTGACCGCCGCCAGCAGGGCCACGCTGCGCAGGTGGGCGTTCTGCGCCACCCGGGTGAAGCCGCCGGAGCGGGCGACGGGGGAGGGGCGCCCGGAGGCGGCGCGGGCGAAGAGGCGCTGCCGCCCGGCGGCGCCGGCCATGAAGGAGGTGACGCCGCAGCCCAGCAGCAGCACCGCGCACATCGGCAGCAGCGCGCTGGCGCCGTAGCGGAGCGCGATCTTCGAGGTGAGCAGGCCGATGATGACGTTGGAGAGCGTGCCGCCGGCGCCGATCATCCCGTACAGGCGCTTCGCCTCGCGGGCGTTGAACAGCTCGTTGCAGAGGGTCCAGAACTGGACCAGGGTGAGCGCGCCCATGACCTCCACGTAGACGTAGAGGGCGGCGTAGACCCACGGCGCGCGGCCGCCGCGCTCGACCAGCCAGAGGGCGATGAAGGCCGCCGCGAACAGCGCCGCGCTGCCAATGGCCATCAGGTCCCGGCGCACGCGGGCGGCGATGGGGTTGTAGATCAGGCCCACCGCCGTGACCGCTCCGGCGGAGGCCACGTACATCCAGGCCAGCTGCTCGCGGCTCCCGTGCGCCAGGAAGAGCGCGTCGCGCACCGAGCGGCCGGCGACGAACGCCCCCACGGCGAGCAGGGACTGCAGGAAGAGGATCGAGGTGAGCTTGCGCTCACCGGCCCTCACCGGGAATACCGACTCCAGCACGCGCCACACGGCGCGCGCGACTGTAGCAGGCTAGACGGCGGTCATGGACTCCGGGTCCACCTCGGCCATCAGCGCCGCCAGCTCGTTCTTGAGCTTCTCCTTGGCGCGGATCTCCAGCTGCCGGGCGCGCTCGCGCGAGAAGCCGAAGTGTTCGCCCAGCTCCTTGAGCGTCATCGGCCGCTCGTTCATCACCCGCTGCTCGATGATGAAGCGCTCGCGGGGATCCAGGCGGCCGAGCGCCACCTTCACCCGCTCGTTGATCAGCCCCGCCTCCTCCTTGTCCGCGAACTCGTCGTCCTGGGCGGCGTTGTTGGAGACCACGAAGTCGACGTGGCTGTTGCCCCCGTCCTCGCCCATGGGCGCGTCCAGCGACAGGTCGCGGCCGCCCATCCGCTGCTCCATCTCGCGGACCTCCTGCGGCTTGACCCGGAGCTTCTGGGCGATGGCATCCACGTTCACCGCGGTGGAGCCGTCGTTCGCGCCCATCTTCTCCAGCTCGCGGCGGGTGCGCGCCAGGGAGAAGAACAGCTTCCGCTGCGCCTGGGTGGTCCCCAGCTTCACCAGCGACCAGCTCTTGAGGATGTAGTTCTGGATGTACGCGCGGATCCACCACACCGCGTACGAGATGAGGCGGATCCCCTTGTTGGGGTCGAACTTCTGCACCGCCTTCATCAGGCCGATGTTCCCCTCCTGGATGAGGTCGGCCATCTTGATGCCGTACGAGCGGTACTCGTACGCGACCTTCACCACGAAGCGGAGGTTGGAGGTGACCAGCTTGTGGCCGCACGGCAGGTCGCCCTTGTTGAACCGCCGGGCCAGGCGCTGCTCCTCGTCCGCGGTGAGCAGGTTGTAGTGGTTGATCTCCGACAGGTACGTCGCCAGGGGACCGGACGACGAGGAAGACTGCTCTGAAGTTGCGCGCATCATCTTCTCCTTGGCTCTCCGAGTCACGTGAGCCTCCGTTCCCCCGACACCCACTTGCGTTCAGCAACCCGGGTGCCAGCCCCGCGCCACGCGCGGTGTCCAGCGGCGGCCGGGGGTTGCGTCGCCGTTTGCCCCGTGTCCGGGCGGGCGATCACGTAACGCTTACAGTGGCCGTCCAGGGGGTGGCCTTCTGGGCCGGTAGGTCTTTCCGATGTGTCACCGATCCAACGCCGCGCGCCCCCGAGGGCGCTCCCTCGATCCGCGAACCGAAGGCCGGCGTGTCGGGATTCCTGAGTGCCGCGGTCTGGGTCTGGCCGGGCGCCTACCCCCCGAACCAGGGGGGACGCTGTGGCACGGCCGGCGAAACCGCCGGCCGTTCCCTTGGGCTCAGGAAGCGGACGCGCGGTCGAGGGCGGCGAGCAGCACCGCGCGCTCGTTGGGAGGCAGCGGGCGGCCGCCGAACCGCGCCTCCAGGTAGCGGCGGGTGGCCTGGTCGAGCGCGGCGCCGAGCGGGTGGCGGCTACCGGACAGCCGCACCGCCAGCTCCTCCAGCTGCTCGCCGTCCCGGAAGCGCACCCGCGCGGCGCGCAGCCTCCGCTCGATGGCGTCGAGGAAGCGCGCGGCGTCCCCCACCTCGCGCGAGACCCGGGGGCCCCGGGCGGCCCGGCGCCGGCGGAGGATGGAGTAGGTGGCCAGCGCCACCGCGGCGGACGCGGCCAGCGCCTTGAGGTCCGGGCTCCAGCCCTGCGTGGCGGCGCTGTCGGCGGAGGCGGGCGGGCGCACCAGGGAGCGGGCCAACTCCACCTGGTCCAGCATGGAGTAGTCCACCACCGAACGCCGCCAGAGGTCCTCCAGCCGCTCCAGCTGCTCGGTGAGGAAGGCGAGGAACGCGGCCGGCTGCCCGCTCCGGCCCTCCTCCGGCGTGGCGTCCACGCTGATGAAGCCGCGGCCGGTCACCAGCACCTGCGACCACGCGTGCGCGTCCGCCGCGCGCAGCACGTACTGGGTGCCAACCCGCTCGCCGCCGTAGAAGCCGCCCGCCACCCGCGCCGGGTGACCCAGCGCCCGCAGCATCACCACCATGGCGGTGGCGAAGTGCTCGCAGTGGCCGGCGCGCCGCTGGAAGAGGAAGTCCGCCAGCGGGTCGGCCACCGAGGTCAGCTCCAGGGTGTACTGGTAGTTGGCCCGCAGGTACTGCTGGAGCCGGCGGGCGGCCTCCAGCGGGTCCGTCGCGTCGCCGGCGATCTGCCGCGCCAGCGCCGGCACCCGGGGGTCCAGCGACTCCGGCAGCGTCAGGTAGGCCGAGCGTTCGGTCGGCTCCGGCGTCCGCCGCGCCACGTCCGGCGCCGTGCTGTACGCGTGGTAGGTGTAGCTGGCGCCCGGCTCGACGAAGCGCACCTCCTGCCCGGGCATCTCCTCCAGCGCGACCCGGCCGCTCCTCCCGGACGGGCCGTGCATCATGGCGTTGGCCAGGAGCACCGGCGAGTCCAGGCCCACCAGCGAGCGCGCGCCGTACGCTGGGAGCAACTCGATCTGCTGGTACACCAGCGGCTGGACGTACCGGCCCAGGTGCACCTCCCACAGCGGGGGCCTGGGCTGGACCGTGGCGCCCACCCACTCCGAGCCGTCGAAGGTGTCGAAGGTGTGGGCCACCCAGTAGGCGTCCAGCGTCTCGGTGCCCGGGTCCGGCTCGAGCTGCACGCGCGCCACCATCCGTGGGTTGCGCTTGATGGTGCCCGGTCCGTCCAGGCGCACCGAATCCGAGATGCCGGAGACGGCGCCGAAGAGGGAGCCGCCGCCGCGCCGGGAGGCCACGTTCCAGCTCAGCCGGGGGATGGCGATGAAGAAGACCACCGCCCCCACCACCGCCAGCGCCGAGCCTGCCGAGAGCTGGCGCACCAGCGGTCGCAGCGGGAGGTCCGCGCCCTCCGGGGCCGCCTGCTCCAGCACGCCCAGGCCTAGCGAGAAGCAGCCCAGCCCGGCGAACAGCACCAGCCAGACCGCGAACCAGATGTCACCGGAGAGCGCCGCCCCGCCGGCGATCATCAGGAGGCTGGTGAGGTGCACCTGCCCGTCCACGGCCGGCGTGGGCTGCGAGAGCATCCGCTGCACCGCCACCAGCCCGGCGAAGGCGCCCGCCGCCACCACCTCGTCGAGGGCGTGGGACGCCAACAGCGCCCCCAGCCCCATGGCGGAGACCACCAGCAGGATAGCGGTGAGCCCGCCGTGCGCCTGGAGGATGCGGCGGTCCAGCAGCGCCAGCAGGAGCCCGCCGCCGAAGAGGGCCAGCGACCAGATCGGGAGCTGTCCGGAGGAGGCCATGGAGGCGAATGCCGCCGCCGCCGCGCAGTCCCGGCAGGTGAGGCGGAGCCTCCGGCGCCCCGTCGCGTTCACGCCCGGTCCTCCTGGTAACCCGCCCAGGCCAGCGCCCGGAGGATGCGGCGGAGCTGCCCCGGCCCGGCGCCCGGCCGGAGCCGCGACGCGTGGGTCTGCAGCCCAACCTCGTGGCCGTCCAGCAGCAGGCGGCCGGAGACGGTGGCCAACTCCTCGCAGTGCCGGTCCAGGAGCTCGAGCGGCAGCCCATCGTCCAAGCGGAGCAGGTAGGTGCGGCGCTCCTCGCGCTCGCGCTCCACCCGGAGCAGCTTCCCGGCCGCGGCGCTCTTCTTCCAGTGGATCCGCCGCGCGTCCTCCAGGGGTTGCAACTCGCGCAGGCCCAGCAGGTCGCCGCTGCCGTCGCGCTTCCTGGGGTCGCCCGCGTCCCCGGCCGGGCCGCCCTCCGCCGAGGCGGGGTCCTCGCAGGCGTAGCCGCGGCGCGGGTAGACCAGGAGCATCCCCTCCAGGTCGAACACCCGGGTTTTGGCGAAGAGGCCGAAGGGGAAGATGGTGGTGACGCGGACGCCAGTGAGGCGGTGCGGCCCCCGGCGCGCGGCGGTGAGGTCGCCCCGGACCGTCAGCTCCGCGCCCGGCTCCAGGCAGGCCACCATCCCTTGCCCGGAGAGCTCCGCGGAGTCCTCGGAGAGGGTGAGCGCGAAGGCGGTGCCGCGCCGGCGGGAGATGGCCCAGCGGAAGGCGAACGGCTCCCCGGCGTGCGCCCCGTCCGCGCCCACCCGGCGGACCTGGAGGTCGCGCAGCACGCGTTCGGAGAGGACGCCGGAGAGGATGATCAGGCTGAGCATCAGCCCCAGCAGGAGGTAGAGCAGGTTGTTGTCGGTGTTGAACGCGCCGAAGCCCACGCCCAGCGTGAGCGCCAGGTAGGTGCGGCCGACCTGGGTGGTCTTCAGCGTCCGCGGCGGGCGGAACCACCGGCGCAGGCGCCGCCACAGCTCCAGGGGCGAGGTCACCGCGGCCACCGCGGTCACCGCGGCGCGGGCACCTTCCGGGAGATCTCCTCCAGGAGGTGGGCCGCCTCGTCGCGCGCGAAGTGCCCCTGCACCGCGCTGCGCAGGAGCAGGCGGTGGGAGAGCGTGGGCACCAACATCGCCTTCACGTCCAGCGGGGTGGCGAAGTCGCGGCCCTGCCAGAGGGCGTGGGCCCGGGCGGCGGCCACCAGCGCCAGCACCGCGCGGGTGGAGGCGCCCCGCTCGATCTCCGAATGCTCGCGGGTGGCGGTGGCCAGCCGGACCGCGTAGCCGGCGACCGACTCGTCGAGCTGGACCTCGGCGGCGCGGCGCTGGACGGCCAGGAGATCCTCGGCGCTCGCCACCGGCGCCAGCCCGTGCAGCGGGGCCTGCACGCCGCGCTTCTGGAGCAGCTCTCGCTCCGCCTCCGGCGGCGGGTGCCCCAGCGACAGCCGCATCAGGAAGCGGTCCAGCTGCGAGTCCGGCAGCGGGTAGGTCCCGGAGAAGTCCGCCGGGTTCTGGGTGGCGATCACCGCGAACGGCTGGGGCAGGGTGGAGGTCTGCCCGTCCTGGGAGACCTGGCCCTGGGCCATGGCCTCCAGCAGCGCGGACTGGGTGCGCGGCGGGGCGCGGTTGAGCTCGTCCGCCAGCACGAGCTGGTGGAAGATCGGCCCGGGGCGGAACTGGAAGGTGCCGGTGGCCTGCTGGAACACCTGGGTGCCCAGGATGTCGGTGGGCATCAGGTCCGCGGTGAACTGGATGCGGGCGAAGGAGAGCGCGAAGGAGCGCGCCACTGCCTCCGCCAGGGTGGTCTTGCCCACGCCGGGCACGTCCTCCAGCAGGAGGTGCCCGCGCGCCACGAGGCAGGTCACCGCCTGCGCCGTCTGCTGCGGCTTGCCCAGGATGACCGTCTGGAGGTTCTGCGCCACCCGCTCCATCGCGGCGCGGGCGTCGGCGATGTCCATGAGCTGGGTCAGCGGGCGGACGGGTTGGTTCATCGCGGCGATGCCATCCTAGAGGAGTTTGGGCGACTTCTACTGCTTCCCGGCTTGCGCCCGGCCGATGACCGCCTCGAACTTCGCCTTGTCCGGGTGGTTCGGCTGCGCCTTCAGCACCTGGCGGTAGGCGTCCGCCGCCTCCTGGAGCCGTCCGGTCTTCTCCTCCAGCTCCCCCAGGTTCTGGTAGGCGGGCCAGAAGTCCGGGCTGGCGGTGGTGGCGCGGGTGAATGCCTCTCGCGCCTTCTTCGCCTCGTCGCCGTCCCTGGTCTGCGCGAAGCGCGCGGCGTGGGCGCGCCCGAGCACGTTCCAGATCACCGGGTTGCCGGGCATGGCGGCGCTGGCCGTTTCCCCCCTGGCGATCGCCTCGTCCAGCTTGCCCGCCTGGAGGGCGGCGTCCGCATCCCGCAGCGCCTGGATGGCGTCCGGCACCGGCGCGGACGGGTTTCCGCCCTGTGATGGGCTGGACGGAGACGTCGCCGGGGCGGTGCCCGGCGACCCGCAGGAGGGCTTGCACCCCCAGAGCAGCAGCGCCGCGGCGGCGGCGAGAAGCGGTGATCGCATGGGTCTCGCTAGCGACGGTACTGCGTGAGGTAGGGCAGCGACGTCTGCGCGTCCAGCCTGAGCCGGAACCACGCGAAGTTGTCGATGCTGAGGTTGGCCGGGCTGGCGACCAGGAGGGTCGGACCCCACATCACCGTCTGGCCGGCCGGCGAGGGCCGGCTCGGCTTGAGCGTGGAGGGGAGCGGGTAGCTGAGGGTGTTGGTCCCCGCCTGACCTCGCGAGAACAGCTCCCAGTCGTAGGCGAACTGCGACGCGCCGCGGTCCACGACGAACACCTGCGTGTTCGCAGGGGCCACGAAGGAGTAGGTGTCCGTGCCGGCCGGGATGGGCCGGAGCGCGGCGTACAGCTCCACAATGGCCGGGTTGGTGACGAGGAACACGGCCACCGCCACGTCCGCGTTGCCGTCGGCGTTGAAGTCCCCCACCCCCAGCGCCGTGGGCGGCAGCCCCGTCAGGCCGGTGTGGAAGGAGCTCAGGTTGCCGCCGCCCGTGCTCCGGAACACGGCCAGGGTGGAGTCCTGGGTGGCCACCACCACATCCTTCAACGCGTCCCCGGTGAGCTCCGCGATGGCCAGTCTTCCACCCGTCCCGGTCGTGGGGACGACGCCCGCGGTGACGAAGGTGAAGTTGCCCTGGTTCAGTCCCACCACGACGGTGTTGGGGGCCTGGAGGGCCACCGCCATGTCCACCATTCCGTCCCCGTTCAGGTCTCCGGCCGCCAGCGAGGTAGGCGTCCCCGGCACGGACGTCGTTCCGGCGGTCTGGAGCTGGCCCCCCGTACCGCGCAGGAAGCCGATCTGCCCCACGTTCGTCGCGTAGACCACGTCGGTGAAGGTGTCCCCGTTGAGCTCAGCCGAGGTGATGGCGGTGAAGGGGCCGCCGACGGGGATGAAGGTGAACGAGTTGAAGGTGCCGTCGCCTCGCCCGGTTACCTCGGTGAGCACGTTCGGCGCCTGGCCCGTGGTCACCACGTCTGCGTGCCCGTCGCCGTTGAAGTCCCCGACGGACAGCCCCTGCACCTGCGTGCCGGCGCCGGAGAACGCCGCGGGGGCGAAGACGCCCGGCCCCGTCTGCCGAAACACCGCGATCTGGTTGGTGGTGCCCACGCCGACCACCACGTCCGGCCGCCCGTTGTGATCGAAGTCCGCGATTCCCAGGCTGGTGGGGTTGAAGCCGGGCAGGGACAGCGTGACATTCGCCCCGCCGCCGAAGGTGCCCTCGCCGCTGTTCAGGCCGCTGAAGATCAGGACGTCGCTCCCGTTCAGGAAGGTCACGTCGGCGATCCCGTCGCCGTCCATGTCTCCCACCGCCACCGCCGGCGCGGAACTGGAGCTGGTGCCCGGGAGCGTGGACCTGAACTGCAGGCCCGTGCCGGTCGGGGCGCACCCGCTGATGCCGGGGCTGATGGACCGCGGGCCGGGCGGGAAGGTGATCGCCGGGAACGGCCCGGGGGCCACGTTGTACGCCCACGCGATCGACAGCTCGCAGGCGTTGCCGGTCACCGATTCCGCCTCCGGGACCAGCGTCTGGGTGGTCCCGGCGCTGGGTGCGAAGTAGTCCACCCGGAACGTCTTCGCCGCCGGCGTCACCAGGTTGGACCCGTTGGGGTGGTTGGCGAAACCCGGCCGGGTGATGCGGGAGAGGACCGAGGTGAAATCCGTCCCCAGCCACCCGCTGGGCAGCACGTAGGAGCCGGTGGTGGTGAGCAGTGTCATCGGCCCCGAGGGCAGGTTGACGTTCTGGGTCAGGTCCCCGGTCACGTTGCTGGAGATCACCCCCAGGTCCAGCCACGACCACTCCCGGTTCGGGTAGGAGAGGTTGAGGTCCTCGTTGAGCGCGGTGAGGCTGATCGAATCGCCGAACGGGATGCCGGTCATGGTGTAGCTGCCCGTCCCGCCGGTGAGGGAGATGAACTGGCGGGAGATCCAGCCGGAGGTGCCCGACGCCTCGATCGTCACCCGGCTCCGGGTGCTGGGGCTGCCGTTGGTGATGGTGCCGCTCAGCGTGAGGCCGAACGCCGGCTTGTCCCAGGTCTGGGTGCGTTGCGTCCAGGCATTGGTCGCCGGATCGAACGTCCAGACGTCGTTGTAGACGAAGCCGATGCCCTGGCCGCCGAAGAGGATGAGCCGGCCGGTGGAGGACTCGTAGGCCAGGATCGCCCCCTCGCGCGCGGGCGGCGGGTTGGTGGCGGGGACGGTCGTCCACACGCCGCCGCTGAACACCAGCAGGTCGTTCAGCAACCCGAAGCCATTGCCGCCGAAGACGTAGATCGACCCGGACGAGGTGACCGCCATGGCGTGGCCCTGGCGCGCGCTCGGCATCGCCGGTCGCGGGATCCACAAGGTCGAAGCCGGGTCGTACGACCAACAGTCCTCCAACGGCGAGACCAGCCCGTCGAAGCCGCCACAGATCCAGAACTGGGTTCCGACGGCCGCCCCGGCCAGGTTGTAACGGGGCGAGGGCACCGGTCCGGCGGGAGTGAGCAGGGACCAGGTGGAGCTGGCGGGGTTGAACGAATAGAGATCGTTCAGCACCGGGCCGCTGAAGAGGTTGCCCTGGCCGCCGAACACGTAGACCAGGCTTCCCACGCCCGCCATGGCAAACCAGTCACGCGGCGTGGGCACCGTGCCGGTGACCGCCGGGCTCGTCCAGGTCCCGGTCGCCGTGCTGTACAGCCACGTGTCGCTGAGAGGGTAGGGCAATACGCCGTTGGCGCCGCCGAACAGGACGTGCGAGCCCGCCGCGTACCCCATTCCCGCGAAGAATCGCTCCGGCGGCGCGTTGGTCATGCCGGGCGGCAGGTCCTCGCTCCAGGTGCCCGCCGCGGGGTTGGTCAGGCGCACCAGGTCGTTCTGGGAGGGGTTGAGCAGCGAGTTGATGGCCGGGGCGCCGAGCCAGGACGGGTTCATGCCTCCAGTGACGATCAACTGGCCGGTGGGCGGGTCGATCTCGCCGCTGGCGTAGGCGCGTGGCATGGGTACCGGGTAGTCCAGCACCGGGACGCTGACGATGGCCGCGTTCACCTTCAGGAAGCTCGCGTTGGTGACGTTCTGGCCGTTGACCGTGACGTCCACCGTGTCCGTGGTGCCGTTGAGGCCCAGCCCGGTGAAGACCGCCTTCCCGCCGGCGTCGGTGAGTTGCTCCTTCACCGGCGCGAATTCCACTCCATTCTTCCGGAGGCGGACGGCCAGGCTCGGGTGGATGCGGCCCTCGAAGTCGGTGGCGAAGACGGTCAGGGTATCGGTGATCGGGCTGCCGGCCGGTGCCACCCCCACGGTGCCGCCGCCGTAGATGGGCGCGGCCGCCTTCACCTGGAGGTTGATGGACGCGTTCCCGATGCGGCCGTTGGCGTCCGTCACCGAGAAGAGGACCAGGTGCGGGCCGGCGGTCGCCTGCGCCGGGATGCCGGAGAGGATACCGGTCCCGGCCGCGAGGGCGATCCCCGCCGGCAGGCCCGTGGCGGTGAAGGTAAGCGGCGCCTTGCCGTTGGTCGCGGCGATCTGCTCTGGCGTAGCGGGCGCGCGCAGGTAGGTGACGCCCTCGGTGGCGGTGGTGAGCGAGGTGGTGGTGATGGACGGCGGTAGGTACGTCGTCACCTGGAACGGCGCGGACACCGACCGGCCATTGGCGTCGATCACCGAGACCACGAAGCTGTACGTCTGGTTCTGGCCCGCGGCGCCGATGGTGGTGCCCAGCACGCCACCGGCGGAGAGGGTCAGGCCCGGCGGCAGCGCCCCGGAGGTCAGTTGCCAGGTGAGCGGCGCCTTGCCGCCGCTGGCGGCGAAGGTGAAGGAATACGGAAGGCCGGCGTACCCGTCGGACAGCGGCGACGTCGAGGTAATCGAAGGCTGGTTGTACACGGAGAGGGTGAAGGTCTGGGAGGCGGTCACCCCGTTGGCGTCGCTCAGGGTCAGCGTGAAGGTCTGCGTGGTCCCGGAGGTGGTCCCGTTGATCGTCCCGGAGCCGACGCCAAGGGCCAGCCCCCCCGGAAGCGCGCCCGCGGTCACGGACCAGGTGTACGGCGCCTTGCCGCCGGTGCCCGTCGCGGTCGCCGTGTATCCCTGTCCCGTATAGGCGTCCGGGAAACTGGTGGTGGTGATGGCCGGTGACGTGAGGACGATCAGGGTGAGTGACTGGGTGGCGGTGGTGGAGGTCGAGTCCGTCACCGTGACCACGAAGCTGAACGAACCGGTAGCGGTGGGGACCCCGGAGAGCACGCCGGTCGAGGCGAGGGTGACCCCTGGCGGGAGTGCTCCCGAGGTGACCGCCCAGGTGTACGGCGCCAGTCCACCGGCGGCGGTCATGGTGTCGGCGTACTGGCGGCCGGTGTAGCCGTCCGCCACGGACGTCTTCGTCACCGACAGCGGCGGTTGGACGACCAGGGTGAAGGCCTTGCCGGCCGAGACCGCGTTCCGGTCGGTGACGGTGGCGGTGAAGGTGAACGTCCCCGACGAGACCGGCGTGCCGCTGATGACACCGCCGGAGCTCAGCGTGAGGTTGGAGGGCAGCGCGCCCGAGGTGAGCGACCAGGTGAAGGGCGCCGCGCCGCCCGAGGCGGCCAGCGTCACCGAGTAGGCCACCGCTCGGAGGGCGTCCGGCAGCGGCGAGGCGGTGGTCACCACCAGCGTGCCGAGTGCGATGAGGTTCAGCGAGGCGGTGCCGGTGATGCCGTTGGCGTCGGTCAACGTCACCGTAAAGGTGGCCGTTCCGGGGGCGCCGGTAGGCGTGCCGGTGATGGCCCCGCTCGAGGCCAGCGACAGGCCGGCAGGCAACGCGCCCGCGGTCAACGAGAACGAGTAGGGCGCCTTGCCGCCCGTCCCCACCACCGAGCCGGTGTACGCGGTGCCCACGTACCCGTCAGCCAGCGTCGTGGTGGTGATGGAGGGCGAGGTGAAGGTGCCGAAGGTGTAGCTCCGGGTCCCGGCCTGCCCGTTCTGGTCGGTGATCGTGATCGTGATGGAGACCGCGGTCGCCGCGGTGGGCGTCCCGGAGAGCACGCCGCCGCTGGTGAGCGAGAGGCCCGCCGGGAGCACGCCCGAGGTCACCGCGTACGTGTAGGGCGCCTTGCCGGCCGCGCCCTGCAGCGTGACGCTGGGGTAGACCTGCCCGACGTAGCCGTCCGGGAGCGTCGTGGTGATGATCCGCGGCGGGTCATAGATGATGGCCGAGAGTGCCTTGGTGGCGGTGACCGAGTTCGCGTCGGTGACCTGGAGCGTGAAGGAGGACGTGCCTGGCGCGGTCGGGGTGCCGCTCAGCGTCCCGCTGGCCGCGCTCAGCGTCACCCCGGCGGGGAGGGCGCCCGCGGCGAGGGACCAGGTGTACGGCGTCCGCCCGCCGACGGCCGTCAGCGTCTGGTTGTAGGCGGTGCCCGTGTAGCCGTCTGGCGCCGGCCCGTAGGTGATGACGAGCCCGGAGAAGACGGTGATCGCCATCAGCCGGGTGGCGGTCCGGCCGTTGGCGTCCGACACCTGGATCACGAAGTTGGAGGCCCCGGCGGCGGTGGGCGTGCCGAGGATGGAGCCGCTCGCGGAGTCCAGGAGCAGGCCGGCGGGCAACGACCCGGTGGTGATCGACCAGGTGAGGGGCGACTTGCCCCCGGAGGACTGCAGGATCTGGGAGTACAGCGCTCCCACCGCTCCGTCCGCCAGCGTGCTGGTGGTGACCTGCGGCAGCGCGTACAGGGTGATGATGAACGACGCGCTCTGCGACTGCCCCGAGGCGTCGGTCACCGTGAAGGTGATGCCGTACGAGCCGGCGGTGCCCGCGGCGGGTGTGCCGGAGAGGGTGGCGGTGCTCGAGATGAAGTTGAGGCCGGGGGGGAGCGCGCCGGAGAGGCTCCAGGTGTAGGGGGCCTGGCCTCCGGCCGCGGTGAGCGTGGTGGAGGGATAGGCGAGGGTGGCGTAGCCCTCCTGCAGCGAGGAGGTCAGGATGGTCACCCCGGTGAAGACCGAGATCCGGAGG
>DATBSS010000667.1:0-2049 GCA_036559665.1 Myxococcaceae bacterium
GCTGGCGCGGTGCCTGCTCTTCGAGGAAAGGCTGGAGTTCGGCCCCGGCCTCTCCACCCCGGACGCCGCCGACCTCTGGGCGCGCGACCTCACCGGGCGGCTGACGGTGTGGGTGGAGTGCGGCACCGCGGACGCCGAGGACCTGGTCCGGGTGGCGCAGCGCAACGCCGGCAGCCAGGTGCACGCCGTGTTCGGCGACGACCGCCGCCTCCGCGAGCTGTGCGATCAGTTCCGCGGCTTCGACCGGCCCCGGAAGGGCGAGGACGCGCTGTCCATCTGGCGGGTGGAGCCGGCGCTGGTGCGCGCGCTCGCACGCTCGGAGGCCAGGCGCCAGGTGTGGACCGTCACCGTCCTCGACGAGCACCTGTACGTGGAGGCGGACGGGACCTCCCTGGAGGGCCCGCTGGCCCGGCTGGACACCGCCGCCGCGCGGGCGGGCCTGGGCGTGGGTCCTCCACCCTCATCAGAGCCGTAAGTCCGGCGACCCCCCGCGGGCAGGGCAGCACTGGCCACGCTGGTTTGTTGCTGTAAATCAGACCGCACTGGTGCTAATTAAAAGGGGACCGCTTCGGTCCGAATTGGCGAGGGGCACCCATGCTCCGCATGAGCAAGATGACTGATTACGGCATCGTGGTGCTGTCCGGCCTGGCAGGCGATGGCGAGGGCGGCACGCACACCGCCCGGGAGCTGGCGGAGCGGACGCACGTCCCGCTGCCGTCGGTGAGCAAGGTGCTCAAGGAGCTCTCGCAGGCGGGGTTCCTGGTCTCGCACCGCGGGGTGGCGGGGGGCTATGCGCTGGCCCGCTCGCCGGAGTCCATCACGGTGGCGGAGGTGATCGCCGCGCTGGAGGGGCCCATGGCCCTCACCGAGTGCGGCGCGCAGCCGGCGGACGGCGCTGGCCCCTGCGAGCTGGAGGCCACCTGCCACCTGCGCGGGCACATGCGGGTGATCAACGGCGTCATCCACGACGCGCTCCAGCGGCTCACCCTGGCGGACCTGCTGGGACCGGTGGCGCGCACCAGGTCGCGGTTGGTCTCGCTGCGCGCGGAGGGACGCCCATGAGCACGACCGAAGCCATCGAGCAGCTCACCGGCAAGGAGTACGAGGCGGGCTTCGTCACCGCGGTGGAGTCGGAGCAGATCCCCCGCGGGCTCTCCGAGGACGTGATCCGCCTCATCTCCAGCAAGAAGAACGAGCCGGAGTTCATGCTGGAGTGGCGGCTGAGGGCGTACCGCCACTGGCTCACCATGCGGGAGCCGACCTGGCAGGCGGTCACCTACCCGAAGATCGACTACCAGGACATCATCTACTACTCGGCGCCGAAGAAGCGGCCCAAGCTGGAGAGCCTGGACGAGGTGGACCCGGAGATCCTCCGCACCTACGAGAAGCTGGGCATCCCGCTGGACGAGCAGAAGCGCCTGGCGAACGTGGCGGTGGACGCGGTCTTCGACTCGGTGTCGGTGGCCACCACCTTCAAGGACAAGCTGGGGGCGATGGGCGTCATCTTCTGCTCCTTCTCGGAGGCGGTGCACAACCACCCCGACCTGGTGAAGAAGTACCTGGGCACGGTGGTGCCGTACACGGACAACTACTTCGCCGCGCTCAACGCGGCGGTGTTCTCCGACGGATCGTTCTGCTTCATCCCCAAAGGCGTCCGCTGCCCGATGGAGCTGTCCACCTACTTCCGGATCAACGCCGCGGACACCGGGCAGTTCGAGCGCACGCTGATCGTCGCCGAGGACGACAGCTACGTGAGCTACCTGGAGGGCTGCACCGCGCCCATGCGCGACAAGAACCAGCTGCACGCCGCGGTGGTGGAGCTGGTGGCGCTGGACCGGGCGCAGATCAAGTACTCCACGGTGCAGAACTGGTACCCGGGCGACAAGGAAGGCCGGGGCGGCATCTTCAATTTCGTCACCAAGCGCGGGCTGTGCGCCGGCTTCCGCTCCAAGATCTCCTGGACGCAGGTGGAGACCGGTTCCGCCATCACGTGGAAGTACCCCAGCTGCATCCTCAAGGGCGATGAGTCGGTGGGCGAGTTCTACTCGG
>DATBSS010000668.1:0-13172 GCA_036559665.1 Myxococcaceae bacterium
GAGCGCGGGATGGGAATGTTCTGCGGCTGCTGCTCGTCCAGGTCGTCCAGGTCCTGCTGCGGGAAGGGGAAGTTCTGGAACGGGTCGAACAGCCGCATCGGGCCGGCGGCGGTGCGCTCCCCATCCTTGTCCTCCACGTGGCCCTTCTTCACCGTCATGGGCCAAGGGTCGGTCTTCAGGGTGCCGGCGGGGGTGACCAGCTCCGAGGGCGGGATGACCAGCGAGCCGACGCGGTTGGCGCGCATCACCAGCGTCCACTTCTGCACCCGCCGGATGCTCCCGGGGCCGGCGCCGAGCATCTGGTACGACATCTCGGTGCTCTGCTGCTTGGAGAGCGTCTCGAAGTCGTCTGTCGACGGCAGCTTGAGCTGAGCGCCATCCGGCGGGTTGGTGATGGTGATGGTCAGCCGGAAGGTGTCCTCCGTGCCGACCTCCTTGTGGTCCGCCGACTGGCGGATCTCCGGCCGATCGGCGGCGCGCGCGGCGAGCGGCGCCAGCATCGCCAGCAGTGCCACCGCGAACGGGCTACCAGTCCTTGGTCGCATTGTCCTTCCTCGACTTGGACGACTTTCGCTGCTGGAACCGCCAGAGCTGCAGATTCTTCTCGCTCTGCTTCATGGAATCCAACAGCCGCTCCACGTCCTTCTTGTTCAAGTCCTTGGTCGGCTGTTCGTCCAGCCCGCCGTCCGGAGTGCCCTCGTCCTGGTCCTGCTCGTCGTCGGGCCCGGAGCCGGCGTCCACCTTGTCCTCGCTGGGCTTCTTGGGGGCGTCTCCCCCCCGGCCGCCGTCGAACCCGCCGTCGCCCGGCCCGGAATTCATCCCGCCGTCGCCCTGGGCCCCGCCGTCGCCAAAGCCAGCGTCCTGCCCGCCCTGGCCCTTGCTCTGTTTCTGGCCGCCGTCCTTGTCCTGGCCGTCGGCGCCGCTGCCGTCGTCTCCGGAGTCCTTGCCCCCATCCATCCCCGCGTCCCGTCCGGCATCCTGCCCGGCGTCCGGCTGCGGCTGCGGCCGCTTCGGCCTGGGGAGGTTGCGTAGCACCACCTCCAGGTTGTGCCGGGCCAGCTCGTCCTTGGGGTCCAGCAGCAGCGCCTTGCGGTAGGCGGCGATGGCGTCCTTGGGCTGGCCCAGCTCCGCCAGCGCGTTGCCCAGGTTGTAGTAGTCCTTCTCCTGGAGGTCGCCGCGGTCCATGTCCGCCACCCGGTGGTACGCCTCGCGCGCCTCCTCCATCCGCTGCAGCTTGTAGAGCGCGTTGCCGCGGTCGAACTCCACCACCGCGTTGTCGGGCATCTCGCGCTTGGCGGCCTCGAAAGCGGTGAGCGCGTCGTCGAAGCGGCCCTCCTCGTACGCCCGGAGGCCCTCCTCCACGGTGGGGTGGTTCTTCTCGAACGGCCCCAGCGCCAGGGACGTCCGGGGCAGCAGCACCAGCAACGCCGAGAGCAGCACGCACAGGACCGCCTGGGGGAACCCGCCGCGCTTCATTTCGCGGCCCTCCGGCGCGACGGGCGGACCGCGATCGCCACCGCCAGCAGCCCCATGCCGGGCACCGCGAACGCCTGGTAGCGCTCGTCGTAGCGGACGGAGATCCGGCTCTCCAGCTCGCTCTTCTGCATCTGGTCGATGCGCTGGACCACCTGGGTCATCGCCACGCCGTGCGGCTCGTAGAACAGCTCGCCGCCGGTGCCTTCGGCGACCTCGCGCAGCGCGCGCGGGTCCAGGCGGGTGAGCACGGTGTTGCCGTCGTCGTCCTTCTGGAAGCCGAGGTGCTCGCCGTTGCGGCCGGTGACCGGGATGGGCTCGCCCTGCTCGGAGCCAATGCCCACCGCGTACAGCTTCACCCCCAGGTCCTTGAGCGCGTCCACCCCGTCCTGCACCTCGCCGCCCACGTCCTCGCCGTCGGAGATGAGGACCACCACCCGCTCCTTGGCGCCGCGGTCCGCGCCCTCCATCACCTGCTTGGCGAGCGTGAGGGCGGCGCCGATGTTGGTCCCGCCCTGGGGCATGTTGAGCGGATCCACCGCCCGGAGGAACAGCTTGGCCGCCGCGTAGTCGGAGGTGAGCGGGCACTGGACGAACGCGTCGCCCGCGAAGACCACCAGGCCCACCCGGTCGCCCTTCAGCTCGTCCAGGAGGGTGAGCAGCTCCACCTTGGCGCGCTCCAGCCGGTCCGGCTGCACGTCGCGCGCGAGCATGGACTTGGAGGCGTCCAGCGCCACCACCACGTCGATGCCGCGGCGCTTGGTGAGCTCCGAGCGCGTCCCGCACTGCGGCTGGGCCAGCGCCAGGGAGAGGAGCAACAGGCCCGCGCCGTGGAGCGCGGCGCGCACCACCGGCCGGGTGGTGGAGACGCCGGGCGCCACCGAGTCGATCAGCCGTTCGGCGATCACCCGCTGCAGCGCCTGGCGGCGGCGGAGCGCGAGGAGGATGCCCCAGGCGCCCACGCCCACGCCGGCCACCGCCAGAAGCAACAGCAGCGGCTGCGCGAAGCCCGCCTGGTACCCCAGGAGCGTGAAGCGCCAGGGGCTCATGGGAACACCCTCAGGAGCGTGGCGCGCAGCAGCAGGTCCAGCGCGGCGAGCGCGAACGCCGCCAGCAGGAACGGGTGGAACACCTCGCGGTAGTTGGCGCTGGCGCCGCCCTCCAGAAGCTTGCTGCGCTCCAGCTTGTCCAAAACTTTTTGAAGGCCCGCGCGGAGCGAGTCCCGGTCGGTGGCGCGGTAGTACTCGCCGCCGGTGCCGGCGGCGATGACCTTGAGCAGCTCCGGGTTGATGGGGATCTCCGTGTCCCGGTAGGCGGTATGGCCGAAGAGGTCCGTCCCCACCGGGAACGGCACCTTGCCGCCCTTGCCCACCAGGATGGTGAACACGGGGATCTTCAGCTTCTTGGCCATCTGCGCCGAGTCGAGCGGGGAGATCTTCCCGGCGTTGTTGTCGCCGTCGGTGATCAGCACCACCACCCGGCTCTTGGCGTCCGAATCGCGCAGGCGGTTGAGCGCCACCGCGATGGCGTCGCCGATGGCGGTGCCGTCCTCCAGCACCCGGGTGCGCAGCTGCTTCACCACCTCGCGCAGCACGCTGTAGTCCAGGGTGAGCGGGGCCTGGGTGTAGGCGGCACCGGCGAACACCACCAGGCCGATGCGGTCGTTGGTGCGGGAGGTGATGAACTCGGAGAGCACCTCCTGGGCCACCGCCAGGCGGTTGCGCGGCTGGAAGTCCCCCGCCTCCATGGAGGTGGAGAGGTCCAGCGCGATGACGATGTCGATGCCCTCCACGGAGAGGTCGCGCACCCGCGCATCGCGGGTTTGCGGGCGCGCCAGGGCGATCACCCCGGCCGCCAGCGCCAGGACCTGGAGGAGCGGCGGCACCCAGAGCATGCGGGTCCGCCACCCGCGGGGCTGGCGGGCGAAGGCCGCGGTGGCGGGGAACCTCAGGACCGCGCGGGAGCGCTGCTGGCGCCGCTGCCAGAGGAGGAGCAGCGGCACCAGCACCAGCGCCCAGAGCAGCTCCGGGTCATGGAAGAGGTCGGACGGCATCGCGTGGAGGCGGGCGAGGGGGAAGAGCGGGGACGGGCGGCGGGGCGGCGGCGGTGGTGGCGTGCACCACGCGGTACGCCATCTCCAACTCGCGCTTGCAGGCTTCGGGCGCGGTGCCGGCGCGGGCGAACTTGATCAGGTCCGACTCGTGGACGTGGCGCTCCATCTCGCTGTAGTCGAGGCCGGGCGTGTGCAGCCGGCGGAGCCGGTCCAGAAGCTCGGAGGAGGTGCACTCCAGCGCGTCGAAGCTGAACCGTTCGCCCAGGTAGCCGCGGAGGATCTCCGACAGGCGGAAGTGGAACTCGCGGAACAGGGCGCGGCCCGGGAGGTCCTGGGCGCGCAGGTCGTCCAGCGCCTTCCGCGCGCGCACGTCCATGGGCTCCAGCGGGACCACCCGGTCTGGAATGGCGTGCTTGATCTGCCGGAGGAGGCGGAACGCCACCCAGGCCAGGGCGGCCGCGGCGGCGAGCGCGGCCAGCGCCCAGAGCAGGCGCCAGGTGCGCACCGGCACGTCGGCGGGCGGCTGGATGTCGTAGAGGGCCTCGCCGTTCTGGGCGGCGCTCTCGGAGATGGTGGGGGTGACCTCCACCTGCGGCCCGTGCGTCTCGAAGGTGCCGGCGGCCCCGTCGGCGCCGATGACGTCGAAGACCAGGTCGGGGAGCCGCTGCTTGCCCAGCGCGAACGCCGCCATCCGGAGGCGGAAGTTGGTGACGGCCTTGTCCGCCTCGTCGGAGCGGGCGCGCTCGGTGCCGGTGAGCTCCAGGTCGCCCAGGTCGCGCGGCGGGCGCAGCTCGTAGCGCTGGCCAGGCGGGTGGGTGATCTGCAGCTCGTAGATGAACGGGTCTCCCAGGCGGACCTTGTCCGGGACGGCGTGCTGCTGGAAGGCGAGCGGGCGGAGCTCCGCCTTCCCTGCGCCGGCGGTGGGACCCGCGGCGAGCGCGAGCGCGGCGATGAGGGCGGAGGCGATCACGCCGCCATCCTCCGGGCCCGCATGCGGAAGAAGCGCGCCAGCGCGGCGCCGTGGTCCTCGCCGGCGTCCAGCTCCACGTGGTCCAGGCTGAGCTTCCTGAAGAGCCGGCGCCGCTCCTCGCGGACGCGGCCCATCTCCTTGGCGAAGATGCCGCGGACCAGCGGGTTGGAGATGTCCACCAGCAGGCGCCCGCCGGTCTCCGGGTCCTCCAGCTCCACCAGCCCCAGCCTGGGCAACCTCGCCTCCAGCGGGTCGGAGATCACCACCGGGACCAGGTCGTGGCGGCGGCCGACGACGCGCATCGGCGTCTCGTAGTCGGGGGCGAGGAAGTCGGAGACGAGGAAGGTGACTGCCTTCCGCTTCACCACCTTCGAGAGGTAGTTGAGGCCCGCGCCGAGGTCCGTCCCCTTTCCTTGCGGCTTGAAGGTGAGGATGTCGGTGATCAGCCGCATGACGTGCTTGCGGCCCTTCTTGGGCGGGATGGTCTTCTCCACCCGGTCCGAGAAGAGGATGAGCCCCACGCGGTCGTTGTTGGCGATGGCGGAGAAGGCGATCTGGGCAGCGGCCTCGGCGGCGATCTCGGACTTGCTGCGATCGCGCGAGCCGAACTCCTTGGAGGCGGAGACGTCCACCACCAGCATCACCGTCAGCTCGCGCTCCTCGGTGAACACCTTCACGTAGGCTTCGTTCATCCGCGCGGTCACGTTCCAGTCGATGACGCGGATCTCGTCGCCCGGCTGGTACTGGCGGACCTCGGAGAAGGCCATCCCGCGGCCCTTGAAGACCGAGTGGTACTGGCCGGCGAGCACGTCCGAGACCACCTTGCGGGTGGTGATCTCCAGCTTGCGGATCCGGCGGATGAGCTCCTTGGGGAGCATGGCGCCCTACGGGACCTCGACCTTGTCGAAGATGCGCTGGATGATCTTCTCCGGGGTGAGCTCTTCGGCCTCGGCTTCGTAGGTGAGCGAGACGCGGTGCCGGAGGACGTCGTAGCCGATGGCCTTCACGTCCTCCGGGGTGACGAAGCCGCGGTGGCGGAGGAAGGCGTGGGCCTTGGCCGCCTGGGAGAGGAAGATGGTGGCGCGGGGCGAGGCGCCGTACTCGATGTAGTCCTCGAGGTCGCGCAGGCCGTGCTTGGCGGGCTCGCGCGAGGCGAAGACCACGCTGAGGATGTACTCCTTCACCTTCTCGTCGACGTAGATCTGGTGCATCACGCGGCGCGCGCGGGCGATGTGCTCGGTGCCGATGACCTTCTGCGCGCGGGGCGTGGACTCGCCGGCCATCCGGTCCAGGATGGTCCGCTCCTCCTCGCGGGTGGGGTAGCCGACCTTGATCTTGAGCATGAAGCGGTCGACCTGCGCCTCGGGGAGCGGGTAGGTCCCCTCCTGCTCGATGGGGTTCTGGGTGGCCAGCACGATGAACGGGCTGGGGAGGGGGAAGGTCTGGTCGCCGATGGTGACCTGGCGCTCCTGCATCGCCTCCAGCAGCGCGGACTGGACCTTGGCCGGGGCGCGGTTGATCTCGTCCGCGAGGATGACGTTGGCGAAGACGGGCCCCTTGCGGACGGCGAAGGACGCCTGGGCCTGGTTGTAGATCATGGTCCCCACCAGGTCGGCGGGGAGCAGGTCCGGCGTGAACTGGATCCGCATGAAGGAGGCGTTGATCGAGTCGGCGATCGTCCGGACGGTGAGCGTCTTGGCGAGGCCCGGCACGCCCTCCAGCAGCACGTGCCCGTTGCAGAGCAGGCCGATGAGGACGCGCTCCAGCATCATGCGCTGCCCGACGATGACCTTGCCGGCCTCGGCGGAGAGCGCGTCCACGAATTCGCTCTCCCGCTGCACCTGGTCCGTCAGCGCGCGGATGTCGACGTTCATGCATCCCTCACGAAAGGGGAAAAGTCGGCTGAATCCTAGGGCTTATGACGCGCCCTCAACAGCCGTCTTCGCGAAAGATTCCGGACTTGCCGGGTGTGACAGGCGGGGTCCAGTCACGGGAAGATTCCCCTTTTGGCCCGTTACCCCGGCGTGGCCCAGGCCCCGGAGCGACCCATGGCGAAGGCAGGGAAGGCAGTGGTCATCGGGGGGAGCATGGCCGGGCTGATCGCCGGCCGGATCCTCGCCGACCACTTCGAACAGGTCACCATCCTCGAGCGCGACGCCCTGGAGCAGGGCCCCACGGTGCGCAAGGGCGCGCCCCAGGCCCACCACATCCACGCGCTCCTCCACCGGGGCGCCACCACCCTGGAGCGGCTGTTCCCCGGGGTGTTCGAGGAGATCCGCAAGGACGGCGGGCTCACCGGGGAGATGGGGCCGGACTTCTGGTACTACCAGCTGGGCGCGTGGAAGCTCCGGGTGTCCACCGGGCTGATCCTGCAGCTCCAGAGCCGGCCGTTGCTGGAGTGGGGCGTACGCCGGCGGGTGATGGCGCTGGAGAACGTCCGGGCGCTGGACGGGTGCTCGGTGATGGAGCTGGCCGCGAACGAGTCGCGGACGCGCATCACCGGCGTGCGGTACCAGCGCGGGCCGGAGGCGCTGGAGGAGCCGGCCGACCTGGTGGTGGACGCCAGCGGGCGCGGGTCGCGCACGCCGCAGTGGCTGGAGGCGCTGGGGTATCCGCAGGTGGAGCAGACCGAGGTCCAGATCGACGTGGGCTACTCCAGCCGCTTCTACCGGTTGCCCGGACCGCCGCCCCCCTGGAAGCTGGTGGCCATCGCGTCCACGCCGCCGGAAGGGAAGCGGCTGGGCGCGATCATGGCGCTGGAGGGGGATCGGTACCAGGTGACGCTCGGCGGGTGGCTGAAGGACTACCCGCCAGTGGATGAGGCGGGCTTCCTGGACTTCGCGCGCAGCCTGCCGGTGCCCGACCTGTGGGAGGTGCTCCAGCGCGCCCAGCCGCTGGGCGAGGCGATCACGCACCGCTTCCCCTCCAACCTGAGGCGGCACTACGAGCGGATGCCGCGGTTCCCGGAGGGCCTGGCGGTGCTGGGAGACGCGCACTGCAGCTTCAACCCCATCTATGGGCAGGGCATGACCACCGCGGCGCTGAACGCGGAGGCGCTGGAGGCGTGCCTGGAGGAGGAGCGGCGGCGGGGGACGGTCGACGGGGCCCGGCTGGTGCGGAAGATCCGCGAGCGGGTGGCGGACACCATCGCCGGGCCGTGGATGATGGCCACCACCGAGGACTTCCGGTACCCGGACGTGGTCGGCGAGCGGCCGGCGGGGACCGGGTTGATCTCCTGGTACTCGGCGAACATCGCCCGGCTGTCGGCGAAGGACCCGGCGGTGTTCCGGGCGTTCTCCAACGCGATGCACATGACGAAGCCCGCGGCGGCGCTCTTCGCGCCCGGGATGGTGGCGCGGGTGCTGCGGCACGCGGTGCTGGGGACGCCGGCCCTGCCGCCGGCGGCCGCGGCGGAAGGCGGGGGCCGAGGCGAGGTGCAGGGGACCTGACGCCCGTGGCTCAGTGTGCCGGCTCCCAGCGCACGGGCATCCGGTTCAGGCGGTAGCGGCAGCCAGGCTGCACCGGTTCGCACTTCAGCTCCTGGTCACCCCTGTAGGTGCCGTTGGTGCTGCCGGCGTCGATGAGGTGGAGCTCGCCGTCGCACTGGAGCAGGACCGCGTGGACGCGTGAAACGTCGTCACTCACCGCGGCCGTGTTGCCGGCGCAACGGGAGTAGCGGCCAAGAATGACGCCCCGCTCCAGCGCTCGAGCGCCGACGGCGAGGCGCTCCTCGCACGCGCCATGGGTGATGATCAGCTGTCCCTCGACGCGCTCACCCGGCTGGAGCAACGCCTCCGGACCGGGCCCGAAGGGTCCCTCCCGGAATCGGACCTCCGTGCGCTCGTCGCGGTGCTCCCGCCGTTGCAGCCGGTGGGCTCGGGAAGGGCGCGCTTCGGTGATCGGCACTCGCGGCGGAAGGGTCGACCAGGGGGACGCCGCATCCGGGTCCCAGGGCAATGGACCTCCCGTCGGGACGAAGAAGAGCGAGTAGCTCGCCGCCCGCAGCACGAGCGTGCCGTTGGCCTCCACCGCGCGGAGCAGTCCCCCCTCTTCCGCTTGAAACCCGGTGGGCGTCACCAGGTCCGCGATGCGGAGGACCAGGCTGCCCGAGACCTTCCGCTTCACGAGCACCAGGAGGTGCCGCAGCGACAGCTCTGCGTCGTCCTCGAGGAACAGGTCGACGGCGCCGTGGCGCCCGACCAACCCGGCACGGAGTTGCCCGGTCGCCGCGAGCCAGAAGTGCCCGGCGATTCCCTCCCGCCGGTGCAACGCGAAGACCGCCACCCCGGGCCGCGCCTGGTCCCGGACGATCTGCATCAGGCGGCGTTGGTGGTGGTTGAAGAGCACCGCATGGTCCACCAACTCCACCCGCCCTCGCACATCGACGCAGCGGGTCCGTTCGTTCTCGGCTTCATCGCGATCGACGTCCGCCCGGAGCCACACGAAGCGGGTCGTCTCGGAATCGTTCATGGGCGCTGGCCCCCCACTTCAGAAACGCGGTGCGCTTGAGAAATTATCGCCCAATTTGCCGGCGGTGTTTCTGAGGCTTCGTGGTCGATGTGTAAAAGCGGATGGCGGGTCGTCCGTTCCGACTGTCGAATTCCGCGGGTCCAACGCGACCCACGAAGGGACGACGACCTGCGCATTACCTGACGCCCGCGCGAATTTCGCGGGCAGTGAGCGGGCGTTAGGGGTGCCGCGCCGGTACCCTGGGCGCGATGCATGAGATCGACCTGCTGACGACGTTCGCCGCCGGGCTGGGCGCGGCGCTGGTGCTGGGGTACCTGGCGCAGCGTGTGGGCCTGTCGCCGCTGGTGGGCTACCTGGTAGCGGGGATCGCGGTGGGCCCGTTCACGCCCGGCTTCGTCGCCAACCGAGCCATCGCCGAGCAGCTCGCCGAGATCGGGATCATCCTGCTGCTCTTCGGCATCGGCCTGCGCCTGCACCTGCACGAGTTGGTGGCGGTGTGGCGGGTGGCGCTCCCGGGCGCGCTGGTTCAGAGCGCCGCGTCCACGGGCGTGCTGGCGCTGCTGCTGCACCTGGTGGGATGGAGTTGGACGGCCGGGCTGGTGCTGGGGGCGGGCATCTCGGTGGCCAGCACGGTGGTGATGGCCATGGTGCTGGGCGCCCGGCGCGACCTGAACGCACCCATCGGGCACCTGGCCATCGGCTGGACGGTGGTGGAGGACCTGCTCACCGTCGTGCTGCTGCTGGTGCTGCCCATGCTGGCGGCGCCGGGGAGCAGTGAGGAGGGACCCTGGCGAGCGCTCGGGGTGGCGGCGCTCAAGATGGTCGGGCTGTCGGTGACGGTGGCGGTGCTTGGGAAGTGGGCGATTCCGTGGGCCCTGGAGCGGGTGGAGCGGACGCGCTCGCGGGAGCTGTTCACGCTGGCGGTGCTGGTGCTCGCGGTCGGCCTGGCGGTCGGTGCGGCCGTGGTGTTCGGCGTGTCCATCGCGCTGGGGGCGTTCCTGGCGGGCCTGGCGGTGGGCCGTTCCGAGTTCGCCGCACGGGCGGCGTCCGACGCGCTGCCGATGCGGGACGCTTTCGCGGTCTTGTTCTTCGTCTCGGCTGGCATGCTGTTCAATCCGCGGAGCCTGGTGGACGCGCTGCTGCTGGTGGCGCTGGTGTTGGTCGTGGTGCTGGTCGTGAAGCCGGCCGCGGCAGCACTGACGGCGCGGTTGTTCGGGACGCCGTGGAGCACCGCCATTCCGCTGGGCGCGGCGTTCGCGCAGGTGGGGGAGTTCAGCTTCATCCTCGGCGTGCAGGCGCAGCGGGTGGGGTTGCTGGGTGACGCCGGGTGGGATGCGCTGGTGGCGGCGTCCATCCTCTCCATCTCACTCAACCCGTCGGTGTACGGGTGGGCAAGGAGATGGTCGAGGCGCGTCGGCGCGGTGCAGGCCGGCGCGGCGCCTCCGGAGGTCGACCCGAAGGCTTGCATCCTGGTGGGGTATGGGCCGGTAGGTCAGCAACTGCGCCGGCTCCTCGCGGAGCGCGGGGCCACGATCACGGTGGTGGAGCTGAACCTCGAGACGGTCCGGCGGCTGAAGGCGGATGGGGTCGCGGCGGTCTACGGAGATGCAGTGCGGGCCGGGGTATTGGATGAAGCAGGGCTTGCGTCAGCCGGAACGCTGATCCTCAGCGCGGAGATGGAAGGCGCCGCGGAGGTCGTGCGGCAGGCACGGCAGGCCAACCCCCATCTGCGCGTGTTGGCGCGGTGCGGGCGGTTGCGTGAGGCGGGGCCACTTCGCCGCGCCGGGGCGATCGTGATCGCCGGGGAAGCGGAGGTGGCAGCGGCCCTCGCGCGGGCGGCAGTGGCGGAGGAAGGGGCCGCGCCCGGGGCGTTCATGGAGCAGGGGGAGATCATCCGCCGCGAGTTGTACGGGTCGGTGCCGGCGGAGGGGGAAGCGAAGGAGCGGTGACCCCGAAGGGGAACGTATGCTCATCCGTGCGCACGACCGTGGGGCTCGGTGACTCACGACCGGGCTCGAGCAGGTCCGTCTCCATCGTCAGAGCCATAACTATACTCCGCCCCGATGAAGTTCCTGCTCGATACGAACATCGTTTTGCCACTGGAGCCGACTGGGCCCGGCGGTATCGAACCAAACAGCGCCCTGGCCGCTGAACTCATGCGCATCGCCTATGGCGCAGGTCATGACATCTTCATTCATCCGACTCTACGGGTCGACGTGGCCCGCGACCGCAATGCCCAGCGGCTTGCGATCCGCGAAGTTCTGCTGGGGAAGTACCGACAACTCCCATTCCCGCCGGCACCGACGCCGCAACTCCTGGAAGCATTCGGGGCCCCGGGCGAGGGAACCAACGACTGGGTAGATCTCCAGCACGTCGCCGCCGTCGCTGCTGACGCCATCGACTATCTCATCAGCGAAGACGCCGGCATCCATCGAAAAGCGAGGCGAGTTGGGCTGGAGCGCCGAATCCTGTACCTGGCCGATGCTGTCGCCGTCGTCCGAGGACTGCTGCCGACTCCTCCACAACCCCCGCCGGCTGTTGAGCCGGTCAAGGCATACGCACTTCCACTCGACGACCCATTCTGGAACAGCTTGCGTGGCGACTACCCCGGTTTCGATAAGTGGCTCCAAGGCTGCCGGCTCCAGCACCGCGATGCCTGGGTCATCTGGGGGCCACACCGCGAGATCGCCGGGGCTTGCCTGCTGAAGGATGAACGAGGACCGGAGCTCGGGATGGAGGGCAAGATTCTCAAACTGGCTACCTTCAAAGTCTCGGAATCTCATCGCGGTTTCCGCTATGGTGAGCTCCTCTTGAAGGCAGCATTCGAGACCGCTCGCGCTGGGGAGTACGACTGGATCTACGTGACCGTGTTCGAAAAGCAGGCCGAGTTGCTCGAGACTTTCGAGAACTTCGGTTTCGATGAATGGCAGGAGAGAAAGGCCAATGGTGAGTTGGTGCTGCGGAAACAACTCCGGCCCAATAACGCAGACCGGTTGCTACCGGCGATCGAGTTCCACCGCCGATTCGGACCGTACCTGGTCAAGGCCGATGGGGTCGCTGCATTCGTAGTACCGATTCAACCAAGATTCCATAGGCTCCTCTTCCCGGATGCCGAGGCTCAACTCTCATTGTCTGCGGGTGCTCACCCGTTCGGTAACGCCATCCGGAAGGCGTACTTGTGCCACGCCCAGATCCGGCAAATCGAGCCCGGGGCCATTCTGCTCTTCTATCGATCTGAGACGGAGCGCAGTGTGAGGGTCGTGGGCGTTGCTGAGGATACCTTGGTCTCCGACAACGCTGCGGCCATCGCCCGGTTTGTCGGCACCCGCACAGTCTATGCACTGCGTGATATCGAGGAAATGGCGCGACAGAGCGTGCTGGCGATCTTGTTCCGACAAGCGAGAATTGTGAGTCCGCCGATGCCCCTGACCCAGCTTCAACAAGTCGGCGTGCTGCGGCAGCCACCGCAGTCGATCATGAGAGTACCGGAGGCCACACTTCCTTGGGTAGCCGACCTCGTGGAGTGGACTGGGCCTGCTGGACCACCGTCGTAACCCCTTGTCGTCGGAGTGGATCATGCGCCGGTTCTTCCTGCTTTCAATCAAGCCCGAGTACTCGGAGCGCATCTTCTGCGGCGAGAAAAAGTTCGAGCTTCGCAAGCGCAAGCTCGGCATCCAACGTGGTGACATCGTAGTCGTGTACACGTCGTCGCCGACGCAGGCACTCACCGGCGCCTTCATGGCGATGGGCGAGTTGGAGCTTCCAGTTGAAACAATGTGGGCTCGACACCGAACCAAACTCGGCATCAAGCGCGGCGCCTTCGACGAATACTTCGACGGGTCGGAGAGCGCAGTTGCAATTCCGATTGGAAGGGCGGTACGGATTCCGGCCATTTCGCTTCCCGACCTTCGCCGCGTCCGTCCCGGATTCACGCCGCCTCAAAGCTTCATGTACTGCCCCGACATCCTGAAGGATCGAGTGCTTCGGGCGACTTGCGAACAGCTTGTCGACGCGACCGAAACTGCGCGACTACACCACCCGACACCATAGTCGCCTACAGAGGAAACACACCGCTCATCGCATGGCTGCTCACCCCGCCCCCAGCACCATCACCCGATCCAACCGGTTGCTCGCCCACGCGATCGGCCTACCCACCCGGTACTCGAAGTCAAACACCTCCCGCCCCCTCAACCCCGCCGCGCGGAA
>DATBSS010000669.1:0-10958 GCA_036559665.1 Myxococcaceae bacterium
TGCCCCCGCCGCTCGCTGAGATACCGTCCATGCCGTGCTCGCTTTGTGTGTGGAGGGCTCCAGTCCCTCGACGGGGAGACACCCAGCAACTCTCGTTCCACATTAGACCACCTTGTCCGCTAGAGTGGGCTGATGTGGATCCAGCCTGTTCGGGGAGTCAGCCGAAGCTGACGCCCCGGGCATGCGCACTCCAACCTGTCCTGGTTTCGGTCGGCGCTTTGTCTTTGCCCCGGCCATGGGACCGGTTTCCGGGCAGACTGCGCCCGTGCCGCCCGGCGTCTTCGAGCCCACCCCTCGCCTCGACATCACCGAAGCCATCCTCTCCGACGCGGCCTGGCTCGCCACCGAGCACGCGCAGCTCCTGGCCGGGTCCGCGACCCGGTCGCTGGAGGACCTGGCCGGCGGGATGGAGCCGCGGCTGATCGCCAAGCTGGACGCGCTCGCCGTGGGCGCGCCGGTGACCTTCCAGGCCCAGCTCCTCCCGGCGCTCCAGGAGGCGGATCCGGGCCTGGTGTTCGCCGCCGCCTTCGCGCTCCTCACCTCGGACGACCCGGCCCACCCGGAGGCCGTCCGCGCGCGGCTGGTGGCGGAGGACGCGGAGCCCGATCAGGTCGCGGCCATCGGGCGCGCGCTGGGGGTCGCCCCGGGCGCGGCGGCGGAGGGGCTGGTGGCCCGGGGCCTCAAGGAGGTGGTGGCGCCGGTCGCGCTCGCCGCGCTGATCGACGCCTCTACGGCGCGCCGGCTGCCGCCGCCGTTCTCGCTGGAGCGCGCGCTGATGCACAAGCACCCCGCCGTGCGGCGCGCCGGGCTGCGGGCCAGCCGCCTGTTCCCGGCGGGCATCGATCCGGCCGTGCTGGTCCCGCTGATCGCCTCGGCGGACCCGGAGGAGAAGGTGGGGGCGATCCAGCTTTCGCTGGTGCTGGGCGGGGCCGAAGGCTGGCAGGCCTGCGCGGAGGCGGTGGCGGCTCGTTCGCCGGGCTGGGAGTCGCTGGCGCCCCTCTTCGCCGCCGGCGCCGGGGAGGACGAGCTGGCCCCGTTGATCGCCGCGCTGGCGGATCCGCAGACGGCGGAGGTGGCGGCGTTCGCGCTGGGGTTCAGCGGGCGGTCCTCGGCGGCGGACGCGCTCCTGCTCGCCATGCAGGAGGCCGCCGCCGCCCCGGCCGCGCTGGACGCCTTCGCGGCGATCACCGGGCTGCCGCTGGAGGAGCCCCACGTGGTGCCGCCGGAGCCGCCGGAGATCGAGGAGGGCGGCGACCCGGGCGCGCTGGCCGAGCCCGAGGGGTCCCTGGAGCTCCCCGCCCCGGTGCTGGAGGCGATCGCGCCCTGGTGGGAGGAGGCCCAGAAGAAGGTGCCGCGGGGCCGGATGCTGCGCGGGCGCCCGCTGGCCTCGGCGGGGGCGCTGGAGGAGCTGGCGCGCGGCCCGCTCCGGAGGCGCGCGGCGCTGGCGCGGGAGCTGGCGGTGCGCTCGCGGGGGCAGCTGCTGGTCCCCACCTCCGGCCTGGCCGCGCCCCAGCTCGAGGCGCTCGCCGCCGTGCCCCGCACTCCGATCGAGGCGGACCGGCCGTTCGGGGAGCTGATGCGGGAGCGGTGGCCGACCTCGTTCGGCGAGGTGCCCCGCCCGGCCCCCGCGCGGCGCGTCCCTTCAGGGACCCAGCACGCGCTGGCGGTGACGGGCATCGGGATGGTCTCCAGCCTGGGCTACGGCGCGGTGGACAGCGCGGCGGCCGCGCGCGCGGGGATGACCAGCCCGGCGGAGGTGGAGGCGCTGGCCTGGGACAAGGACGCGGCGGAGAACGTCGCGGTGATGGGCCACCCGGTGCCGTCCGCGAACGGGTTCGCCGGGTACGGGCGGATGCTGGTGCTGGGCGCGGACGCGCTCGCCGACCTGGTCCGCAGCGCGGGCGTGGAGGCCGGCCCGCGCACCGCGCTCTACCTCGTGCTGCCCAGCGGCCACTTCGTCCGGCGCGCGGAGCAGAAGGAGATGGAAGGCGGGGGGGAGGACGAGGAGGGAGCGCCGCCCGAGCCACCCGGGTCCCGGATGGACGCCCTGAAGGAGCGCTGCGACGAGTCGCTGGCCACCGGCCTGGTCCGCGCCGCCCGATTTCCCGGCCAGGTGTCGACGGCGGGGCTGATCTACGGCGACTCGCCCGGGTTCGCGCAGGCGCTGCAGCAGGCGGCCGAGGCGCTGGCGGCGCGGCACTACGATCGCTGCGTGGTGGTGGGCATCGACTCCTACCTGGAGCCGGACACGCTGGGGGACCTGGCGTCGGTGGGCGTGCTCAAGGGTCCGGACGTCCCCACCGGGTTGATGCCGGGGGAGGGGAGCGGGGCGGTGATGCTGGAGCGGCTCCAGGACGCGAAGCGGCGGAAGGCCGCCGTGCTGGCGACCGTGGGCGGCGCGGCGTACGCGGAGGAGAAGTTCAGCTCGCTGGACCCGGATCCGAAGGTGGGCGTGGCGCTGGCGCAGGCGCTCAAGCAGGTGGTCCGGGCCGGGCGGGTGGATCCGTCGTCCGCGCCGCTGGTGGTGGCGGACCTCAACGGGACCAACTCGCGGGCCAACGACTGGGGGAACGCGCTCATCCGGGCCGGCGCGCCGTTCAACGCCCCGGCCGACCTGTGGATCCCGGCGCTGTCGTTCGGGGAGGTAGGCGCCGCCACCGGCCCGTGCGCCCTGTGCCTGGTCGCGCGCGCCTTCGCGCGAGGGTACGCTCCGTCCGGCGAGGCGGTGGTGTGGCTGTGGGGCGACGGGGGAGGGCGGGGCGCCTTCTCGCTGCACGCGTTCGAGGACGAGTCCGATGCCTGAAAGTGACAGCGGCGCAGAGCACATCGCGGAGCTGGAGCCCGACCCGACGCATGCCAAGGGCTGCGTTACCAAGCACGACGGCGGGAAGCCCAAGAAGGCGGGGGCCCAGGGGCGCTGCTGCTACCGCGGCCAGGGCTACGACGAAACCAAGAACAACGGGGCCAAGCGCGCGCTCTACGAGATCGACTTCACCATCGCCGCCAACAAGGCGCGGCTGCCGATGATCTTCACCGAGCTGATCATCGGCGGCTCCCCGAAAAAGAAGTCCGACTTCAAGAAGCCCACCGACCCGCGGAAGAGCAAGACCGCCTGGTGGTTCAAAGGGAACAACTTCATCTTCGGGTACAAGCCGTACAACCACAACGGCCACCACATCCTGCCGTTCGAGGCGATGGCGCAGCTGTCGTACGCGGAGCTGAGGCTGGTGCAGGACTCCGGCTACAACCTCAACGACAAGCCGAACATGATCATCCTGCCGTGCAACGAGGAGTACGGCTACGCGCTCCGGTTGCCGGCCCACCCATACGACCACCCGAGCTACACCAAGGCGATCAAGAAGATGATCGCCAAGCTGAAGCAGAAGCTGGCCAAGAAGAAGAAGAACCACAAGCTGACCAAGAAGAACGCCAACAACTTCAAGTCCGACCTGGAGACGTGGCAGCAGAACCAGTACTGGAAGATCGTCGACTTCGGGAAGACGGGGAACAAGGGCAAGAAGCGGGCGGTGATGGATGCCTGCCCGCTGGCGCGACAGGTCAGCCCGCGGAGATAGCGTGCCTGCGTCGTATTCCATCCTCCGCGACGACCTCGACGACCGGTACTGCGGGATCTACGACTACCTGGACGAGCTCCCGGACATCGAGAACCCGGCCGAGGGGATCCCCACCGCGGACACCTTCCCGGACGGGGTCCGTTTCCAGATGGCGGCCCAGACGCCGGGCCTGCTGATCGCGGACGTGATCAACAACGCCTTCGGGTACCTGATGGTGTCCGCGAAGGGGAAGGCGTTCCTGGAGGCCAACGCGAAGGCGTCCATCGAATGGCTGCGCTTCACGCTGCTCAACCACAAGGCGCGGGTGGCGAGCGCCGACTGCTGGATCGCCAACGTGCTGGGGACCGTGGACTGCGTGAACCTGCACCACACGAAAGGCGAGATGTCGCAGGTCGACCCGGGCGAATTCATGAGCATCACCCGCCTGGTGCTGGACCCGCAGCGGATCCCCCCGGACCGCAACCTGTTCCGCATCGCCTCGCTGCCGTCGGTGCTGATCGTCCGGGACGACCTGCGAAAGGCGATGGAGGCCGCGCCGCTGACCGGGGCGACGTTCCTGGAGCTCGATACGGACGTGGACCTGGACTGAGCGGCGTCAGAGCGGGTCGTTGAGCTTGATCAGCCACGCCTGGCGGGCCTTTTCCTCGTAGCAGATCCCGGCGAACTCCCGGCGCTGGTCCTCGGTGCGGAGCTTGGCGCGGAGGTCCTTGTGGATCGCCTTGTTCATCGAACCCTCGGGCTTCACGTGCTCGATGAGCTCGGGGTGGCCGTCATAGACGTCGAACCCGGCGCCCGCCGCCAGGTCCAGGTTCTCGATCCGTTTCTTGAGCGGCGCCACCGCCCGGTCGATCTCCACCGACACCAGGAGCCGGGGGACGACGGTGGGCACGCCCCACCAGTCCAGGTTCTTCTTCAGCCGGTGCGCCTTGATGAACGCTTGCCGGGTGGGGTCCCCGTTCTCCTGGAACCAGGGGAAGCTGGGCGGGACCGCCGTCTTGAGCAGCTGCAGGTCGAGCTTGAGGTCCGCCTGCGCGAAGCTCTTCGGCTTGCCCTCGCGCAGGTAGAGCAGGACCTTCGACGGGATGATCGCCTGGGCGGTGTCGCGCCAGATCATCACCCCGTGGATGGCCTTGGTGATGTCGTCCTTTGCCTTGTCGATGGCGGCCACGGCGGCCTCCAGGACGTTGGAGGCAAGCTTGTCAATCTTGTACCGCTTCATGCGCCGGCGAGCTCGAGCAGCCAGGCCTGGCGTTCCTTGCCTTGGTAGCAGAGCTCCGCGAACGCCTGCTTCTGCTCCGCCGTCTTCAGCTTCTTCTTCAGGTCGCTCGCGGCCGCCTTCGCCAGCTTGTCGGATTCCTTGATCGGCTCGGTCTTGTCGGGGTCGCCGTTGTACGCGGCGAACTTCGGCGCCAGCTTCACGCCGGCCTCCTCCAGCCCGGCCTTGAGCCCCATCAGCGCCCGGTCCATCTCGATGCCCACCAGGAGCCGGGGCACGCTGAGCACCCGGGCCCACCAGTCGTCCGTCTTCTTCAGCTTGTTGGCCTTGATGAACTCATCGCGCACCCGGTCGCCCTTTCCCTCCACCTCGTAGAGGCTGGTCGGGGTGGACGTCTTGGGCGCGAGGACCGTCACCCTCAGGTCGGCGGCCCCGTAGCCCTGCGGCTTGCCGGCGGTGAAGGAGATCAACGCGGTGAACGGGATGAAGGTCTCCGAGCTGTCGCGCCACATCACCACGCTCTGGATGGGCTTCTTCGCCCCCTTGGTCCCCTTGGCGATGGCCGCTACCGCGCTTTCCAGCAAACCTTCCGCGAGCTTGTCGATCAGATATCGCTTCATGGCTAATCTCTCCGGCCCTTGAGCTCCAGATACCTTGAGTTCGCGCAGGACAACAGCGCCTTTCTCCTTCGCCAGATGAAGGAGGAGATCGCCTCCGGCCAGGCCGGGGCGGACGCCTTCTTCGCCGCCGGGGTGGCGCACCGGATGCTGGGGATCTGCGCGCTGCTGGAGGACGCGGACGCGGGGGCCTTCGCGCGGTCGCTGTGCCTGGCGGGGCAGAGCCGGCTGGAGCTGCTCCAGCGGGCGCGGAAGGGGATGGAGGTGCCGGCGAAGGCGCGCTGCACCGGCAAGGACGTCTTCTTCCCCGCGTCCCTCGCCGGCGGCGACCTCAAGACCGCCCAGGAGATCGCCGCGCTTTCGGAGCCGGCGCGCCTGGAGGAGGTGGAGTACGAGGAGGACTTCGCCTTCGCCCGCTTCCTGCATCTCAAGTTGATCGCCCCCGGCGACCAGGCCGCGCTGGAGGCGCTGCTGTCGAAGTGGGAGGCGGCGCTGGAGGGCGAACCGTCCGGTTACCTCGAGGCCTGCAAGGCCCTGCTGCCCGGCGCCGACCCGGCCTCCTTCCACCCGGCCTTCCTGGCGCTCATCGAGCACCGCCAGGTCCAGCTGGCCGACTACGCCAAGGGGGCTGGCGCCGACCAGGAGCAGCTGGCCACCGAGGGGAAGGTGTTCGTGGAGGGCCTGGCCGTGCTGCGGCTGGCGGAGATGGCCCGCCTCCCGTCTGCGCCCCGCTACCCGCTCATCCCGCCGCTGTCGCGCGTGCCGCTGGGCGGGGCCGTCCCCCAGCCGGGCGAGTGGCTCCGCTAGCCCGCTAGTTCATCGCCACCTTGCGCCCGCGGATGACGTGCCGCCCGCTGGAGCGCGAGTCGATCTGTTCACCCTTCACCAGCACCGCCCCGTTGCGGCGGAGGATGATGGTCGATTCGCCGCAGCGGAGGACGATCTCGTCCTTCCCCTCCAGCACCACCCGCTTCCCCTCCACCCGGGCCGCCAGGCGCTGGGGCTTGGGAGCGGCGAGCAGCGCGTCCAGCATCGGTGTGGCGGCGGTGGGCTGGAGCAGGCCCATCAGCACGGGCCTCCGCGGGTCTCCGTCCTCGAACTGGAGTGCCGCGGCCCGCCGCTCCTTCACCGCGGCCTCCATGGCCGGCGCGTCGAGCACGAGGATGGTGCGCGCGGGGACGGCGCCGCCGGGGTTGCCGGGGAAGTCCACCAGCAGGCCGCTCCGGGCGTCCATCCCGGCGACCCAGCCCAGCACCACGCCGTCGATGAGCCGGGGTTTCCTACGGGCGCTCATGCTCCTCCTCCCCGCGAATTCTAGCCCGGGGACTGGCCCTTCCGGCTGATCGGCCCCAGGCGCGCCTTCACCGCCCGGACGTAGTCGGCCGGGGCGAGGACGATCTGCGTGCCGCGGACGCCGGCCGAGACCGCCACCCGGTCGAACCCCTGCATGCTCTCGTCGGCGAACACCGGGTAGTCCTTCTTCCCGCCGAGCGCGGTGACGCCGCCGCGGATGTACCCGGTGAGGGGCAGCACCTCCTTGAGCGGGACGGTGTCCACCTTCCGGTCCCCGGTCAGCCGGGCCAGCGCCTTCAGGTCCAGCTGGGCCCCGGCGGCCACCAGGGCCAGGCACACGCCGTGGCGGTCTCCGCGCGCCACCAGCGTCTTGAACACCTGGTCCTCGGGGAGGCCCACCTTGCGCGCCACCGTCTCCGCCGACAGGTCCGACTCGTCCACCTCGTAGTCGCGCAGCTCGTACGGGATGCCCATCGAGTCGAGGATCCGCGCGGCGTTGGTCTTCATCGCTTCACCCCGCGTTGCCCGGCTCCAGGTGGCGCCCGGCGAGCTGTTCGGACGCGTCGAGGCAGATCAGCCGGACCGTCCCGCGCGCGACCAGCCTGCCCTCCGCGTCGCGCACGGATCCCTCCCACACCTGGGTGTGGCGGCCGCGCGTGACCGGGTGCGCCTCGGCCTTCAGCACGCCCGAGCTCACCGCGCGGATGAACGAGGTGTGGTTCTCCAGCCCGACCACGCGCTGCCCGCGGGCCATGGCCACCAGGTGCGCGCCGACGGAGCAGATGGTCTCGATGACCCCGCAGTGCACGCCGCCGTGGACGATGCCGTAGCCCTGCAGGTGGCGCTCCTGCACCTCCCACTCGCACGTCACCTCGTCCGTGGTGGCGCGCATCACCCGGACCCCCATGTGCTTCACCCACCCGTCGCCCGGCAGCTGGTTGATCAGCTCCGCGAAGTCTTCGGCCATCCCGTCCCTCCCTGCGCATCGAAGATCTGGTTCAGCTCGGCGAAGGAGGCCAGCCCCGCCAGCCCGTCGAAGGTCCCCGTCTCCTGGATGCCCTTCGCCGCCCGCATGAACGCGCCCCAGGCGACCCGGGCCAGCGCCGACCCCACCGAGATGCGCCGCACCCCCAGTGCCGCCAGGCGCGCCACGGTGAGCTCCGGCGACGGCGAGGAGACCAGCACGTTCAACGGCCGCGGCGCTACCGCCCGCACCAGCTCCGCGATGATCGCCGGGTCCCGCACGCCCGGCGCGTACAGGCAGTCCGCGCCCGCGTCCGCGAACGCCACCAGGCGGTCCAGCGCCTCCCGCCCCGGCTCCGGGTGCCCCACCAGCCACGCCTCGCACCGCGCCGTGAGCACCACCCCGGAGCCCGAGGCGTCGATGGCCGCCCGTGCCGCGCGCACGCGCTCGATGGCCGGCCCGCGCTCGTACAGCGGCGAGGCGCCGCTCCCGCTGGAGTCCTCGATGGAGAGGCCCGCGGCGCCGGTCCGCACGCAGCGTGCCACGTTCGCCGCCACCCCCTCCGGCTCGTCCGCGTAGCCGTTCTGGAAGTCCGCGTTCACCGGGAGGTCGGTGGCCGCCGCCAGCTCCGCCACGTGGGCCAGCATCGCCTCGCACGGGATGGCGGTGACGGAGTCCGGCAGCCCCCGCGCGTAGCCGAACCCCGCGGAGGTGGAGGCCAGCGCGCGGAAGCCCAGGTGCTTCAGGTAGCGCGCGGTGCCGGTGTCCCACGGGTTGGGCAGGACGAAGCACCCGGACTCGTGGAGGGCGCGGAACGCCGCGACGGCGGGGGTGGGAGCCATGGCGGCACCCTACACGTCTGTGCCCCGGCGCTGGAGTACAACGAGGCCAATGGACCCCGGACCACCCCTCCGGATCGGCGCCGGCTTCCGCGCCGCGCTGCTGGGCAAGGCGCTGCTCCTGCTGGGCATCGGCGCGCTCCTCGCCGTCCCCGCGCTCCGCATCGCTACGGATGGGGATGGGTGGTGGCGGCTGCCGCGCATCGCCGTGGGCCTGTTCCTGGCGGCCATGGCCTGGTTCGTCGCCTGGGCGGCCTCACTGGGGGTGAGGGACGCGGTGCTCGGCCAGGCGGAGCAAACCGGGGGGGCCAAGGCGCTGGAGAGCCGCCGCTGGGGCTATTCGCTGCAGCTCCCGGACGGGAGCTTCGTGGAGTTCATCCTCTGGAACCCCTGGCGGCCGCTCGTCCCCGGGCGCCGGTACACCGTCACCTACGGCCGGCACTCGAAGGTCCTGGTCCGCGAGCCGGAGCAGGAGCCGTAAGACCACCGGCCGCGCGCGTGGTACCGTATCCGCCTCTCTGAAGAGGGGGACTTTGGTGCCGCAAGCCAGGCCTCGTTGGACGATTCCCGGGCGGTTCGTCGACTACCACGTGGTCCAGGGTTCGGAGGTGTCCGCCGAGGACCCGCGCCCGCGCGCCTCGGACAGCACCATCCGCGGGCTGCTCGAGACGTGGCTGGACTCTCCGTACATCGCGGACCGGCTGTTCGCCCTGTGCGGGGTGGCCGGCGAGCGGCGCGCGCCAGGGCTCCGCGCCACGGAACGCCGCCGCCGCGACGACCGCCTGAGGCGGAGGCTCCTGGAGGCGTTCCAGCGCGGCCGGCTGGTGGCCCTGGAGGTGAGGCAGCTCCAGCCCAAGCTCCCGGAGAAGGAGGAGGAGCCGCCTCCGCCGCCGATGCAGGAGGAGGCCACCGAGAAGCTCGACTTCATCGCCCTGGAGATGAAGGACGAGGACGGCGAGCCCATGGCCTACGCCCGGTACGTGGTCGAGCTGCCGGACGGCGGCAAGCGCGAGGGCCGGCTCAACGCCAACGGCTACGCCCGCATCGACGGGGTCAACCCCGGCCAGTGCAAGGTGACCTTCCCCGACTACGACGAGAGCTCCTGGAGCTAGCCGATGCCCAAAGAGCACGTCATCCAGGATGGGGAGTGCATCCTGAGCGTCGCGGACACCGCCAAGGTCAGCAAGTACCACACGATCTGGGACGACCCGCTCAACGCCGAGCTGAAGAAGACCCGCCCCAACCCCAACGCCCTGGTGGTCGGGGACAAGGTGCAGATCCCCGACCCGAAGGAGAAGACGGTCGGCGCCCCGACGGGGGCGACCAAGACGGTCACGGTAAAGAAGAAGGAGCCGCCCTCGCTCCACATCGTCCTGGTGGGCGCGGAGGACAAGCCGCTCAAGGACAAGGCCTGGGCCATGACCGAGCCGGTGGTGGCCAAGGGCACCACTGGCGCGGATGGGCTGATCAAGGTCGCCGCCCTCGACGTGGGGGCCAAGAAGGGCGCGCTCACCATCGTCATCCACCCGCCTCCGAAGCCGCCCGGGCCTCCGCCGAAGAAGGAGAAGCCCAAGCCTTCCTATCCGCCCGCGGTCGACCCGGACGAGTACAAGGACGCCAAGGTCCCCGACCTCCCGAAAGATCTCGAGACCCTGGAGCTGACGCTGAAGATCGGCAGCCTGCCCTCGCACAACCACGAGTCCGGCGTGAAGGCCCGCCTGTACAACCTGGGCTTCCTGCAGGCCGCGGACCCCAAGCCCGACGTCCTGCTGGACGCGGTGAAGCGCTACCAGCGCTCGCTGCTCAGCCAGAAGGAAGGGTCGGGCAAGGCGGCGGACATCCAGGATGACCTGAAGAACCGGCACGACAAGAAGTAGGGATCGCTCTTCTATGAAACGCACCATCTCCGTCGCCCGCACCGCCGTGGACCTGGCCCACGTGAACAGGGTCCGGTCCACCACGTTCGGGGTCCGCGAGCTGCGGCTCAAGCTCGGCAGCGCCACCACCCGCTCCAACCTGGCCGCCCACGCGCCTCCGCCGGAGAAGAAGGAGGAGGGAAAGAACGACTTCCACTTCGCCCCCAAGGAGGAGAAGCCGAAGATCGTCTTCAAGCTGGATGACCGGGCGAAGGAGATCGACAAGGTCATCCTGGAGCTGTTCCAGCGGGACAAGAAGGACCCGGTCTGGAAGAAGGAGCTGGAGGAGAAGGACCGCGCCCACGGCGAGCACGAGATCGAGTGGGACGGGAAGATCGACAAGAGCGAGGAGTTCCCGGAGTCGTACATCACCGCGGAGCATTCGCCCTACAAGCTCAAGCTGACCATCGAGACCAAGGGCGTCCCCGACTCCGTGGTGGCATGGACGTACTTCCACGTGCTGATCCACTCCTTCAAGCTGGAGCTGGGCGACAAGACGGTACTCTCGCGGGACGTCGACAAGGCGCTCTGGGACGTG